>NZ_JAUSZF010000005.1 GCF_030817315.1 Sphingomonas faeni | reverse complement strand
GCAAAAACGTCAATCAAAGGCGTTACATCCTCTTCAGCTAATATTCTTGGAAAGAATTACGTAAAGCAGGTTGATGTTGTTATAACTGATTGGGCGACGGGGCCTGAGTTGCTCGTATCAACAAAGCGTATGGATTCATCTTATGGAAAAAATGCTCCAAATAGGATTGAAGAATCATACGGAGATGCCAAAAACTTACGATTAAGACATCCACTAGCTGCCCTCGGTTTTGTATTTGGACTTCGTTCTGATATTCTTCAGAAGGAACCTAAAACTGCTCTTTGGCTATTTGACCTACTTGGAAAGCTTGGGCGTGAGGATGATGCATATCACGCTACTTGTTTGATTCTTATGGAATATTCGGGAGACTTCGCCTCTCCAGAAACCGAAAACGGGTTGGATTCTACAGAAATACCAGATCCTGGTCCAGAGTCGGAAGAAGAAGAGGAAGTCGCAGCAGAATCTATATCCGAAGACATCATCAATCAAACTATCGAAAATTTACCAAAAGTAAGGATAGTTAAGGAGCATACGCCGGTTAACCTTGTACCGGGCCTTTTTCTAACTGCAATGGTGACGCGAGTTCTCGATACAACCCCGGTGAACATGCATGAGGAAGCACGAGCGCGTCTCGCATCCCTTTCGAACATTCCTGCCACGGCGTCCGCAATGATATCTTAGAAAATATATCCATCTCGCCTTAAGGGAATATGTCATCGAATTCTTCGAAAATTACCCGCCCGCTGTTTAAAAACGCCTGTTTACGGGATACTATTAGTCCATCTTCGTTAGGTGTAGGTCGAAGGCAACTCCTCGGCAGCGGCCCTTTTCAGAAGTCGCTGATAGTTGCCACAGTGCGGCGGAAGCTGGACTCCAACCGGTGGATCACGCTCGCGTTGTCATAGATGCCCGGATAGTGTCCGATCGAATAGTGGCTGGCGAGCGTGCTAGCGCCCGACTGGAATTGACCTGCACGCACAATACCGAAAGTGCCCTTTTTGAAGAATGAGACGTAGCGCGAACTTTTTCGTCCCCAGTATGTATACGTAGCAGCCTCGAAGATGCGGCATGACCAGCTCGAGATCGGCTGCGTTACAAGTACGAGATCGTACATCCGAGCGAGTGTCTGGCGCGTCTCGTCTAGCGGCCCGAAGCCGCCCTTGTCCTTGCATTCGACCGCGGCGATTGGGAGCCCGTGCGGATATCCCCCGCCGTTGTTCCTGATCGCCTCGCCGATCTGAGCGGGGAGCACGGACACGTCGATCTCGTGCTTGGCGCCGCTCCTTCCCATCCATTGCAAGCTACCACGGAGCTCGAGCCGGCGGTCGGCATGCCTCCTGTGCTCTAACAGCACATAGCCAGGGGCGGTCGGGCTGCTCGGCTGTATTTTTGACCGCTGGCTTGGTAGGTCGAAGTTGCCACCCACAGGGAGCAAGCTGCCGTCACCGCGGCGCAGGGTCACTCGCCAGTTTGCCGACAGGGTTTGATGCACGGTGTGTGCGAGCTTCATCAACACCCATACTTCAAGTGCCTTACCTTCGCTCGTCGGGGCGACGGCGCCCCCGTGCGCAGCCCGAAAGCTGCGCAGGATGTTACGTAATTCGGTTTCTGCAGTCGTCGTCAGCGCCATATCAGGAATCTCGGACGATCGGTGGCGAAGTCATCTCAGGAAGGCGCTCCAGGAACGCGTCGAGCTCATCGGCAAGCGATGCATCCCCGATATCCCGCCGACTAAGAGGCTCGCTCTCTTGGCGTTGTTCGGGATCGACGAACCTGATCCTAGTACCCCCCTCCCCTGCAATTTGACCGGCGATCCGCTCCGCCTCAGCGAATGCGCGTACCGGCAGGACCAGCCGAAAGCGGAGGAAATTCATTGCCGTACGAAGTTGGTCGCTCTCGTCGATTGGCACGCGACGCAGGACCGTATCTCGATCGCCGTCCACCGCGCGATCGTCGACGGCAGCGATCTCTTTCTCAACTTCTCGCCCAAGACTCATCTCGGTCAGGAGTTCGCCGGCCAGAGCGGCAAAGCCTTCCTCTTCGAGGATGAAAATTACCTGCCGAACCTCTTCGCTTATTGCCATAGCCGGGCCTCATAGCGGGAACACGACCGTATAGTGCAGCCAGACAAACAATGATGCCAGCGGTCGTTCAATGCAGGAAGAACACTCCATATGCGAGCGCAGCGCACATGCCCAATCTGCGCACCAGGACTACGCTAAAGGCGAGCAACGGATGGCCGGCTTGCAGGAAGGCGCGGACTTGCTCCGTCTCAGGATCCTTACCTGAGCGTGTGCGGAGGGCCGCGTGCCGTACGGCTGCCGCAACCGACGGGGCAGCGGCCTCATGCACGGATCGTAACTTCGATGGCGCTTTCAGGCACGCCGAAGGTAACAGCCAGCCCTGCCTTCGCCTCCGCGAGGCTAAGCCCACGCGGAGCGGTGTCCAGCTTTTTGAACGGTAACGCCTTAAAATCCATAGGTTTGCCGTCGTCGTCGGTAAAATCGTGATCCTTGTAATAGGCGACGGGGTTGCGGCGGCCTTCTTCCCAGCCGTCCTCCCATGAGACCTCCGCGAACTCGCTAATTACGATTTTGAAGCGTCCATCCGTATCAGTCGAGGCGACAACATCCGCAACCTTGCCGACTAGAAATGCCTGGCGATGTGGCTCCGGCCCTTCCGCATCGCCATGAGCATTTCGGCACGCGACCAGATAGTCACAGCGCGCTGCCCGGGAGCGGTCAAGCGCCCAAGACTGCGACCCACCATCCGCAAGGATGGTTTCCATCGACTTAGACGTGAATACCGAAATGACGTCACTCATACAGCGCCTCTATGTGTATACCTTGCCACATAGATAGACATACTTTGGACAAAGTCAAACAGAGTTATCTGCCATCGCGAGAATGTAGGTGGCGGCATGCCCATGCCCTCGGCCCCCGGGGGCCATGCCGGTGCAACGGATTTGTGGACGTAACGTAAACGGAATGCCGCCGTCTTTTTTGACGTCCCACTCGGCAAGAAGTGCGGTAAGATAGTCGACATGGTATGCTTCAGGATCGACGAGAGCGGATATACCGGCTTCGATCTGCTCAATCCCGAGCAGCGATTCCAAGGCGCGACCGCCATTGCGATCAACGACGATGATGCCGCCGCGCTGATCAGGCACCACTTTCCTCGCCTGCAGGCACCAGAGCTCAAGTATAGTTCGCTATCCCGAAGGCCATCTAACCACGATCGACTGCTGGGATTACTGCGCGATATGCTAGCGGAGTACAGGTCTGTAACCTATGTCTGCGACAAGCGCTTTCTACTTACGCTTATGTTTCTCGACTATGCCGCAGAACCTTATTACTACGAACGCGGCGTGAACTTTTACGAAAATGGCCGAAACTTCACGCTCGGTTCGATCCTTTTTCAGGCCGGGCCCAGCCTGCTCGGAGATGGGCTATTCGATCAGCTCATTGCCGCGTTTCAGCGTGCCATGAAGGAGAAGACCCCGGAGGCTCTAGGCGATCTCGTCGGGGCGGCGCGCCGAACCAACTGGCGGGAATTGCCAGAAGCGCTAGGTCCAATCGCGAACGCCGCGCCTGAGTGCTTGGCTACCATTGCGACGCCCGGTGTGACGACGGACGCGGCGATGGTGGTGCTTCAGGGCTTAATCGGTCGGATGGAAATGATGTCCGACGGTCCGTATCGCGTCGAGCACGACCAGTCGAAGAACCTGGAAACCTATCACGGCTTGATCCAGAAGCTCATCGCGCACGACGCGAAGGTCGAGTTCCGATCCTCGGAAATCGCAACACTCAAATTCCCCCTGAAGTTGACAGGCGTCGTACAGGTTAACTCCGTGGCCAGCCCGGCGGTGCAGCTCGCGGACGTCCTCGTGGGGGCCACGCTCGAAATGGCGAACACCTTGGCGCACTTGCGCAAAGGCGGGTTGGACCCGGAGAGGGGGACTCCCCTTTATAGGGAAGATCAGATCATTTATTTAGCCCCGTCGATGGACGTTACGGAGCAGCGCCGCTTTCGCGCCGGATCGCAAGGCGGAGAGATGATCGATTATTTCTCGGCCAATTTTGGAACGCATACATAGTGTTATCACTGGAGAGAGGACCTGAACGCGCTATCGCAACCGATCCTCCGACTAAAGCGGGACAGTACTCTGCCCACACCAGAACATCATCCACAGCATGCCTGGAGAAGAGCGGCAGAATCCGGGATGATCGACCGGCCCAGATGTTCCAGCCGCATTAGTAGTTCGCCTGTGGCACGATACCGAGATGGCGGACCAGACTGTCTGGCGCTACAAAATTGACTCCTGTGCCGCGCCTTCGATCTCCCATCGATACGAGACGGTCGAAAATGGTGACCTTGTCAGCATGCATGGCAGCGCCACCCCATACCGCATCCTGGATGTAGCGCGCGATAAACCCAGCCATGACGTCGGCGATCTGAATGCCAATCGAGTCGTGTGACTGTAGGAATCGTAGTTCGGCTGCCTGAGAAAAGTTAAAGTCAGCTGCCTTTAGAGGAAGTTTCAGACCAAACTCTGCAGACCTTTCGGTCTGTGACTTTGCGTACTGAAGAATATCCCCAAACTGTAGTTGTTCATCGTGAAACAGTGTTACGCCGGAAATCTGTTTGTGCGCGTAGCGGTTGATCCGCGCATAAATATGCGTGAATGATGTCATGTTGGGAAGTACCCATAAGAGCTTTCCAGCGGGGTTTGCGTCGGGAACCGGCAGCGCCCGCTCGACGGCCTTAAGCTTGGTCAGCTTGCGAAAGTCCTTCAGGCTATCTCGCGTGAAGCGGGCGATACCTTCAGCAATTTCCGACGGTGCCTGCTTTCCCTCTGCCCAGGCAATGATGCGCTTATAGAGGTCGCGTATTTCAATATAATCCCTACTCTGGCAGCAAGCGGCGAAGGCGTGCGTGAGACTGGGTGGCGCGTAGAGCGCCATATAATCTGCCATTAGGCCTTTCATCCAGAGAGCGTCCGGCGTGATGTCGCACTCGGCGACATAGGGGACCACCATCCGTTCTATGATGTTCGCTACTACAAAATAGTGTTTGTCGACAATCTCAATGAATATTGGGCAGCTGCGCGTTTCCAGCAAGTCGAGCAGATCGAGGAGGAACCGCGGCCTGTCATAGGCCTGTCTGGACTTTACCTCCTGCCCTTGAAGCCGGTGAGCCAGTTTGAGTGTTTCAAATTGTTCAATGAGCGTATTATCAAGCTTTCCGCCAACCGCCGCTAAAGCGAATATGCGCTGTTCGGTGAAATAGTTTTCGATTTTGACGGTGCTGAGGTCGCCGGTATTGCCGCTCTCATCGATGTAATATTCAGAAGGCACTTGGTCGATCATAGAAGATCCAATAAATTATGACCTAGGAGCAGTAACCTGGCATGTGAACGTTTTCCGACCCCCCGTAAGCAATCTGGTAAACGTCGTAATTCCGTGACACCAAGTGTCTGATGGCGTGCCAGCCCTGTTCGCGTTCCGATAGTCGTTCCTAAATGGGGAATGTTCAGGAACGGCGTCCCCTTTGCCGTGTGTAACCTTACCAACGCGCGTTATATCGCCATTCGCATTCTAGAGGACAGGTCCTAGCGAAACGTTTGATAGCGTGCGGCCGCGAAAGGCTGACTTAACGGGTAGCACAGGGACGCCAGGTTTTAGCCTTTGACCGCCTGGCCGCCTGGCCGCTTAGCCGCTTAGCCGCTTAGCCGCTTAGCCGCTTAGCCGCTTAGCCGCTTAGCCGCTTAGTCGGTTAGTAGCTTATGCGCTTGGTAGCTTATTTATATGGCTATTGGCGCGCTCCGTAGGGATGGCTCTATCGTGCACGCGCGGTTGAGGACTTCGGCGATTACCAGCAACGTAGTCCGATCAGAGGGAAGATCGTCACCGCGCCCTACCAGTAGGCGCAATCAGCTAGCCGTAACTTCCTGGGGACCGGTTAGAGGATGTTCGGAATCGTACGCTAAGCGCTCGGCGGTCTCGATTGAGATGGTATTTCGGTAATGGTCGAGCAGCAGCAAATTCGATCAGAGCTGAACGCCTTTGGCCGTCCAGGCTGCCATCTCGCCATCCGCTATGGTTAGCGATACGCGCCAGGTGTCGGTGTGCCGTAGGACATAGACATGCTCCCACTCGGCAACCGGAGCGTCGTCGGCGCCCATCATGCGATAGGCCACGCGCGCCTGAGCAACGCCCGGGAACAGCTCGTCGGCGGACAGCAGAGCGCCTTCCGGCCGCACGACGCCCTGGGCTCGATAAAAACCGAACAGCGTGGCGCAATGGTCGCGGAACGCGGATCGCGGCATAGCGAAGTTGCCGGTAGGGGTGGGGAACAGTCCAACCTCGTCCCATAGCTCGCTTAACGTGTCGGCGTCCTCGCGCGCGAAGGCATCGACGTAGCGGCCGAAGAAGTCTGTGATTTCGTCGTGAAAGGGCATGTCAGTCCTAGCAGGTGGTAGGGATGGTTGGCGGCGCTCGATCAAGCCGCGAGTGGCTGGACCAGGAGGACGTTCGCCTCCGCGAGTTGCGCCTTCACGATGTCGTTGAAGGCCATGGTGGGATTGGCCTCGGCGAGCATCCCGATCTTCATCCAGAACTCGGCCTGGGCGTTGATCGACCGGCACATAACGGCGCTAGCGCGGCGGGCTTCCTCGTGCAGCTCATCGTCGATCTTCACCAAACCCATCACCCAATCCTCACACCTATAATATACGTTCCGTATATGGATCATATATTCGAGGGTCAACAGGCGTTGGACCTACCGTGGCCCTGCCCGATGCCCGCTTTCCCGCAAAGGAAGGCTCAGAGAGACAAAAATTACCCATTAGACATGGAAAACGGGACGCTCCGCAAACGAGGGTTTGCGTGACGATCGCTGGTCCTGTTCGATCGTGGGCGATCCATGTCACGCAACCCGTCACCCGATCTATGCGCCGCAAAGGCTTAGGCTTAGGCTTAGGCTTAGCGTACGATTCCGAACATCCTCTCACCGGTCCCCTTCCTCGCTTGGCTCACTGCCTGCACCCCCGTGGATATTCCAGTTGTCCACACTGTTCGCGACAAGGCTGAACCAAGGGGCCATCGGCGTGTCCCCCTACCCTCGCGCGTGCGCATAGCGATCGCGTTCCCCCTGGGGGCCCAGAAATTGATAAGCGACTAATCATCTTTACGACTAAGCGGCTAAGCTATATAAGTCGCTTAACCGCTTAGTAGGAGCAGCAGCTATGCAGGTATGGGCCGTGATCGCGCAAAAGGGCGGTCAATCCAAGACCACCCTCTCCACGGGATTTGCCGTTGAGGCCGCACGCGAAGGTGCATCCGTTGTAATTCTCGATGCCGACGACCGGCAGGGCTCGGCGCTCTACTGGTCGGAGCGTCGGGGCGAGGAAGATGTGACCGTGAAAGACAGCAGCGTCGCAGGTCTACCGCTCCACGTCTCGCGTGGCCGAGGCAGCGGCAAAATTGATCTTATCATCATCGACACGCCGGCAAACTCTAAGGACATCGCCATGCTCGCAGCAGAGCAGGCGGATTTCGTCATCATCCCGGTCGCTCCACGCGGGCTGGATGTTCATTCGGTTTTACAGACCGTCAAGCAGGTGCAGCAGGCCGGCACCCCGTTCGCGGTTATCCTGACCCAAGTTCCACATCAGGGTGGGGAGGGGCAGGAGGCCCATGCCGGCTTCGTCGCCAAGGGCGTGACAGTGTTCGACAGCCGGCTTCATTTCCGCAAAGATTTCTACAAAGCTACACCGCTGGGACGCACCGCTGCCGAGACCGACCCCGGCGGCAAAGCAGCAGCCGAACTGCAAGCCGCTTATGTAGAAGCTAAGCGACTAAGCGGATATACGACTAAGCTAGTAAGCGAGGTGGCATGATGGCCCGGAAGCCTTCCGCTCTTTCCAGCATCTTCGATGACGAACCTGGGGATTCAACACCTGTACCTATCCCCGTTGCCGACGTGGTTCCCGAACCGCCGCAGGCGGCAAAGTCGCGACGTCCGGCAAATGTGTCGGCGGCGGTGTCTGCACCGGCGCGCCGCAGCAGCCATCCCGGCAAGAAGCCGGTACTGATCCACATCCCCGAAGATATGCACCGTGCGTTGCGTCAACTCAGCGTCGAAGAGGGTGGGGAACCGCTCACCGTCGTTACCGAGCGCTTGCTCCGTCAGTATCTGGTCAAGCGGGGCCATACCAGGTTTGCACCATGAGCAAGCGGCGCGATCCTAGTCCCGAGTTTGACCTGTTCATCCCGGCGCTAGGCGATCTGTCGCTTCGCGACCAGCGAGAGGTCATGGAGAGACCATTCTTCTCGCTTCAGAAGCGTAAGCGTCTAAAGCCGATCGAATACCGCAGCCCGGACGGCGAGGCGTGGGTGCGTGTGCAGGCGATCCCTGATTATGGCATGGCAACCATATGGGATGCCGATATTCTGATATGGGCTGCATCCACGCTAAACCGTATGAAACAGCAGGGTCTGAACGACCTACCGCGCACGCTGACGACGACGCCCTACGACCTTTTGCGGGCTATCAAACGCGGCACGGGCGGCAGGGACTATCAGGAACTGCAAGCAGCACTGCTCCGTCTGCAGACCACTTCCATCACGACCTCGATCCGCGCAACGAAGCGGCGGCAGAAGGCTGGCTTTAACTGGCTCGATAGCTGGACGTTCGACACTGACGTTGAGACCGAGCAACCTCGGGGTATGACCTTGACCCTATCGGACTGGGTTTACGAGGGGATCGTCAACGAGAAATCGTTGCTGACTATGCACCCTGATTATTTCCTCCTGTCCGGGGGGCTGGAACGGGCGCTGTACCGCATCGCGCGTAAGCATGTCGGATCGCAACAAGGCGGATGGTTATGCCGGATAGAGGTGCTGCGTGACAAAACCGGCAGCGATGCCCAACCCAAGGAGTTCAACCGGATGCTCCGGCGGGTGATCGAGGCCGATCAACTCCCTGACTATATGATGGAACCAGCAGAAACGGCCGATAAAAGCCCGGCTGTCATGTTCAGACGTCGTGGTGAAGCCGAAGCGATGGCCCTCGCTGAACGAACGCGGGCCGAGGAAGATCGACGCGCTCGCTTTGATGCTGATCGCCGGCGTACCGAGCAGGTAGACGCAAAAATGGATCATCTCTCAGGTCGGCGGTGACTATCGGGGTATCACCCACCGCCAATAAAATTGTCGGGGTATCACCCACCAAAAGGATCAACTGCGAGAAGTCAGGCTACTTGGTCTAAGTTCGATATGCCGGCCAGCCTGTGGATAACCAACCCGAAAACCGTTTTCCCAGGCGATGGGCCTCGGGGTTTCACCCACTATTGCTTCGGGGGATCACCCACCATGCTATCGGGGGATCACCCACCGAATCACGGGGTATCACCCACCAGGCCAGTCTGTAAGCCATTCTAATCACAGCGAAGATTTCGCTTTGTGATAGCCTTAACCTTCTTAACAGTTCATATTTAACAGAATCTCTAAAGCCAAACCGAGGACCAAGCCGAGAGAAAACGAAACTGGTGGGATTGATCCTGAGGAACAATGTACGTTTGCTTCGTCTCGGCTGACGCCGTCACAAGGCGACCGATGAGCCGCAAACTTGGCGGAAGGCACGGTGGATGCCGGTGTGTGCCTGCATCGTTTCACAGGAAGAAGAACCGACGAACATCCGTTCAATACGGTCCACATAGTCCATACGGAAAGCTGCGTACTTTTCTTAATCTGGCTTGTGGGTGAGCCGGCGAGGACGCCGCGGTGAACTCGCATTTTGGTCCATAGATGCTGCGATGAGCTCTTCGGTGGAGAAGCCTTCGAAGGGCTTGAGATCAGCCGAGCGAGTAATAGCAGCTACGAAGCGAGCGACTAGTTCGGCAAGCTCGGGTTCGGAGCGGGCAGCGTTCAGAAGTGCACCGCCCAGGATGATCTTGCGGCGTGTGTCGGCTCGTCTGGAGTGATCAACGGCGAGACGTTTTAGGCGTTGAGAGAGGGCCTGAGCGCGTTCGATCTTGCGCTCCACAATTTCGACCTCACGGAGCAGTTTGGCGAGTTTGGGATCGGATGTTGGGGGCTGTGCCATGGTGGATCCTTGCCAAAATACGGGCCGGGTGTAGACAGAGCAAATGACAGAAGGAAGTAGAGAAAGCGCAAAGATGCAAACTCTACGAGTTTGCCGCCCCATTGGGGCGTTTGCGGCAGGGTGGTCCCTGCACCCCAGCGGCCTGATGGTCCGCACAGGGCTTCGCGCCCCGTACCCCGGCAAGGGGGCTACGCGACCCCCCTGCACCCCTTGCGATAGTCGTCGTTTGTCATGACTACCGTCACCGCCATGCCCCATGTCCGCACCAGCCCCGTGCAGCGCAGCCGGGGTGACAGTGCGGTGGCGGCTGCCGCCTATCGGCACGGTGAACGGTTCACCGACGAGCGCACTGGTGAGATCCATGACTTCCGGGCGCGGGGCGGCGTCGAGGATGGGTTCATCGTCACGCCGGAGGGGGCCGAATGGGCCCAGGACCGCTCGGTACTGTGGAATGCCGCTGAACACGCCGAACGGCGGAGTAACTCGCAGACGGCCCGCGAGTATATCGTTGGCTTACCCCATGAGCTGAACAAGGAAGAGCGGCGCGAGGTTGCCGAGCAGTTCGCCCGCGAGCTCGTCCAACGCTACCGGGTCGCTGTCGACGTGGCCTTGCACACACCAAGCCCGGACGGCGATCAGCGCAACTGGCACATGCATGTGCTGACAACGACGCGGACGGTCGACCCCGACGGGTTCGGGCAGAAAACCCGCGAGCTGGACGACCAAAAACAGGGTCCCAAGGAGATATTGGCGCTGCGCGAACGCCTCGCCCAGATCCAGAACGATGCGCTGGAACTGGCGCAGGTCGAACGGCGGGTCGATCACCGTAGCCATGCCGAGCGGGGCATCGCACAGGAACCTCAGAAGGAGCATTTCGGGCGTGAGATCACGGCCGAGCGCCGTGCGGTTGCGCAGGAGATGGCGCAGATCCGCGACGAGCTGCAGGAGATGGGGATTGGCGCGGGGACGCCGCGGAGCGACGATCCCCGCATGCAGGCCCGCGACGCGGCCAGCGCGATCGACAACTGGGTGGAGCAAGCGCGTGTGCTGGCGCAGCAGATGCGCGAGCAGGTCCGCCACCAGGTCGAGCGCGCCGCTCAGGTGGCGCGTGAGGTGGTGCAGGGCATTGGCCAGAAGGTCGGGCAGGTGCTCGGTAGCGTTCAGGAGCGCTTCGAGCGGATCAATCGCGAGCGTGAGGCCGAAGGGTCTTCACAGGCGGGCAGGGAGGCTGTGTCAGACAGATTCAGGCGCATCGAGCAGGAAAGGGCGGCCCAACCGCCAGATGCGCCCCTGACGGCCGCTGAGCGGCTCGCACGGGCCGAGCAGGTCGGTCAGGCTAGCGGACCGCAGCGCGCGGTCGGAGAAAGAAGCGATTTGTCTGCGCGGGGTGAAAAGCCAAGCGCGGTGTCAGGCGAGGCACCTAAGCCACGCGGCCAGCGTGAGTGATCATCGGCGCGGGCGAGGCGGCACCCACAGGTAGGTCGGCAGCACTGAGTCCACTTCGGCGAATTTGACGACGCCGCAACGGGTGGGAAGGTTCTGGATCTCGCTTGGCAAAAACAGTTCGCGTTTGACGTGTTGCTCCGACGTCGAGGTACTTTGCGTAACCTTACCGGCGGTGCGCGACCGCGAGGTGGCATAGCGCACCTCGCGGTATTCGGTCATGCCGAGGTCGTCCGATATGCGTCTGGCGAGGCCGGCGCTGCTGCAGCGGAAATAGACCTTGTTCGAGAACGTGCTGAAGATCGTATCGGCGTCGTAGACGCCGTAGGTCGATTTCAGCTGGGCATCGTCCTGGATGATGCCGACCCCGCAAATGTCATATTTGCGCAGGCGCGCGCCGAGCTTCGACAGATTGGGGATGAGGCCCATCGAGTTCAGCTCGTCGATGATGATCCAGGTGCGGTGCCCGCCGGGCTTGCCACCTGCATCACGACGTTCGGTTGCAGCGTTGATCATGATGTCGATCCAGCTTGCGATCGCGGGCTGGCAGACTGCCGCTTCCAGATCGGTGTAAGGCAGCCAGAGCCAGCGGCGTTCATCGCTGGCATTCATGTAGCTGCGGACCGAAAAGTTGCCGTCAGGCCCGCGTTTCCAGGCCGACAGACTTTCATTGATGTTGTTGCGCACGCTGTTGAGATATTCCTCGCCGCCTTCGCCGAGCGCGATGGCGGCAGGCGTGCCCTCGAGCAGCTCGAGCAACTGGTCGGTCGACCAGACCGTGGCGATCTCGAGCAGCTTACGGTTGTCGGCTGCGCTCCCAACCGCCTCGCACAGCGAGGTCATGAAATCCTGAGCTTTGCGCTGCCAGGTGCCGGCCGGGCCGTTCTGCGCCGGGATCATCGATTTGATCAGCGAGCCCCATTCGGTCTCATTCCGAACCTCGTTGCGCAGCGACCAACCGACCGACTGTGGATCGACGGGTGACAGGATCAGATCGTCAGGACTGCGAAAGCCAGGGCTCAGGTCGTAACCGGCATCGACGCAGATCACGCGGTCGCCCCGGCGCCTGAGATCGGTGAGCAGTTCGCGCAGCGCCACGGTCTTGCCCGTACCGGGCGAGGCGGCGATGAGGGTGTGCAGGGTTTCGCTCGAATAGGGCATCGGGATGCCTGCCATCCGCACCAGGCCTGCATCAACGCCGGCCGCAGCAATCTTCATGACTGCAGCGTCGCCGCGCGCGGTTGCTCGCGAGATCTGGCGGGGTTGAACCTTGGCGTCCTTGCGTACCGCTCGGATGTGACGGCCTGACGGCCCGCGCAGGCGTAAGCCGATGCTGCTCGCGATTGCCGCGAGTTTGCCGTGCGATGTCTCTATTTCCCGGACAACGAGTGCCCGAACGAACCGGGCGGCGTCCTCACGCTCGACGAGCTTCGAGCCGCGTTCGTGATGGCGTTCGGTACGGGTTTCGGGTTGGGCGGCGCGAACGGCTGCCACGACCAGGCTGAACGCGACCGCTACGCCGGCGAGCCCGCTGGCAACGAGGCGAGGGGCCAGGGCATGGGTTATGTCGTATCCGTGCCACCACAAGGCGGTCTGCGACCAGAAGAGGTGCGCATAGCCGAGCCAGCCGTCCGCGTTGGCGTAGTTTAACCAGGCGAAGGTCGAGGCGAAGGGGTTCTGCTGTGTGGTCCACCACCACGGTGGCACCGGGTTCGCCGGCGCATAGCCAAGCCGCGATATGCCGCAGACCAACGGAAAGACCAGGGTCGGCGTGCCGAGCAGCGCGACGAGCGCGAAGCAGGTCAGGCCGATCTTTTGAGCCCTGGTCATGTGTCAGCGTTGTCGTCGAACGTGCCCCAGTCGGCGAGACCGCCGGGCAACCAGTTGGGTCTGACTGCAGCTGGCACGCATCCAACGCTTGGCCATCCCACCACGGAGATCCGCTTGCCGCGAGCAAGCGGTGCGCTCAGTTCAACGCGGTTGAACATCTCTTTGCTATATTGGGATGGCGGCATGTATGTATAGAAGGTGATAGCCGGTAGTTTTTTGGCGAAGAACCAGCGTCGTGTCGTCCATGGGCTTACTTGCTGGCGCAAGAACTCTTCGATGAGAATCTCGCACGCGTTGATGGCGCTCATAGAGCGCCTGGCATTTTGTATTGCGACATGTAGGCCGTTGTCCACTTCATCAATTGTGTAGTGGGCATGGATGTCAGATGCGGTCCGATAATTATGTGCGGGAATAGTGACTTCCCACGTTTTGCAGTTCGCGAACTTAAGGAACGGCAAAAACCTATCGGCTTGCGATAGATCGAGCATGTTGCGCTCGATGGTCTCCATCTCCAGCCGTTTGCTGTGGATCCGATACGCTGCTTTTATGAGCTGCCGGACGTCGCTGAACGCATGCAGATCGGGGAGACTCACCGGATTGATTGAACAAAATGTCTGGTTCAGCCATGCCATTGCATCCTCGAAGGTGCGGTGCTGGTAGGTATCCAGGCAGAGCATACAAAGCTGGTGCGCGGCTTCCCATTCCACCTCGGCCTCGGCCAGGTCGGTCCGCTCTGTGTCGGTGAGATCCGGCAGACGACCCATTAGACTGGCTTTCACCGCCCACGCCGCTTCCCGGCGAGCGTTTGCGTCGTCGTGCAGTTGCTCCCAGTCTGGGTGATAGTCAGGGTTGGGCTTTGCCGGCGGGTGAGGTGGCGGCGCGGAGGCGTTCGTCGTGTGCATTGAGAGTCCTATGCGCTTCGTTGAGGACAAGGGATTTGATGACGCTGACAGGATCGCTGCCAGACAGAGCCATGAAGCGGTCAAGCAGAAGCTTTTCTGTGAAATCCAGCGGGATGGCCGGAATGCAGTGGTGGTAGGATGCGCTATTGGATATGCCCGACTCTACGAAATGGCGGATGACATCGGAGGCAGTTTCGCCAGCATCTATGCGGCGTTGGATGACGTCATCATCCCGATACTTAAAGCGAGCATGTCGTGGCCCGCCAAGGTATTCGTCCCGTTCCTTGGTCATGGCCGATTATTTGCCGTCGGCGGAGGGCTTTCAACCGCTAACTTGTATACAGAGCGTCAATACCGCCGAGCGGCGGGGGTGGGCGCATCCAAGGACGCGGGAGGCGATGACGATCGCAGCATTGAAGAAGTTGGCGGAGCTGATGCTCAGCGCTGTTGCCCGGGTTTTTTGTGTCTCACCGTTCGGTTTTGACACGAGTGATTTAACCGGCTTGCGACATCTCGGCGATGGTAAGCGTGGTCGGCAGACCGCAGATTACGCGGCTTGCGCCACTCGCTCTGCGGTTTGCGCGGACCAGTTCCAGGGCATGAGTTCGTCCCATCGCGCGGCCGGCCAATCCGCTGCGATCTTCCCAGTGACGTCGGCGATGTAGGTCTGCGGGTCGACGCCGTTGGCCTTGCAGGTCTGGATGACGGTGTAGATCGCCGCGGCGCGCTCGCCGCCCGTTTTCGAACCAGCGAACAGCCAGTTTCGCCGTCCGACGGCAACGCCGCGCAACGCGCGTTCGGCGATGTTGTTGTCGATCTCCAGGCGCCCGTCATCGAGGAAGCGACACAGTGCGAGCCATCGCTTCGTGCCATAGGCGATAGCCTTGGCCATGTCGGACTTCGGCGACAGCCGGCGCAGTGCTGCGTCCAGTGCCTCGCGCAGCGCATCGACCAGAGGCTTCGTCCGGTTCTGCCGCGCCGCCAGCCGCACGTCAGGCGGCCTGCCGCGGACCTCGGCCTCTATGCTGTACAAGGCACCGATGCGTTCAAGAATGTCGGTGGTCAGCGGCGTAGCAACCCGCTCGTGCAGGTCGAACACCTTGCGCCTGAAATGGGCCCAGCACGCGACTTCGGTGACGCCGCTTCGATAGAGCCCGTCGTAACCGGCATAGGCGTCGGCCTGGAGGAAGCCTCGAAATCCGGCGAGATGGGCTTGCGGATGTGCACCGGTACGGTCGGTCGTGAAGCGATACCATGTCGCTGGCGGAGCCGTATTACCGGAGGCGCGGTCATCGACTGCATAGACCCATAGCCGCCCGGTCGCGGTGCGTCCGCGGCCTGGGTCGAGCACCGGGACTGGCGTGTCGTCCGCGTGGATTTTGTCGCCTTTCAGCACTTCCTCGCGGATGCGACTGACGATGGGGTCAAGCAGCGCGGCTGCCTGACCGACCCAGCCCGCCAGCGTCGAGCGGTCGATGTCCAAGCCTTGGGCCGCCATCATCTCGGACTGCCGATAAAGCGGCAGGTGATGTTCGAACTTCGAGACGACGACATGGGCCAGCGTTGCGAATGTCGCCTTTCCGCGTGCGACTGCCTTCACCGGGGCAACTGCCTGGACGATCTTCTCACAAGTCCGGCAGCTGTATTTCGGTCGGATGTTCCGCACCACGCGCCAGTGCACCGGCAGGACGTCGAGCATCTCATGGGCGTCCTGCCCGAGACGGCGTAGCGCACCGCCGCAGTCCGGGCATGTGCAGGCGCCGGAGGCGGGTTCGTGGACGACCTCCTCGCGTGGCAGGTGGTCGGGCAACGCACGGACTGGTGCCGGTCGCCCGGGCGTGTCTG
The DNA here is from genome assembly GCF_030817315.1 of Sphingomonas faeni. Lineage (NCBI taxonomy): Bacteria > Pseudomonadati > Pseudomonadota > Alphaproteobacteria > Sphingomonadales > Sphingomonadaceae > Sphingomonas > Sphingomonas faeni. Next base: position 15,348 of record NZ_JAUSZF010000005.1, on the reverse strand, counting down.
ACAAGGCCGCGCCGGTCTCCGGTACTGCGCTCTCGGTTTCCAGTTCCTCAAGTGCGAGTTCGAGCTGGGCGATCTCGCGCGTCAACTTCTCAGAGGATGCGCCAAACTGCATCCGCCGCAGCCGAGCGATCTGTCCACGCAGTGTCTCGATGAGCAGGTCGCGGGCGGCGAGTGCTGCATTGGCTCGGGCGAGCGAGGCCTCCAGCACGGCGATCCGCGCCTCGGCATCAGATGGGGCAAGAGAGGCTTGCGACACCTCATTTTCATAGCAGTTCGCCCACTCTCACACGAGCAAAAATGGCGGAAAAGCTGTGTTTTTAGCCCGCCAATGTTGGTGACCACGTCCGCTCGGGACGACGCCAGTCGATGCCTTCCAAAAGCATCGACACCTGCGCCGACGTCAGCGCCACTGTGCCGGTTGCGGTCACCGGCCAGACAAAACGCCCCCGGTCCATCCGCTTCGAAAACAGGCAGAGTCCCTGACCGTCGAACCACAGCAATTTGATCAGGTCGCCCCGCTTGCCGCGGAACGCGAACAGCGCACCGGAATGTGGTTTCTCCCGGAGCACCTGCTGCACCAATACCGCCAGGCCATCAAAGCCCTTGCGCATGTCGGTGACGCCGCACGCCAGGAATATCCGCCTCGATGTCGGCTGCGGGATCATCGTGCCAGCACGCCGATCACGCGCGACAGCGCCTCGGCGTCGACCGTGCCGTCGACGGTCAGTCGCACACCCGAAGGCAGCTCGATGCCGATCTGCCCCGCGGTCCGGGCGTCCGCTGGCGCCTCGACGGGCGGCGCCGGCAGCATCATGGGCGGCTCGCTGATTTGGACTTCGGCAAATGCGGTCTGAGGCCGGGCCGGCACTCCGCTCAGTGCACCCGACATCGCCTGGCGCCGCCAGGTGTAGATCGCGCCGCTGCCGACCTCGTGACGCTCGACCGCCGCCCGGACCGATCCATCCGGCCCAAACGCATCGCGCAGGATCGCCAGCTTCTCCTCGACCGTCCAGCGGCGCCGGCCCGACACCCGCCCGACAATCTCGATACGACCACTCATACGACCGGTCGTATGACTACTCGCTACATCTGCAGCTGGTTCGATAGTCTCGTCCGACATCACGGCCCCGTTCAAAGAGCTGCCATCAACCCGTTGAACGCTCCGCCTACAAGGCGGCCCTCAGACCGCGCTTACCGGCGATGCGCGCGACTGCGGATTTCAAATCGAGGCGGTGCACCGCTTCACCAAGATCTGCTGCGTCGCCAGAGTGAACAACGAAGCGATCCTCGATGTTGAGCGCCGCGCAGCCATTGTAGAAGCCCCTTTTGGCCTTCTGGTTGGGCCCGACCTTAAACTCGATCGCAACAAGGCGGCCTTTCTGAGAAGGGAAGTCTAGGATCAGATCGATCTCGTCCTCACCGTTGTCTCCCAGTTCTCGGTAGAATTGGGCACCGCACCGTCCTCCCGCAGCAAGGATCAGCGCTTCCGTTGCGTAGCTTTCAAAACTTCCCCCAATAGCTTGGTTCGCTCGAAGCTGAGTTGATGTCTCGATACCAAGCGAGGCGTGGAGAAGGCCGGTGTCCCGGACGAAAAGTTTTTGATTCCGGTCCATGCTGGCGCTGCTGCCAGCCGGGTAGTTGGGCAAGCGCCGAACGAGGCCAAGGAGTTCCAGCACATAGACGGCGGATTTTAATTCCTGCCGTTTCGCGAACCCGCAACTGTTCTCGTTGAGTTCCGCGCTATTTTGGTTTGCGAGCCAACGAAACATGTCACCCATAGGAAAGGCACGCTCGACTCCCCACTCCGTATAGTCTCGCGCTAAAAGCCCATCGAGCATGCCACGACGCCATATCAAGCTATCTTGGTCGTCATGGGCCAGCAGGCTGCCGGGAAAGCCGCCCCGCAGCCAATGACGGTTGGGGTCCGCAGCCTGGGCGGGCGCAGGGATTGCAGTAAGCGGTGCCGCCTCAACAGGACCAGCTGCCAATTGCTGCTGCCCGATCTCGATGGCAAGCTCCTCTATACGGAGCGGGGCAATCTCAACTGAACCAACAACACCAGGTAACGTCGTGCGTAGTCGCTCGGCGGTGACAAGATCGCTGGGAGCTACGACCAAGCGAGTGCGAGATTTCGTATCCTCGGCCGTACGAACAATACCAATGATCTGGTCGATCGCTCGAGCATCAACATGATCGAGAATAAAAATGCCTGCCTCGAGTCTAACGTCTTCCACTAGGCAGCGCATCGCGTCGGCACGCCGATTTTTCCAATCTTCTAAAAACGAGGAACGACCGACGCGCGGCAGTCCTCTCAAGATCGTAACGTCGCTCCGCTCAACCGCGGCGTCGAGCTGGATAAAGGCAGACTCGCGTCGCATCATGTCGGACGCGTCAGGTCCAGAACAACAATCTCTGTCCGTCCTTCGCGCGTTGTCACACTCTGAATAGCTAGAGCATTCCGCAATTGCCCAGCAGTTTCAGGTGTACCGATGTCAAAAGGAGACTTTTTGGGTTTTTTCCCAGTTGTTAGGCCGAACCACAGGACGAGATAAATTCCGCGTTCTGCGCGCCAGTCGTTCGTATAGAGAAGGTCAAGCTGTCTGTCCGCCGCGGTCCATAGGTCTTTATGCCACTGACCCTTGATCTCGATTGGCACCATGATTCCGGGAAGTGTGCACTCGATGTCGCACCTCTTGTCATCCGCGAGATGGCCTTCTGGTGCGGCTTGGATCCCGAACGGAAGGTCTCCAAACATTTTCAAGATTGTGTCTCGGCAATCTTCTTCGCCCTTGGGCGTGCCATTCTCGAGAAAAAAGTCTTTGTACCAGTCACGCGGGTCGCCGGTAACCTTTGCCTGCACCTGCTTAAGTTCTTCAAGTATCACCGCCTGAAGCTGCGGTGCGGTAGTGGGCGCCCGGTCGGTGACGGCAGAGGCGAAGGTCGCAATGTCGGGGGCGACCCAATCCGCCTCGACTCTTTTACGCTTTTGCTCCGCCAACGCGATCCGCAGATGTTCAGTGTAGCCATCCTTCGGCGCATCGCGCAGCGCGAGCAGAGCAGCGGTTGCATTTGGCCCAGTTTCACTACCAAGCCGATTGATTAATACCACGAGGTATTCGGTCGCATCCCAGTTGTTGGTATCTCCCGTCGTGCCACCGGTCGGTCGGTGGGCATAAGGGAATATTGGTCGGAAAGTTTCAATTGCCCAAGCGAGTTGATCAACACCCAACGAGGTGATCGAAGGTGTCCTGCTGCGGTGGCCTAGTCGGGCACGTAAGTTCCAGAATAGTTCCTTACCGACCGGGCCGGCCAAGTCCAGTCGAGCGCGCGTCGTATCAAAAGCTAGGATAATCCCGACCGCGTCCCATGTAAGGCGTCGCTGGTCGGAGAGCGGCTCGGCGAGATGTTGAGGTAGAAGTGCAAGGATAGCCTCTGAACCGGCGTGGTTCGTTAAAAGATGATCGATGAGCTCGATTTCCGCGTTCTCCGACATTTGAGGGAATCTCGCTAGCCACTCGGCCCCCAGCCGGTCCGCCAATGCCGCATCTTCTTCGCTTCGTAGAAAGCCGTACAGTCCGCTGACATGCTTAAGGCTCGCGGCGAACTGCGGCTCGAAGAAAAGCCGGAGCGTTGATTCCCATTGATCCCGGAAACGTAATTCTCGAGAAAGCTGCTTATCGAGGTCGCCGATACCGGCATGGTCATCGATCCGGCTTTGGGAAAGTTCGATGTATCCTGCCATCAGGCGCTCGTCGGTGAGGTCATCAAATCCCCGAACGGTGCGCATACGTTCGGCAAGCGCAGCAACGATGATATAGGCGGCTTCCCACCGTCGGCCTTCAGCATGGCTTATCGCGATTTCAGTTGCCGACGGTGTTGGCGGCTGTTGCGTGAGGAAAGCCTCGAACCCTGCCAAAGCAGCGTCCTTCAGCTCGGGGCCAAGCCACTCCTCAATGCGCGCTGGGCCATCCTTGGCCGCATCACCCATGTCGAAAAAGAGTTTTAGGTAGGCTTTCGCGGGGTTGACTATGTTTCCATAATCGCCGGCGCGCATCGCGTCGATGTGAGCACCGAATTCTGCTCGGTGGCGTTCCCAATTGGCTATCCGCTCGGCGGTCTGCTCGCGCTCCCGCTGCTCTTGCTCAATTTGCCAGTCCGGCGTCTGTGGGACGGCAAGTTCGGCAAGCCACGCGTTGGCTTCGTCGTCGCCAGCGGCGAACCGTTCCGCTGCGGCCCTGACCTTCGTGCCCTGCTCGGGGCCGTGCCCAGACAGTTCGACAAGCTCACGCCAGCGCGGATCGCCGAGCTCGATCTGGTCTAAGAGCCAGAGCAAATCGTCCTCGTCTGGTCTAAGACCGGACGCAGGCACGAGCATCCGCCAGGAGCGCTGCCAAAGGTTTTTATCGTCTTTCAGATCCAGCAGCACATGGCGCTGGACTGAGTGGCGAAGGTCATCGTTTGCCGCGAACGCTTTAGAAATGGCTTGGCGCGTCTCGCGCTGTGACCCAAGGCTAGCGTCGAAAGGACGTAGCCATGACCAGAGCTGCTTTGCGTCGGGGGATGGACCTTCCAACCGCCTCGCGAGCAGCGCGAAGGCAAGATCCGTGATCGCGTCATTGCTCCGACGCTCGTTCCGATCACCTAGCGAGTCCGCGAACGCGACGACGCCGTCAAGGAGGGGAGCTAGTCGGTCGATGGGGAATTTTCGCTCCAGACCGAAGAACACGCCAACCGTGCTGTCCACCCGGACGAAATTTGCGCGGATCATGTCAAGGACGAGCGCATTGTCAAATTGCGCATAGCCAAGCTCACTCATCAGCTCGCTGGCAAGGCGGACGCTGTTTTCTCCCGCCTCATTGATGAGCTTACGGACGATCAGAGGCCAATCGATCGCGCCCTGAATCTCAACTAGCCTATCACCGGCTTCGCTTCTGAGCGCGAAGATTGAATCTCCATCAAGAAGCAGAGTCAGTAATTCGTTATTTAACAGCGGGGCAAGGTCGGAGCCCTTGAGGGCCTGGAGGACAAGTAGGCGAAGCCCGAATTCCACGTTCGCATCACGCACGACGTCTCGGATCTCGGCGAGCATCCCCGGCTGTACTAGGCCACCTGCTCGGTAGTCCGACCAGTCCCGGAACCGTGGATTCTCCTTCGAAAGCTCGAACAGCGCAAGCAGCAAGGCGCGACCCTGCGGTGCTGTGAGGGTGTCCGCATCGCCATATTCGATGACACCCATAGGATCCGACGTGATGATCCTGTCGGCTAGGGTCGGCGAATGCCAAGCAAGCCAAGCATGAATGCCACGTAAGTTTGCAGGGACCAACGAGTGATTGTTGAGCAACTCGAGTACTCGTCGTTGTTTGCGCGGCGTGTCAGCCTGTTCGGCCAGCCAACGCGCGCCAAGAAATTCACCAATTGCTCGATGCGCATAGGTAAACCGATCGGGCGCCCGCGCCTCGAAAAGTCGGGAATCGAGCACATCGCTTAACCGCGCCGCGGCCGGCAACGCTGAAGCTTCGGCAAGTGGTGCGTCGAAATTAGCGGGCGGGGTCTCTCGGGAAAGAGCTTCCTTGCCAGCAAAAATAAGGGTCGCGAAGCCAGCGCCAGCAGCTTCGAGCACGTCTTTTTCGGGCAATGTTGCCAACGGAGTAGCGGACTTCTCATTGCGATGTTCAATGCGTAACAGCTTGATCGCATCCGCAAAAAGCTGTCCCTTTGAGTCAGGGAGCCATCCTTGCGCTGCCACCTTTGCGACGAGTTCCAAAGTCTGCGGATTGCGCCACAGGCCGCTCAGCCCCCGAGCTTCAAGGTGCACGATTGCCTTTTCGGCCACCTCGTTGCCGATCGAATGCGCCAGATATTCAATCGCATTATCTCGGTCTAATGGGTCAAGATGCAGCTCGAGCGGCGCATGATCATAGATGTCGGCGATGCCTTGGAGGGCGGTTGCGCTGCGCCAGTCGGTGACTCGGCACGAGAGGATAAAGCGAGGTAAGCCGAGTTCTGCGAGACGGCGCAGTACGAGGTCTACGGCATCACCCTCGCGCTGAGCCGAAACTTCGTCGAGAGCGTCGATGACCAAGGTAGTGGCATCGCCAATCAGTAGCTTCGGATCGGGCATGATGATGAGCTTGCGTGCACTGCACAGCGCGTAGCCATCAACATCCTGGAGTTGCGACAGTAGGGTGGATTTACCCATACCTGCCTCGCCGAGGACAACAAGCGACCGATTTTCGGTTTTTAGAAATTCCTGACCGACGATTTGGCGGCTGCGAAGATCGACATACCAAAGTTGACGACGGAGAAGGGGCTTGCTCATGCAGCGCAACTTGCAGATTTCCGTACGTCTATCCAAGCCATTCAATAACTAAATCGACTGAGATCACTTTCGTTGTAAGGCTGGAGGGAGCCACGCTCCAAGAGCCGTTTCCATAAAGAAAATCGGCTAAATCATTGAAGGGGGAGCTGAATGCCGGACCATGTGTGTAAGGATTGTGTCGGTGATCCGATCGTCAGCGCTGAGATCGCAGCGGGCGGCTCACGGCACATGTGCATGGTTTGCAATCGGCGGCGTACGAAAACCTTTTCGCTCGAAGCACTCGCTGATCGCATTGATCCAATCTATCTGAATTTGGTTGGCATCGCAGATGAGGACGTCAGGATCCGCAACGGAGAGGTTACCTTCGGTCCGGTAGGGGACCATCCAAGCCAAATCCTGATCAACATGCTACAGGTTGACGACGACATTGTGGGTCAGCGATTGGCCGCGATCCTTTCGCAGCGGCATGACTTCAATTTCCAGGAGGGCGAGATTGATGTCTATGATGAGACGTCGGACGATTTCGCAATCCGGGAGCCGACAGGCAGCGATTTACATGAAAGCTGGGATCGATTCTGCGATCAATTGAAACATCGCCGCCGGTTCTTTCTACAAGAAGGCAAAAAGGTTCTCGACGAGCTGCTTGGACCGATCGTGCGAGGCGAGTGGCCGCCAAATGGCGTGATCCGAACGATTGGGCCGAACAGTGACATCACGCATGTTTTTCGCGGCCGTAAAGCGAACGATGAGGCGCAACAAAAGACGATTTTCGGGAACCGGCTAAAGCAGCTTGCCGCCCCCGAACCTGGATTGGCAGGCGCGGGGCGAATGAACGCCGCCGGTATAGGTTTGTTTTACGGAGCGCTTGATCAAGACACGTGTGTCGCGGAATTGCGTACTCCTGTGGGCGGGGGCGCAATTGTCGGCCGCTTCGAGATTGTCCGACCACTGCGCGTCCTTGACCTGACGATGCTTGACCTTGCCTATGAAGATCTGAGCTATTTCTCGCAGAACTATATTCAACGGCGAAGCTACGGCGGTTTTATGCGAGGCTTCCACCAAGAGGTCCGCCGAGCCGTAATCCCTGGCCGAGAGAATCTTGACTATCTTCCGACGCAAGTCGTCGCTGAATATCTCTGGTCGGAAGCCGATCCGGTGCTCGACGGGATCATCTTCGAGTCGGCACAAATTTCGAATGGCCGAAATAATCTGGTTTTGTTTCCTCATGCGTCGCTGGTGGAAGGGGTAGAACAAGAGGCCAAGCGCGGCATCGAGTTCGTATCTTACAGCAGTTTACGAGATCCTGAAGATGAGGATGAGGAGCCCGAGGACCACGTCTTTTTCAAGCAGCTACCGGAGCAGGCGGATCCAGCAGCGCCGGGAATGGCTAAGAATGACGACGACTTTTTTGCTGCCATCTTGGGGGCTGCACACCGACCTGCTCCTGCTCTCGAGACTGCCTTGCGCCTCGGTCCTCAGGGTGTGCTGCGGATCACGGTGAACTCAATTCAGTATGATAATAAATCAACTCCCGTTCGCTTTAGTGACTGGACCGAGCCAGGTTTTTAAATGCGGCTTGGGCAGGATAGGTGAAATTTGGGGGAAGCTGCATAATGGAAGTTTTAATGGGAATAGCGCCGGAAGACGAAGGAAAAGGGGAGATCGTCCCGCCACCGCCGCGTAGCTGGCTTAATTGGCAGGCGCATCGCGAAAAATCTGGAGCGATCCAGATCTCCGAGCTCCGGCTCTACTCAGACGCAGAGTTCATTGCTGAGGCCTACGATTTCGGGCCCTATAGTTTCCTGAACGCGCTAGCCCATACACGTGCAAACGTGCGTAGCCTAAAACCTGGCATCGTGCTGCGCGCCGAGTGGCTGCTGAAGGCCGATATGCGCGTCCCATTCCACACCAACGATAATCATTATCATGGCGGAGACATATTTGACGAAGTGGCGGCCCTCGTCTCATTGTTGCTCGACGCACGGATTATGGCCGGTCCGGTTGATCGCGAGTTCAAGCCTGGAGAAGATCCGCTTGGCAGACCGCGCGGTTACGACGCGACCTATTTACCACTGCTTCCAATTTCACAAAGGGCGCCGCAGCTTCCGCACCTGCACGGGATGCGCGATCTGCGCAGCCTTGCCGATTTTGCGACGCTGCCATTGCTAACGCCGGATGGAGCAGCTGCCTTGATAAAAGCTGCACGCCTTTTCCAAAATGCGCTTTGGGTCGCGGATTCCACACCCGAGAATGCTTGGTTGTTGCTCGTTTCGTCAATCGAGACCGCCGCTAACCATTGGGATGGCGATCAGCGTTCGCCTGAAGAGCGATTTGCCCTTTCCTACCAAGGTGTGATCAATCTTTTACACAAAGCTGGTGCCGGGGCCACGGTCCCTAAGGTTGCTAGGGCGTTCAGAGGTGTCGTGGGTGCAACTGCAAAATTTGTCGGCTCTACAAGGCCGAGGTCTGCAAAATTTGTCGGTGCTAGGGCGTTCAGAGGTGTCGTGGGTGCAACTGCAAAATTTGTCGGTTTCATGGAGACGTTCGCCCCCGGTGCTCCAGAAAAGCGTCCGACATTCGGGAAGTTTAACTTTTCCAGTGAACCTCTGACTGCGGCGTACAAGCGTATCTATGCGCTCCGGTCGCGCGCTCTCCATGGCGGTGTCCCATTCCCGTATCCGATGTGTATCCCGCCGGAGCGCTATGATGATGGGCCCTATTCCGAGATTCCGGGCGGGCTTGCCTGCTCCGCGATGGGCGCCACCTGGAGCAGTGATGACACGCCAATGCTTCTCCACACGTTCGCCTATTTGGCACGTGGCGCGCTCCTCGCTTGGTGGCACACGCTCGTGCCGACAGATGCTACGCGCGCTGACCCACCCTTCACCGAAATACTATCGGTGCGTCCCGTTGCGGACCGCTTCTGCCCGTTTCCATTAACGACGCCTACTCATCCCGATGAGACAGTTGGCTAGCGTCGCGCTAATAGCTGCCTAAACCCCTTAATAGGAGCGACTGTCTTGTGCAGTAGGGTAAAGTAATCACAATATTGGCAGACTCACGAACATAACTCAAATTTGCCAACCGAACAAAAAGTCAGATCTGGACTGAGAGCTGCCAATTCATAGATTTGGTACGGGCCAATATTTCCGAGACCGATGTAATCAAGATCTCGTTAGTAATCTTGTTAAATAAGGCAATGCGATGCCTGATGCCGAGCTGCTCTGCCGCTGTAATTTCGTTCTCTGTGATAGCGAAAAAGAAGCCGCTGAAGCCGGGTTTTACGCGCGGCTGGTTGGACGTCTTGATTTCTACAAAGGTAATCTCGGCAAGACTCGCTCGGACCTGATCTCGATCTGCCATACTAATGAGGCGGGGGAGCGCGAGTGCGTCAAAGCTCGAAGGCTTGATGACGATTCCAGTAGAAGCCAGCTCCTCAAGGAGCATGACTAAATCAGGACCGCGTGGACGAGGAATCCAGCGATCCATTGCGACTATTGCCTGTTGCTCACCCGCAGCTCCCCCTTCATTGGCGAACCTTGCCAGATGGGCGCGCTTAGCAGTGATCACCTCTAATGGGGTCATTGACATAGAAGGGCGGGTCAAGATCTAAGAGAAGTGTAAAACTTTTTAGGAGCACCGGGGGTGGGCTCGTATTTAAAACAGTCCGGGAAGTCATCAATGGCTTGCATGACGCCAAGCAGAGCTGGAGCGGAGAATGACTGAGCCTGTCCAGTCGACCAATGCGATAGGAAATTGCTGATAATCATCGCGGAATGCATTTGCAGCGCGCTCTCCTGAACTGGATCGAGCACAAGCAGGCCTGCTGCCTTGTACAGTTTTACGGCTGTTTCAATGGCGCCAAGGTACTCGCCGGGCGTACGTCTATCGTCACTAAAAGCGATATCAAGCGGGACCGGTATACGACACCGATCAATTACAGTGTGTAGAGTATATTCCAAATACTGGCGGATTCTCGGTGCAGCATCATCAACTCGTCCAACCTGCAAGAGTTCTAGCGTGTTTTCTCTAACCTTATTTACCGCACCGGACTGTAAAAGAATTGCGGTTTGCGCAGTGCCTTCTATCCGCTGATGGGACCATTCTGGCGTACTAGAATGTTTGTTGAATAGTTTTTCCAGTAGCGTGTCATGGCTCAGTAGAATAACCTGAGGACCGTCTGCCGTTACGGGACGAGAAAACCTAGTTCGGATAACCTCTATAAGATGATGCTGATGACCCGCGTCAAAGCTTGAAGTTATATCATCAAGAACGATGAAGCGTGGAGCCCCGCCGTACAATGATGCCGCTGCTAGATATACGGATACGGCAAATCCGTTCCGGTAGCTTTCGGACAACAAGGCCTGTGCAGAAAGATCCTTTAGTCCCCAAAACTCCGCAAGGCCGATGCTTAGATCCTCACTACCTTTCGGCTTTTTAAGTGTTGGTACAACGGGGCTGTACATTATATAACGAAACAACTCCTGACATAGAGGCTCAATTTTCGCGAGACGAGCCGCGGCCATATCGGACTCTGCGTCCGCAAACATCGTTGCGGTACTATCGAGAAACTTCTTTAACCGCTTAACCTTGGACGCGTAATCCGTCTCAATATTCTCTTCTGATTGAGCCTCTTCGAGCACATTCCAATTGCTTTGAAGGCGGCGGGCTGTTTCTACCGCTGTAGTCACAATAACAAGCGACTGCGGCAATTGTCGTTCGAGACTCAGGCGTTCCTGGGCAAGGGCGTCGATTGCTACGGTTGCCCTCTCGCGCAATAGTTTGACGTGTTGCGCCAATTCAAGGGCTTCGGTGCTTTCTAGAGTGCCAGTTTCCCCTGCTTTTGAGAGCTGGCGTATGCGTGGAGCCTCGCCTTCTGTTAACGTCAGTGCCTCGAGATCAGTCAGTTCTGCCCAGCCCTTTGAGGCCCATTCGGTCGCCACGGCGATGGTAGCCGTTTCAGCCGCATCGTACTGGCCCAATTTTGTCCGTACGTTCTCTAAAACCGAGTTTCCATCGTCGTTCTCACATGTGGGGCAGACGTTAGGCGAAGGCCAGGAGTCGCCGGTCATGACCTGTTCGCTCAAGCGGTATAGCTTACGTAAGAGATCTCCGGTTGTGTTTGTAAGTGCATCGGTCCGGGCTACCGCAAGGGAGTTAAGCAGAGACATATCCGCTTCCGTTGGCAAAGCCTTGTTAGCCTCGGTCCATTTCGTCTGTTCGCGGATAATTGTGCCCAAGCGATCTCGCGTGGGACCATCCTCGGCTGTGCGAACCGCGCCTAGGCAAGCATCTACATCGATACTTATGAAAGGGCGTTCGGCGCAGTGGTCAACTAAGACTGGGATGCCGTGGAGAGCAGCGTGACAGCGGTCCTGTGCTTCGGGCGACGGTGTGCCTGCAACGAGTGGTTCTTTGACGAGTTCGGCATAATCGTTGCTTATAGCGGTTTTCGCCGTTGTCGCCGTGCGTTGGGCCGCCGCAAGTTTTGCGGCGTGGGCGCTGGTGTCAAAATGAGTGTTGAAGGCCCGGGTGTTACTGATTGCTTGAAGTTGCTGACGTAAACCTGAGTAGCGGGAGAGTCCGAGAAGGCCGGAAAAAGCCCGGCCACGGTCAAGGGCCTTGTCGTCTATGAAGCTCTGGAAAGACGGGGCGTCTAAGAGCACAAACTCTCGATCGAGTTCGGCAAGCAACGCTTGCGAGTCTACACCGACAGGTCCTGAGACGGTGCGCTTACCCTTATCATCCCGAGTAACTAATATTGGAACAGATTGCCCTCCGTTGTCCGGCTTAAGCGTTATCTTTACAGTACCAATCGTACCCGGATGGAAACGGTTAAGATAATAGTCCTGGGGTTTTTCGGTCTGTAGCAAACGATCTAGTTTAGCGATCTTGCCTCGAATAGCGAAGCTAAGTGCGTCGAATATTGAACTTTTACCAACGCCGTTTGGTGCCGATATCGAAGCGACGCAGTCAGGTTTGAACTTTAGTGATAGTGGTGAACCTTCGTTGTTGATTCCACGAAATCCCTCAATCTCTAATCTTTCCAGAAACCAGCGTACCGGGGCTGTTACGGGAGGCGCGATCAAAGGTAGTGGAATCTCACTATCTGAAGGGGCCGCATCCGACGCTACTTCGGCAGCAAATAACGAGTTCCAAAGCGCGGCCTTATCCTGTTGCTCGTCAGCAAGTGCATTCAGCGACGCTGATAAGACCGGTGCTGCGGCTGGATCCAGCTTCGCTAGCTCTATGGAGAATGCTGCGATATTTTGTTCAAAAGTGGCAGCGTCCCCAAAATTAAACTGTGGTGCTGCACCCATGAATATTCCCCCTCAGCAGCCAATTTGACTGTCACATGTGGCAGCGTAGAGGCGTTCGCCAGGAAGGGGAATAGGGCCTCCCGTAAACGGCGGTTTAGCGGAGGGTGCTAACGAGAAAATATGTTCGCATTACGTTCTCCACTATTGTCTCCGAAAACGCTCTCTTGTATGCCTCTCCCAAATCCGGTGTCGCCGGACGAGTTTTCGGAGGTCTGTTTTGCTGATCGGTTATGCGCGAGTTTCGACCCGAGATCAGAACCCCGCTTTGCAGCTCGAGGCGCTTAGTGCAGCCGGCTGCGAAAAGATATTTACTGAGAGAGCTTCGGGTGCACAGCGCGACCGCCCTGAGCTTCGTGCAGCGCTCGAGTTTTTAAGAGCTGGCGACGCATTAGTCGTTTGGAAACTAGATCGCCTAGCGCGGTCGGTCCGACAGCTCGTTGAAACCGCCGAGCTTCTCCAGACCCGGGAGATCGGTCTGAAGGTCATAACCCAGGCGATTGACACCGCCAGTCCAAGCGGGCGACTGACCTTTCATCTTCTAGCGGCAATAGCCGAGTTCGAGCGCGAGCTTACCCTCGAGCGCACGCATGCGGGTCTTCTTCAGGCGCGGGCGCTTGGCCGTCGCGGTGGCCGTAAGCCCGCAATGGGTGAGCCGGAGATACGGCGAGCTAAGGCAATGCTGTTAGATTCCTCCATTACAGTTGAAGAGGTTGCTCGGCAGATCGGCGTTCAGCCTTCAACGCTTTATCGCCATATCCCTGGTGGCCGTAGCTCGCTTCTAGAGCGTGCAGCATGACCGCGGTTCGTCTGTCTCAGAAGCACGCGGGTGCCTATTACACGCCGGATGCCGTTGTTGCCGCCTTAGTAAGTTGGGCTGTGCGTCGCGATGGTGATCGCCTGCTCGACCCAAGCTGTGGCGACGGCCGCTTCCTTGTAGAGCATCCCAACAGTGTGGGTATCGAACAGGATCCGTTATCAGCGCATACTGCAATCGAACGGGCCCCAGGCGCGCTTGTCCACGAAGGAGACTTTTTCCAGTGGGCGGAAGCGACCGGCGAGCGGTTCGAATGCGCAGCCGGCAATCCGCCTTTCATTCGCTACCATACGTTCAAAGGCGTAGTGAGAGCACGAGCTCAAGCTTTTTGCGCTGCCCAGGGCGCGGCGTTCAGCGGGCTTACCTCCTCTTGGGCTCCGTTCCTCGTCGCAACAGCGGCGCTGCTAAAGCCGGGCGGTCGTATGGCCTTCGTCGTACCTGCCGAGATCGGTCATGCGCCTTACGCATCTCCCCTGATTGAATATTTGGTAGCCCATTTTAAGCATGTGCAGATTGTTGCAGTTCGCGAAAAGCTGTTCCCCGGCCTCTCAGAAGACTGTTGGCTGCTCTACACAGATGGGTTTGGCGGTACGACCGACCACATAAAGTTCACAGTTTGCGATCGGTTTGAGGGGGCTACGCGCCCCCCCAGGCAGGCCGAGAAGGTAATGCTTGGCGAATGGCGGGATATCTGGAATCGGAGGTTACGGCCGTACTTGCTGCCGGCTGCAATTCGGAATGCGTATCGGTCGATCGCCGACGATACTGACAGTCATCGACTGAGCAGCTTCGCCAGTGTCGGCATTGGCTATGTCAGCGGCGACAATAGCTTCTTCCACCTACGCCCTTCGGAGGCGGCGCGCTGGAAAATTCCGGCGGCTTACCTCCATTCTACTGTGCGGACCGGACGAGTGCTTGCACAACGGCCGATCACTCCCAGCACGGTTGCCGCCTGGCACAAAGCTGACGATCCGGTTCTGCTCCTTCGTCTTCAGCGCGGCCAAGAACTCACGGCCTCAGTTCGGCGCTACTTGGATAGTAGCGCCGGTCAGGAAGCACGGCTGGGTTATAAATGTCGGAATCGTGAGCCTTGGTACGCAGTGCCCGACGTCCAAATTCCGGACTTCATGATGAGCTATATGGCAGGCCGGAATGCCAGCCTTGTTAAAAACTCGGCAGGGGTAACTTGCACCAACACCGTACACAGCGTGCGTGTGCGAGATCGAGCACTCGCAGAAAAGCTTTTACCGAACTGGGGATCACCCATCGCGCAGCTAAGCTGCGAGCTCGAGGGCCACCCGTTAGGTGGCGGCATGCTGAAGCTCGAGCCGCGAGAGGCAGGCCGCCTGCTATTTGCATCGCCAGCACTAGCTAAACGTGCCGAGGCGGTAGCGTTCGACGAGGGGGTCAGCATAATGCGGCGTTGGCGTCACTATGCGGATTAAGGTCGGCAGGGTTCGCGGAGTTCACGAACGAACGTCAAACCGCTAGACCTTCGCAATCGTTGAATATGAGGGCAGTTCGTGGTCGCAAAATTAACAGCAAAGGCTGAGGCCTGGATCATCTTCGATCGCATTGTCGCCCTTGCCGCACCAGAAGGGAAGCACAGCAATCCTTGGGTTCGTTGCGCCGCTGGGAAACCCCATTTCGAACCTGATTATGATACCCTTGAGCGGCTACTTGGCGTTCCCCTTTACTTAAAAGCAGGAACCCAATCGGGGGTGCCTGCCCTGGCCCTAGATGTGTGGCTAAGCTATGAACTTCGTCGCGCTGGTTTTAACGAAAACCAGGTATGGCCGAGACCGGTAAACCCACGCATTTATCCGGCTGCTGTGGCGGCACTGATCGAGTCCTTACCAAAAAAGTTAAAGGCCGACGTGCAAAACCGAGTTTTT
>NZ_JAUSZF010000004.1:300000-424503 GCF_030817315.1 Sphingomonas faeni | reverse complement strand
ATGTTCGTCCGCCTGAAGGATTGGCGCCGCGTCGCCAATCGCTACGACCGCTGCCCAACCGTCTTCTGCTCTGCCGTCGCGCTCGCGGCCACCGTCATCTTCTGGCTATGACCAATGAGTCTGACCCTAGATCATCGCCAAGGCGATCTTCCGGCTGCCGGTGAACGGAGCTCTCCCATGGGCCATCAGTAAATTGTCGAGAACAAGCACGTCCCCTGCCTGCCACTGGTGCTCGCACCGTTCCGCCGCGATCGCGGCCCGCACCTCGTCGAGCATGTCGCGCCTGATCGGCGTTCCGTCTCCGAAAGACACTGTCAACCGGAATGCATCTTCGTTGCCGTGGTAGGCAAGCAGCGATGCGTAAGTGTCCTTATCGAGCGCACTCGGGTGGAAACCATCGGCCTGGTTGAACCACACCTCCTCACCCGTAACGGGGTGGAAAGCGGTTGCCGGTCGCACTTGGCTCACCTGCAGAAAGCCCTCCCGCCATTCGAAGTTTGCCCCGATATGGCGGCATGCAGCCTCCGCCTCCGCAGGATCATCTGTTTCAAAAGCGTCCTGCCAGGAATAGCCCGAGCCTACGTCTGGCGAAAGGTTACGGACGTACCGCACACCGTGCGTGCGAAAGGCTTGAAGCACGGATTCGTCGATACGGGAAAGGATACGACGGCTATCGCCCAAGGTGGTTGCCCCGCCCTGTCCTGGCGCAACCAGGCAGAAAAAGAACAGAAGGCTGGGGTATACGTCAGTATAGCTCAGCTCATTGTGCAACGAGAGCTCGATCGCGGGGGAATAGTCGGTCGAGTTGTAGACGTTCTCTCCCCCACCTTCGAGCGCCCGACGTGGCGAGGCTCCGCCCGCATAGCCGAACCGGGGTGAACCGCCTGAAAACGCGTCTACCAAGCGTCCAAACTCCTCCGTTGTACGAAGTTCGAAGCCGCGGAAGAGCAGGGCGCCCGATACCAGCAACTGTGCGGACAAGGCGTCGCGCTGCGCCGTCGCGATGCCAACCGGCGCCTGCGCCTCGGAACCTGCAGCCGGACGGATCAGAAACGGCTCGGCGCAGCCTTCTGTATCGTGGGACAATGCCGCTTCAGTGTGGTGCATGACCATACTTATCCCCTATACCTATTGTTCAGCGCCTTTTCTCGATTACTGCTCCCGACCGGTTTCACGCCGCCTGATCAAAACGTTTCTGCAGGAAGTGGCGGGCGCCGCCCGGAGGGCAGTCGCCGATTGTGCCGACGAGGCTATAGCCTCGCTTCTCGTAAAAGCCGCGTGCCTGGAAGCTGTAAGTGTCGAGCGACGCGCCGATGCAACCGCGGCTTGCCGCAAGTGCTTCCGCCTCTCGCAGGATGGCGGAGCCGACTGCGCTCCCGCGCCAACGTTCGGGCACGAACAGCAGCTCAATCCGCAGCCATTCGAAAAGAGCCGATCCCCACAGGCCCCCGACAGTACTGCCGTCTTCATCCTTGAGCAGGACGGCGAGTGGTCCCGTTGGACCGGGCTCCACGTGCGTACGGTTGAACGCGATCAGCCCCGCGAGGATCGCGTCCCGATCCGCGTCGCTCGGCGCGTCGGGAACGACGAGCCGAAGCTCGTCGTTCACACTGCGACCCACTGGTTCAGCTTGATCCGGCGCTCGCCCCAGCGCAGCCCATCCTCGAAGCCCTCAAGATCGGCTTCGATCCGGACTGCAGCAAGGCTCCCATAGCCCATCTCGCCGCGCGGGTTGATCCACCAGCCAGCGGAGCCGTCCCACAGCTTCACCTCGTCCGTGCCGACCAGCACGGCGTTACCCTCATGGTAGATGGCGTCACCATCGATCCAGTGGTCGGACACGCTCTCCTTGTCCCAATTCTCGCGCCAAGAAGCAGTGGCATCGGCGCTGTAGCGCTGGATGAACTGTGCGCGGAACGCCGGCACGCCGCGAGCCACGAACGCCTCCTGCGCGATCGCGGCGTGGACGCCGCAATCGACAACGTCAGCATCGACGGCCTCGCACCAGTGGATCGGCCAGGCCGTCGGACCCCACTTTGAATGCTCGCGCATCCACCGCGGGCCGGTCAGCACATCGCCGCCGTTCAACTGCGCATAGTCAAAGGCAATCAGCCATTCGTGCGCAATGTCGCAGCATGCCGCGCCATGATGTGAGATATGGCTATTGGGGAAGGTCTGCCACTTGCCGCCAGGCGCGGTCGCCGCCGTCATCAGATCGACCGTGTCCGCGCAATGACCATCCGCGGGCTGAACTGTCGAGGCCTTCGCCTTATCCTCGGCCAAATACATAGGACATGCTCCTGTCATAACCGCCGGCATCGCAAAATATCAGAAGGTCGCCGGCGCGGGTCCCTTCAGGAAGCTGGACGTTGGACGCGATGATGTCGTGCTCCATGCACAGACGGCCCATAAGATGGGTCTTGCCGCGCCCGATCGGCTGCAACTCACCGGTTTCGCTGCATTTGCGGACCATGCGGTGCGGCTGCCAGAAGTGCATCGGGATCTCGGCGATCGACGCATCGACCACGGCCTCGACATAATCATCCTCATGCTCCTGGATTTCCAGAATCCGCATCGCCAGCGCCATCGACGGCTGCGCCATCGCCTTGCCGGGCTCGGATGCAATCTGGCGGACGGCGGGCAGCATGGTGCGGACTCGTTCGACCGCACGCGCGATCTTTGAGATCTGATCCTCATGCCAGTCGTCAGGATACCAGCCGCCGCCCATGTCTAGCATCTCGATGGTGCGACCGCTGAGCTTCTCGATCGACTGGCACCAGCGCAGCATCGATTCGAACAGATGCCACCACTGCGCGACGCCGACGTGGCTGCTCGCCATGTGGAAGTGGACCCCAAACGCGCTGTCGGTTGGCAGGCGTTTTACCGCTGCGATTAGCTTGGCGAACGTAGTCGGGCTGTCCAGCGGAATGCCGAAGCGAGAGGTGATATTCGGCGTGCGAATGCGAATGCCGATGTGCTTAGCCGACATCTCGCCTGCTGCAACCGCAGCGACGACGCGATCGAGGTCTGCGATGCTGTCGCAGAACACCGCGTGCATCGTCTCGCGTGGCATCAGCCCCTCGGGCCACCATTTGCCGGGGCCGTTGAGGATAACCTGATCGGGCCGGAAGCCGACTTCGAGCGCCGACTGCACTTCGCCCAGGCTGATCGCCTCGGCGTAGAAGCCGTGGTCGAGGGCGAGCTTGATGAGGCGTTTGTCGGGGTTGGTCTTGATCGAATAGCCGCTGATCACCTCGACGTCGTTGGTGCTCAGGCGGTGCGCGCGGTCATCGGCGCGCTTGAACAGGCTTTCAGCGGTCGACTCCATGTAGATGTACTGAGGCGTTTGCATCGCATCGAAGTCCTGGCGGCCAATGTCCGCGACGAAGGTATCCGGAAGCTCGGCGAGCCCGTTAGGTGGCTCCGTGCCATCAGGTGCCATCGCAACGTCGAGCATATCGGGATCGATCTTATGCAGCCGAGCGGCAAGTGCGGTCAGTCCCGACGGGTGCTTCATCGAGTGACCGACGGCACCCGCGAAGGGTTCCGGGAGCGGCGGCAATGGATAGTCGGGGCGAACCGGCACTTCGAGAACGATGCGCGTGAACTCAGATGCCTCGGCAGGCACCGTTTTCGCTACTACGCCACTGGCGGCCTGCACCAGCAGCGCGGGCAGGTTGTGCCCGGCAATCGTCGAACCGTGGACCCAAGCCGGGAAGCGCGGGTTCATCTCGATCAGCCACAGCTGGTCGGACCCGTCGCGCACCATCTCGAGCTCACCGCCGCCAGTCCAGTTAGTGTCGCGCACCATCTGTCGCAGCGGTTCCATGAACGCGAGCGGTACTTCGGAGACGTCACCGGCCCAAGTCTTGCCCTCGGGCGTGATGTCACGCTTGCGCATGCTTACAGCGCCGAGCAGCTCGCCCCGGTAAGCGGACAGCATGACCGACTCCTCATAGCCGCTGACATGCGCCTGCAGGAACAGCTTCTCAGTCGACCAGACCTTGCTCAGCGCGTTGCGGACGGCGGTGAACGTGTCCCAGGTCGGCGTACGCGAGGCGTCATAATACGGTCCCTTCAGCCACACGCGCCAGTTGTGCTCGCGACAGAAGGCGTGGAGATCCCAGTCGCTATGTTCGGTCGATAGATATGTCGGGATCTTGATCGGCAGGCTGGACGCAGCCTCCACGACCGGCTTGGTGATGCGCTTGATCCCGGACATCGGCGGAGCCAGCAGGTTGGGGTGACCATCGGGGAACACGCTCGCCAGCCACATGGCTTCAAGGTCGCTGCCCGAGATCCACAAGCCTCCAGCGTCGAGCGCCTCGCATACCTTGTCGCCATAGGCGTCGAGGTCGAGCTCGCCCCATGGCCGCTGGATCCACAGCTCGTCGAGCTCGTCGAAATGGATACCTGACACGCGGTTCGAATACTCGACCCCAACGATGGTGGCATCAGGATAGCCCTGCCGAAGAGATCTGACGATGCCGACGCCTGGCTGCGGGTTTCCGCCAGCGTAGAGCCCGCTCACATAGATTTTCATTCAACTTCCAGAATAAGACCGTCGACGCTGTAGCCTGGCTTCGACGAGGCAAGGTGCCTGCTTGCCATGCGATGCAGTGGCTTATTATTTAAAGAATTAAAAAAGGCGTTTAATCTAAATCAGTTGCGAGAAATAAATAATGGCAACGCGAATTTATTCGCCGTAGAGCGTCGACATGATCAGCGCCCGCTACCCGAGTTACATGAACATCGACCCATTCATTGATGTCGAGCGTCTCAAGTCGCTCGACGGGATCATCACCGAGCGACTGCGCCAACGCCTGGCTTCGGCGGGAGACCGACAATTCTATACAGGTCCGTTCCTGTTCGACGCCAATACGCCTGATCTACCAGGCTCGCGTATGATCGAACTGGCGCGTTCGCGTGAGCCTGAAAACTACTATGACCTGGACCGCACCGAGATTTGGGAGCCGTCGGCCGAGGCGGCAGAGTTCGCCCCGCTGATGGATTTTATTGCAACCCTGCCATTCGCGGCCACGGGCCGCATGCTGATCATGTACGACCCAATCGGACGAGCGGTGTCGGCGCACAAGGATCATGACAGCACCGACTTGTGCCATGAGTTCATCTGGTTCCGGAGCAACCTGAGCAAGCCGTTCTACATGCTCAATCCCGAGACAGGGGAGCGTGCCTATGTTGCCGGTCATGCGGCATGGTTCGATACGGTCAACCAATTTCACGGCGCGGACGGCAGCGGCGGATTGTCATTCAGCATCCGGGTGGACGGTGTATTTAGCGACGAGTTCCGGAACAAAATTCCTTTTCCAAAAGAAAATAGAGCGGCCGCGCCAAGTGTCTGGGCCAACTCTGTGATGGCTGTTTAGCGGCGGGAGTTGCGGACGAATTGGAAGTCTGTTCGGGGCGAAACTCAACCAGATAGCTCGGTCGCGCGAGAGCTCATGGCTCATCCCGATAGCCAACTTAGCCGTCTCCCAGTGGCAGGCAGCCCTCCCCCCATAATAGCCTGATCACGGCGTCGGAGGAGAATAAGCCAGCCGGTGACAATGAAGGAAGACACCATGCCAGCTTTGCCGAGGCCGGTTAGGTGTGCTGTACGCACTGCTGGTCGTCCGGCGACATTCTGCGCAAAGGAGACGGCGTAGTCGGTTCGGCATGAATCTGTTGCTTCCCGTAACCGCGCAGACCCTCATTACCGATCGTGCGCGACGCGGAGACGATGCCCGCCCAGGATGGCCGCTCGTCCATGCGCTAACGCAAGTTCAATATGAGCATTTTTGCTGCGGTCATCGATCGCTTGGTTCGCCCGCCTCCGTTCTTGCTCCGCCCGCTCGCGATGATAGGCAACGGTTGCCGTCTCAGCCATCGTCCCCTCTTTTCGTCATGCGACATACTTATTGATCAAATTACGTGAGAAGCGTCGTGAAGTTCCCTGTCAGTGCACCGTTCAATGGATGCAGCGATCGCTATGCAGGATCTGCAAATCATGGAGCCATCGTCGGTCGACCGGAGTTCAACCGGGCAAAGCAACACCTTGGATTAAGCTGTATGCCATCTGCACGCTGGCCGTCTCGTCTCTGGATTGTCCGTCACGGAGAAAGTGCTGGGAACGTGGCGCGCGACGCCGCGCATGCGGCCGGAGTCGAACGGATCGACCTATCGCACCGCGACGTCGACATTCCACTGTCCCCGCTGGGCGAGGAGCAGGCCCGCGCGCTCGGCGCATGGTTCGCCCGCGCGGATCCCGACGACCGCCGCGACATCCTGCTCGTCTCGCCCTATGTCCGCGCGCGCCAGACCCTAAACCTCTTCCGTGAACAGGGCGGTGCGGCCGGCGACGAGCCGATCGTGATCGACGAACGCCTCCGCGAAAAGGAGTTCGGCATCCTGGACGGGTTGACCACCAGCGGTGTCGCGTCGGCATATCCGGACCAGGCCGAGTTCCGACGCATCCTCGGCAAATTCTATCACCAGCCGCCCGGCGGGGAGAGCTGGTGCGACGTGATCTTCCGCCTGCGATCACTGATGGATACGATCGCATTGCACTACGCCGGTCGCCGCGTGATGATCGTCGCGCATCAGGTGGTCGTCCTCTGCCTGCGCTATGTCATCGAGAACCTGACCGAGGACGAGATCCTGGCGATCGATCAGCAAGGCGACGTCGCGAACTGCTCGGTCACCGAATATCGCTTCGATCCCGACGGCCCGCAGGACGGCGCGCTCACGCTCATTCGCTACAACGACGTCGTCGACCACCAAGGGTCCGCCCCGGTCACTGCCGAGCCGGACCGTACCACCGGAGTACGAGGATGACCGATACCATTCCCCTCGACAGCAGCTGGATCGCTGCCAACCCGCCTCCCGTTCATGGCCTCGGAACCACGAAGAACAGCCGCGGCCGCGTGTTGGCGATAGGTGGTTCGGCCATGGTGCCGGGCGCGCTTCGCCTGACGGGCGAGGCAGCGCTTCGGGTCGGCGCGGGCAAGCTCCAGATGGCCACGATCGAATCCGCGGCGATCGGCCTCGGCCTCGGCCTGCTAGTTCCGGAGGCCGGTGTTCTCGCACTGCCGCAAGACTCCGACGGAGAGATAGACGGCGCAGCGGGTCCCCTGCTCGAAAAGTCGCTGAACGGCTGCGATACGCTGATCATCGGACCAGGTATGGGGTCCACCGACGCTGCCAAGGCTCTCTTGCAGCTCATCCTGATGCAGCCCTGCGACAAGGTAACGATGGTCGTCGACGCCTTGGCTATCGGATCGGCACGGGATCTGCGCGAAACGCTTGCGGCGTTCGACGGTCGCATGGTTTTCACACCCCATCACGGTGAAATGGCAATGCTGACGGGTATCGACGAAGACGCGATCGCACAGTCCCCGGAAAAGATCGCGCGGGACGTCGCCGCACAATACGGCGCCGTCGTGGTCCTCAAGGGCAGCGATACCGTTATCGCTGCCCCCGACGGAACGACACTGCATTATGGTGGTGGAGGAACCGGACTTGCGACGGGCGGATCGGGAGATGTCCTGGCCGGCGCGATCGGGGGCTTGTTGTCCCGCGGCGCGTCCCCGATCATCGCAGCCGGTTGGGGTGTCTGGCTGCACGGACAAAGCGGACGACGCGTCGCAACTACAAGTGGGCCGATCGGCTTCCTTGCACGAGAAATTCCCGCCGAGTTCCCTCGCCTACTTCCGCAATAGGCTGGCGTTCACTAACTCAGCGGGCTTTGATTTTGCTGTACGGCACGAACTGGCCAAGTGAGACAAAGCCGCGCGGAAAACGCGAGCCACGATCAATCAGCCGAACCGTGTCGATGCTGCAGAGCTGCGACCCGATGGTACGCGTGACGAGTATGTCATCGCGCTGCAGTGACTGCGCGCCGGATCGGGGTTCGTTGACGTAGAGCCGGCTCCCAACCCGGTAAACGATGGCTTTGCCGTCTATGATTTGAGATGAGTTCGAGCCCGACAGGCTGATGCAGTTGACGGGTTTACCCGCAACGCGCCCGGCAAGCATCTTCTGCAACTGTACGTCAGGAGCATCGCGACGCGCTGCGATAGCGGGACTAGCGAGAGTCACCGCTGCGAGAATTAGTTTAATCATAAGCTTTCCTAGACATTGAGTGCTGAACGAATGCTGATCAAAGAACTTGCTGACCTGCATCCGTGCCGTCCGAGCCCTTTGTCCTACCCAATTAAAAAGAACTTACGTCTGGTTACTTAGACTGCTGAGTCTGGCGGACCCCGCCACCTCCGCCAGGCGTGTCGGCATCATAGTCCTCGGTAGCGTTTCCTCCGCCCGCTCCGGCGCCGCTACCATGCACCTCACCCGTCTTCTCATCGATATAGGCGCGCCTACCAACGTCAGGCGGAATGTCTTCGCCCGGCGCCTTGTTCGGCGCTGCGACATTCGCTTCCCGATTGTCCCGACTTACGCCGACCTCGACGTTGCGCGGCTGATCCTTCTCATAGCTGTCATACTCTTCGCCCGAGTAATGACCGACGGTACCGTCATCGTTCCCGCGAAACGCTGGATCCCCGTCGGTTTCTGGAGGCGATAAGGGGTCTGCTGACATTGTGTTACTCCAGAACGTCACACCAAATTGGGTATTTAGGGACATCGATAGAAACGGAGCGCCGATAACGGCGCTCCGTCGTTTTACATACCCGACATGTTCGCCATCGGCTTACCCGCTTGCATCTTCATCGCAGCATCAAGATGCTGTTTCACAATGGGTACTGCCGCCTTGGCCGACATGCGCAGTGGCGCCTGATCTCCGCCGGTCGAATAGCTCTGGTGAAGGTCCAGTGCAGCCTGGTGCGCCGGGATCTGCTGACCGATGTAGAGGCGGTCGAAATCCGCTGCTGATGCGGTCTGCAGTTCATTGATCGATGCTGTCGCGCCGGCATCAAGCACAGGCGGCGTCGGGGTCAAACCTGCCTTGGTCGCCGCCTTGACGGTTGCGGCTGTTGTCTTCTGATGGTGCTTGATCAGCATGGTCGCAAACTTGCGGATCGCAGGCGTCTGTGACTTCTGCAGCGCGACCTGGCTCGAGTTGATCTCGTACAGATCGCTCACTCCGGCAGCCATGACATAGGGCGTCGCAGCTGTTTTTGCCTCGGGCGGCGGTGGTGGTGGCGGCGTCTGTGCTAGCGATGCTGTGCCGACCGTCGCTGCGAGCAACATAGCGATGTGTCTGATGTTCATTGGTTCTCTCCTGATAGTTTCTTTTGGGATTTGTTTTCGATAGGTCAGTCCGCAGTGGCTGCTACGCACCGTTGCCAACAACGGCAGCTAACGATCCGTCAGGGTTGCGACCCTCTCGAACAAGGGCGGCATCCTGCTGTGCTTTGCGGACGTCTTGAGGACGACCTTCTCTTGCAGCAGGGATGGCAACTTCGGCAGTCCCGCCGACATTCGCCGAACCGTGCAGTGCCCCTGCGATCTCGCGGTCGAATTCGCCTGCTTCAATCGCCGACCGCATGTTTACCAGGTAATCAGCGAAGCGGTCGGCAGGGATAAAGTTCGTCGTCTGACCGCCGATGGTCAACGTGGCCCCGTTTCGCGTGGTGGGCGTAAAGGCTACATGCTCGCCGTCACGGACAAACCATGTGCCTGAGCGAACACCGTCGGTCGCCCATGCCTTCTCGGCCAGATGCAGATCCTGCAGAACGTCGTTGCGGTCGGAGACCGGGTCACTCGATTGCGGTGAGACGACGTCAAGAACGGCAGATTTCGCGGCGTTCACGATGCTTTCAAGTGCCAAGTCGCTTCTCCGATACTGCTAAATAGGACGAGACCGATGCGAGGCGCGCAGATGCCCGCCCCGCAAAGTCGTGATCAGCCGATCTGCTGGTTCTGGGCGCCGCTATCGGGGCGGGCCGGCCCCATCACCGGTTCTTCACCGAGCGGTTCGTTGCGGAACACGGTGAACTCGCCCTTGCCGTCCATCGAGGGACCCGACGTCCAGCGGCCCTCCGGGAACGTCCCGTCGACCGACGTCGCATAGAAGTTGTAGTTGTTCTGCTGATCTTCCATGTCCTGCGGGAAGCTGTTGGGGATCGGCAAGTTCATGGCCTCGGCCCCCAGTTCCTCGATAACGGCGAGCCACTGTTGCTGGTGCATCGTGTCGCGCGCGATCATGTAATGGAGCATCTTCTTCATGCCCTCGTCGTGGGTCGCGTTGAAGAGCCGTACCGCAAGAACGCGACCCGTGCTTTCTGCGGCAACGTTGCAGTACATATCGGCCGCGACGTTCCCGCTCGCGTATATGTGACTCATGTTGAACGGCACGCCATCGGAGTCCATCGGCATCGCTGCCATACCGCCCGACAACAGGTTCTTGTGGATGATGCCTTCGATGCTCTGGCGGAGATTTTCACCGCCCATGACAGCGCCAACGATACTGTCCTTGACGCCCTCTTCCTGTAGATGCGTCGGCGCCTTGTCGAGGTTCAGCGCGACGGCGGTCGCCAGCATTTCGATATGGCCGATTTCCTCGGTCGCCGTGTGCAGCAGCATGTCACGATATTTCGTTGTCGGCGCGCGGTTGCCCCAGGCCTGGAAGAAATACTGCATGCAGACGCGTATCTCGCCTTCGACGCCGCCAATCGCCTGCTGCAACATCCGAGCAAAGGCAGGATCGGGGTTCGTCACCTGGACCGGGTACTGTAGCCTCTTGTCATGATAATACATGTTTCGCTCCGATGTGATAAATATCGTCGATGACGATTACCCAGCAACGCGCTCCATTTCGGTTCGATCCCAAATATTTCATGAATTGATATGAATTAATAAGTCCTCATCCTACGCATACAGGGAGATCGCATTCCTACTGGAGATATTTTCTTACTAGTTCATATCAACATCAGGCGACGTACACCGTTACCGCGCGTTGGGCATCTTGGAATGTATGTATATACCTGACGTTCGGCTTGCTGCGCCAACGCTCAGTCACTACTTGCCTGTATCGTGAACACGTTTTTTATAGGTCAATGGCCGATCTCAGTGACGATACGTCATTTGAATTGGGGCACGTGTCGCTGATAGGTTGAAGCCTGTTCGACGGCTACAGCCGCGGCCTCTGAGCGCATCTGGTTTGCCACTGTCTATTGATCGAGACGAACACGGTCTCGTTCTGATCGATACGGGCTCTTGCAACCAAGACGGTACGCAACCGCCGGAGTCGGCAAGCGTTCCTTATTATCGTTTCGGGCAACTATCATTACTCGCCGCTCATCTAGTTACGGCCCGAGTTTGCGATCGACTGAGGGTCAGTGTCCGGAAGCTTTGATTTAGCTGCATTGGGCGAGCGTTTTGCTTGTGCTCTGGCCTTCGTTGAGGAGGCCCGGCTTTGCGGCGTCTTCCGCGCTACGGTTGGCTTGCTTTTTGAGCCTGCGGGTGTTGCGGCACTTGTCGATCCGCTGGACCGCGATATCGCACCAGTCGATATCCCGAGGGACGCAATTGCTGCCGGTATGAATATAAGTTTCAGCATCTTCACTCTCCTGCGCCGTAGAGCGGTGAACGGCCGATACATGTCCTGTATCCCGCAAATGCTTGCGACTTGATTTAGATGAATAAGTTTCCTGACGATGCGCACGTGTGTTCATTGCAAACTATAAGTCGACCAGCATCAATCAACTCGAGCGATCGGTTTCCGCGTCCTGCGTGTCGCCGAGGACACGGCGAGCGCGTCGCGCCACCACAGCTGCAGCGATCGGGTCATTGAGGACATGGAACAGGTGGCGCAGGACCTACGTCCGGCTAGCCACGACAAGTGTAGTGGCTAGCCGGGTAACTTGCTCTAGAGCCATGGCTCCGTTCGGGTTGACGCCGGCGGAGGAACAGCAACTCGCGGACCTTATCGTGTGGGTCTCCGGCAGGCTCGTTCATGCCGCTGCCGCGCCTTTGCTCGTCCGTGGGCTGCCATCCGCAACAGGTCGTGCCGGGCAACGGCAGGCCCGATCAGAGCGTTACTCTTTGCGAAGCCTATCTTTACACGCTGCGTTAAATCGGCATGGTTGATTAGGCCGGTTGGCGGACTCCTAGGTTCCGCAGAAGGTCGCTAGTACCCGCTCATGCGCTTCCGGCGGATTAGCGAACTCCGCGAAGTCAGGCTGGTCTTCATAGGGGCGTGAGAGCAGTTCGAGCAGCGTCTTGAACGGGCCGAGATCCCCTCGCTCGACGGCAGCGACGATCATCGCCTCAACGCGGTGGTTGCGCGGAATGAAGGCCGGATTAACTGCCTCCATCGTAGCACGGCGGATGCTCGCGTCCTGCGGTTCCTTGGCCAGCCGCACACGCCAGCCGACTGCCCAGGCATCGAACGCGCTCGGATCGATGAACAACGCCCTCACCGGCTCATCGTCGCCCGCAACAGCGACGCCCAAAGCCCGGAAGAAAAGCGTGAAATCCACCTGGTTAGCAGCCATCGCGTTGAGGATCGTAGCGGCGAGCGCCGCATCGCCTTCGCGCACGTCGCAAAGCCCGAGCTTGCGGGTCAGTTCGCCGTGATAAGCTCGCTCGAACCGGCCTGGAAAAGCGTTAAGCGCTGCCTGCGCCAATTCCACCGCCTCCGTCTCGTTCTCGCTAAGGAGCGGCAGCATCGCTTCCGCCAAACGCGTCAGGTTCCAGTGCGCAACGCTGGGCTGGTTACCATACGCATAGCGGCCCTTGCGGTCGATTGAGCTGAACACGGCCGCGGGATCGTAGGCGTCAATGAAGGCGCAGGGACCATAATCGATCGTCTCTCCGGCAACGGACATGTTGTCGGTATTCATGACCCCGTGGACAAAACCAACGAGTAGCCACCGTGCGACGAGATCTGCCTGCGCCGCGATAATCGCGTCGAGCAGCGCGACATAAGGGCGCTCCCCCGTTGCAGCGGCGGGATAGTGACGGCTGATGACATGGTCCGCGAGCAGACGGAGCGCCTCGACGTCATCACGCGAGGCGAAAAACTGAAACGTGCCGACACGGACATGGCTGGCGGCGACACGCGTGAGGATCGCGCCCGGCAGCGCAGTTTCGCGCATGACCGTTTCGCCCGTCGTCACCGCTGCCAACGACCGCGTGGTCGGGATCCCGAGCGCCGCCATCGCCTCGCTGACCAGATACTCGCGCAGGACGGGACCAAGGGCCGCGCGGCCATCACCACCACGTGAGAAGGGCGTGCGCCCCGCCCCCTTCAACTGGATGTCGCGGCGCCTTCCGTGCCGATCGACAACGTCGCCGAGCAGGATGGCACGGCCGTCGCCGAGTTGAGGCACGAAGTTGCCGAACTGATGTCCGGCATAGGCAAGCGCAATGGGGTCCGCCCCCTCGAGCATTCGCTGGCCCGCGAAGATCGCTGCGCCGTCCTCGCCTTCAAGATGGTCAGGATCAAAACGGAGTTCAGCCGCCAGCGTCCGGTTGAGCTTCAAGAGCATGGGCGCGGGGGCACTCGCGAGCTGGATTCGACGGAAGAACCGGTCCGGCAGGCCTGCATAGCTGTTATCGAGCATCGAAGACATCGCAATCCTAACCAGTCAACTGTGGTCCACGGCAACCCTGATAGTCATATTTTGAGGTGACCATTCACTTTTGGACATGAGCCACTGGCAACTTGCATGTCGGGGCGTCGGCCGCTTGCGGGCGCACTAGACTAACCACGCAAACGCGCGCTGCAACTGCTCAGCAGCCTGCCTCTCGAAGAAGCGTCCACGGGCGAAAATGACCCGCTCAGGACCCATGGCTATGAGCTCGCTGATGGCCTGCTTTGCCTTCGGTCCGCCGAGCCGAACGATCGGCCGGAGATAGCGCGCCGTTGTTCCGTTGGTCGCAGCGGAAGCTCGCATCACCAGTCTCGCGAGCGGCGGCAACTTTGCGGGCTCCAGATTCTCGATTAGGTCGACAAGCAACAGCGTACGGCTGGCTCGGTGAAAGAACCAGTTTTCATGGAAGCCTGCCCCACCGGCTACCACGCCCTGCGTGATTTCGTCCGCCCAGGCCGGTGGCGCTTCATCACCCAACACAGCGTCTACGCGCAAACCGGAGGCGCGGACCTGTGGCCGCTCTCCCAGGCCTGGCGCGGCCCAGATAGTCGCTTCCGGGAAAGCGTGCTGCCACTGTGTCAGGAACGTCCAGTGTGCCACGTTGGGCGCGACGAGATGACGTACCGTGCCGAGCGCACCGACAGCCTCCGCGACTGCCGTAGAGAACTTCGTCGGAGAATGAAGGACGAGGTCGCCGCTCGCCAGCCGGATGATCGTCATGCGGACCGGAAGTTGAAGACCCATCGCGCTAATCGGACCGCTATCGATGATCCAGATGTCTTCGGCCACCGACTTCAGCATGTCGAGCGGCGGGTAAGTAACTTGATCATGAATCGCCTGATCGTCCGACCGTCCCTTCCACCAAAGGCCAACGGCCGCAATCGCACTGCCAGCAATCAGCATGTTGCGTGCACGTACGTTCATCGGGCCTTCCTTCCTGTGTTCCTGCCTGCGGAGCAGACCGTGGCATCTCTGATTTACATAGAGGCAGTATCAATTGCGTTTGACCCACGCTCTGCCCCTCTTTTCTAGCTTGTTCGGTGCACCGTAGTGCTAGCTCTGCTCGGATCACGGCTCTCGCAAGTGTCTTCGCTTCAGCGCAGAGCGATGGCCGAAGTTCCTCGCGGATGAACGGAATCCAAGATAATCATGAACGATGATAAGCCTTTTCCGGTGGCACTGGCGACGGTGCTGCTAGTATGCGCAGCAGCGTTCTTCCTGCTCGGTGCATTGTTCATGCTGGCACCCGCCACGGGTGGTCGCGTATATGGATTCAGTGCGGAGACGGAGCCGGCGTTACTCTATGTCCGGGCGATCGGTCTGCGCGATTTGGCGCTTGCGAGCTATATCGCCGGTTTGACGGTCGGTCGGCACAGACGGGCGCTGGCAATTTTGCTTACGCTGACGACGATGATTCCGGCTGGCGATTTATTTCTGCTCGGTACTATGGGCTCCGGCTCCGCCGTCCACTATCTGCTGCATTCAGTCAGCCTGGCGGGCTTCGCCGGCCTTGCATGGTGGGTACGCAACCCAACGCCGCCATCGTAATCTGCTCCAATATACTACGCAGCTTACACCCAGCGGCTTGGCGCTGGCGCCCCAGAAGACTTACCGCTTCAATCTCGTTTTCCACGTCTCGCACATCATCTGCATGGATGGAGGGTCTTGATCGGAGCTTATGAGCGGCGGGAGAATTCGCTGCTGTGCCTAATCGACAGCGGCCTCAGGAGGCGGATGCGACATACTTCGCTCTCGTGTTTGCAAAACAGCATGTCAAGGGAAGGTCCGCCCTCGCCCGCCTGTCACAATCGTCGACAGTAAGGCGGAAAGCTTGGGGTAACCTACGGGCGCAGGTTACCCCAGTTGCCTTAGGCCTCTTCCTTTGCCTCTACGTTCACCGACGTCTCGGCGAGCTTCGTCATGTACTCGTCACCACCGTAAATTTCCTTGGTAGCGTCACTGAGCTTCTTGTTGTCGTCCTTCAGGCCGAGTGCCTTGGCGTAGGCAGCTGCGGTACCGAAACCGGCGATCCCGTAATGTGTCATGCGCTGATACTGGGCGATGATGATGACATCGAGAACGGGGCCCTTCTCGGGGCCTTCCTCGAGGACATGCTTAGTGGCCTCGGCAACCAGACCTTCCATGCCCTTGCAGTGCTCCTTGGAGACCTTCTCGTCCTGTCCGGCGATCAGCTCCTTCAACACCGCGGTATGCGCCGTGATGCCTTCATGCGACTTGGTCAGCATGTCCTTGAGGTCGGCATCGCTCGCCTGCGTCGTGATCTTCTTCAGGACCTTGAGCATCTGGTCGTTCGCAGACCACAGGTCCTTCAGCTCATCGACGTACACATCCTTCAGATCTTCCGGGGTCGACATGACTGGGCTCCTCTTGCTCCGCAGCTTTATGCCGGCGGTAAGATGTCTGAGCGCCTTGCCGCTGCAGGAGTTCCGCCCCAGACCTTGACCAAGCCCATGTTCGTTGCCGTTCCGGTGAGAAACGTACTGATCTGTAGCGGTGTACGGTGCGTAACCCGCACTGCATCCGTTCCAACGCGATGATTCCTGACGCCTGGCTCCCCGATACATACACGATCCCACCTGTACCCATACTGAAGAACGGAACGGAAACATCTCAGAGAGGACAATGCGCGCAACGCTTCGGAACAAACAAACCCGCTATTTTCAATTCATCTGAATTAACCTCGTAAGCTATTTTACCTTACTCCAAGTCAATTAGTTTGCCGTTCCTCTGTGGCATCTTTTGTTCTGGATGTTCGTATGAGTCTTACCCTGGTCAGCTACGTGGCGACTGTGCCTAATGAGGCCCAGGGGGGAGGAACGTGATGCTAGAAAGCGAGCATAGGATCGTTACGGCCGGCCTACGAAAAAAGAACGGGGCCGACAGACGAGAGTTTTTCAAAATAGCGTTGACCGCCGCAGCTTTGACGACCGGAGGGGCCGTACTTTCAGAGCGTGCTGCGGCGCAAACGGCCCCGACTGAATCAGATATTCTGAATTTCGCACTCAATCTCGAATATCTCGAGGCGCAGTTCTATAGTTACGCGTTTAGCGGCACCGGCCTTGCTGCGGATCAACTTACCGGAACAATGACCCAGGGAGCGGTCACCGGTGCGCGTAAGGCAAACCTTACCGACCCCGCCATCATGCAGTATGCTCGGGAGATTGCTGGCGATGAAGTCGCACACGTCGGGTCGCTGCGGAAGATTCTTTCCACTGCAGCCGTGGCGCAACCCGCCATTGACCTGTCCCCGGCTGTTTTCACGGCCGCCGCAACCGCCGCGGGCATCGACCTTACGCCGTTTGGTGGCGTGTTCGACCCTTATGCCAGCGACGACAATTTCCTGATCGCTGCCTACATCTTCGAAGATGTCGGCGTTACCGCGTACAAAGGCGGTTCTCCGTTCCTGAGCAACCCCGACATTATAGACGCTGCTGCCGGTCTGTTGGCGGCGGAGGCGTTCCACGCTGGCATCATCCGAGGCGCTCTCTACCGCCGCGGTGTAGCGGCGCCGGTCCTTCGCACCAATGCCGACAAGATCTCCGACGCGCGCGATACTCTCGATGGTACAGCCGCGTCCGACGGACCCCCGAAGCGAACGCCCGATGATGATCAGGGCATTTCCGCGGTGCAGACCCAGTTTGGCACGACGTCGAACTTCGTTCCGACCGACGCGAACGGGATCGTGTTCAGTCGTACTGCCGAACAGGTCCACAACATCGCCTACCTGACACGCAATCAAGTTACGTCCGGTGGCTTTTTTCCCAATGGTACGAACAATCCGAACGCGGCGCTTCGCCGTTCCGGCGCGAACTGAGGAGGCGGGCGATGAAAGATCAGATCGAATTTCTAGACCTGATGGAACGCGCTGAGCATCAGCGTGCTGCTAGACGGAACTTCATACGCTTATGTGGAGGCGCGGCTGCGATGACAGGCGGCCTGTCTCTGTTGGCGGCATGCGATGACGACGAGGATATCTCGCAACCAGCCCCCTCGCCGACGCCCACCCCCACGCCGCCCCCCGCAGCGGTCAGCGATACCGACGTCCTCAATTTCGCGCTGCAGCTCGAATACCTGGAGGGGAATTATTATTCCTATGCGGTTTCGGGCCAAGGCATCGCGGCGAACCTACAAACCGGAACGGGTACACAGGCCGCAGTGATCACTGGTAGCGGTGACGGCTTTGCTCGCGCGGTGAACTTCACGGACACCGTGGTGCAACAATATGCACGCGAGATCGCCTTCGACGAGCTGGGCCATATCGGCTTCCTGCGAACGACCCTAGGCAGCGCGGCACAAGCCCAGCCGGCAATCAATCTGTCGGGCAGTGCGAGCGTCGCAATCGGCAGTACGACGGGGGTCGGCGCTTTCACGGCCGCAGCCCGAGCGGCGGGCGTCATCGGTCCGAACGAAATTTTCGATCCGTATCTCAACGACGAGAATTTCCTGATCGGCTCTTATCTGCTGACGGACGTCGGGGTTACGGCCTATCGCGGCTCGGCGCGGTTGATCACCAACAAGACGTTTCTGGAAGCAAGCGCCGGCATCTTGGCAACCGAATGCTACCATGACGGCGTGATCCGCTCGGAATTGTGGCGGCGCGGTTTGACGATACCGTCCATCTTCAGCCGCATTACGCAGATTTCCAATGCGCGCGATGCACTCGATGGTGCGACCGATACCGACCAAGATATCGGGAACGCGACGACGGCAAACTTGGTCCCGACGGATGCCGGCGGTCTCGTCCTTGGGCGGACAGCGCCACAAGTGCTAAACGTCGTTTATCAGGACCGCGCTGCTGTTTCAGCAGGGGGTTTCTTCCCCAACGGGGTGAACGGCACTATTCGAACAAGCGCCTCGAACAGTTGAACTCAAAACCAGATCGCGACGGGCGGCCCTTGTCGCGATCTGGAACAGCGAGAGTTTGATCGGATCAGATGGCTCTCCAGCAGGTTCGAACGCTTTGCGACACTTCCGCGCGCGTCCTGCCCGCCTCCATCGCGATCGTACGCGCTGACGAACGTTCTATGGCGCCGTCCGCGCCATCGATCCTCAGCCAGGGACGCTGGCCGGTCCCGACATATTGCCCCGCAATTAGGGGCTTTGCTAACCGAATTGCCGAAATCCTGCCCAAACCTTTCTTCGTAGTGAAACGGCTGATTTGCCCGGTTAGTCGAGGTTCGGTTCGCGGGAGACAGGTTTTATCGGGCGGCTGCTCGATTTTACTGCGGCTGTGCCATCGGTTAAGCAATGAATCGTCCGACGTCTAATGTGAATTATGGTAGATATTTCGAGCGCTGCATTACGATTCCTCAGTTTTGAAAGGTAGAAGTGGGCTTCATAATTCGACTACACTACCATAGAATTTCAGGCTATCGCGAGGGGAAAGCAGCATCTTGGGCGGCTGACGGTAAGTGCGCCCGGATCCGTTAAGATCTCGCGACAATGATTGAGGTTTAGCGGCGCAGTTAGCGGGAGTTTATATTTCTCTTCTTCAGCCTTTTTGCAATGTCGATGCCTCCGTGCCGGCGCTGAACAAAAGCGAGCAAACAGCCGCTCGAACGACACAGAACGTCGTTAGGTAGTATTGCTTTTGATTAGAACCAATTGGCCGTCGGACCTTGGTTAGGGAAATCTCGAGGAGGATCACTTTAAGCTGCTGCGGTCCGATGGTCACGAAATTCAATTACATGTGCTCACTGCTCGAAGTCCATCGAGCTGAGATAGCCCCACCCCCTAACCAGGCCCTTCGGTTGGTATTCTAGCGTACAAACGTAGATCATTATCTATGCCGGCCCGGAATGTTATCAAGCTTCACGCCGGCAGCTCTCGTAGCCTCTCATCGCTGTCGGCGACCATCATTCTTAGTCCGGTAGCTTCAAGCTGCGGCGTGCCCTCGCCCTTTGGTGATGGAATCATTGCCCATCCGGCCGACCTTGGGCGGCGGATGGGCATTTTTTTCTCGTTTAGGTTGCCGTTGGAGCAAATTATTCAAACTCTAGATTTGTAATAATCAAGATCAACGTGGGTAATCCAAGCTAATAACCGCTGTTTTAAATCGATCTAGATTCTAGCAACGCTGCGGAGTCGCTCATATGATCGATGTAGGTTACCGGCAAAAAGCAGAGGAGTACCGAGCGAAGGCTTCTCATGCTTCTACTTTGCCTGACCGAGATTGGGCAATCTACTGCGCCAGTATCTTGGAGGGGCAAGCCGACTTTCTTGATAGAACAGGAAGGTGTCCAGAGGTTCCCTTGCCTCCACGGCCGAGCCTTCCTGGCTGATCCTCGCGCCCATCACCCGATGCACGGTGCGCCTAAACGTCGCAGATTGCCCAAGTCGCAACTAGCTGGTCACAAACAGAAATGAACGATTGGATGGACAGGTTATCGGAGATGCTAGTTTTAATGGGTCCAATATTCGTCGCTTTTCTGATTTTCGCAGCACGTTGTACGTACCTGAGAATAGCGCAGATCCGTCACTATGAACGGTTCCCGGTTTCGAAGATCAGACGCCGCAGGAATACGGGGCAGTGACTCCTGCCGATCAAAGCATGAGCGACCGTCAAGTCTGGTACACTGCCAGCCAGATTCTGACCGAGCACGGCCCTGGGGCGGTAGCTTACATAATCGATCAGGCCAGTCGCGTCCCCGCCAACAAAACTGTCGCCGAGGATTGGCTCAGGGTGGCTACCGCAGTTGATGCGATCGTTGATTGCCGTGCACAGTGAATTATCGCAGGAACAGGCAACCGATGGTTGCCAACCCGCCTAAGACAAGTCGCGCACGTTATGACACCCAAGTTCAGTGGCGGGTATGGGCGCCCCAGATACACCTTCCAACACGCTTGTAGAACTTATGATGCTCATGGTAGTGACGGATCGCCAGCATTTTTACATTTACTACTCCGGGAAAGACCGCGGGATCTTTCGTCGCGCGATCCAGCCGGCTGGGCTGGGCAGAAGTTGGTCTGCGCTGAACTTTGGATGGCTCGTCGTGTGAGATGAGTGAGCCGACCAATGCATACAACCACGGCTTGCGGCGAGGACGTCGATGAGCGCGTCAATGACCTCGAAGCCCTCATACGGGGTAGCCAAGCAGCGATGATCTGAGAATGGGAACGCGATCTCAGTCCTTGCCGGATGTACAACGACAATTCTTATGCCGAAGGCAAGAGCTGCGTCAATAAGAGCGACGGCGTCTTTTTTCGGTAGCGTATAGCTCAGCACCATCGCACTGACGCATGATCCGGGTTTAAGAAACGCTAAACCATACCTCTCGGATTCTTCAGCGGTTACGGCATAGGCATCCGCCCCGGCGGCCTGAATTACTTCACAAAGGCAGGATCGTTGGAGGGAATCCTCATGTGCTATCAGTACATGTTGATTTTTCAGGTTCTGGAAAATAGTCATACGACTTAGTCTCCAGACTGTACTGCGCTGAACCCGCGATTGCGGAATTTGGCTAACTCACAAAGCACCAGCTTGTAGCTTGACAAACTTCCTACACCGTCACCCACGCCATGCGACTCCACGGATGCATCATTGACGCTGCTAGAGGTGGATAGCTTGTTGCCGGTCATACCCTGACTATGACAGCGAGCAGCCTTCGCTCCATCAACATGGATTACTAGAAAAAAAATCAGGGTCGCACGGGGGCCATAGTCCAAAGTATGCGACACACGCGATCAGAAATGAGCCTCAAATGTAGTTATGGCTCAGACTCATTCACTGTCAGATGGCGGCAGCCGTTGCGAGACCTACGGCTGAGAGGAAGTTGGCGGCGAGCTGTCGTAACGGGTAGCGATGCGGCGGAAGCCTTTGAGGCGGCAGAAGGCATTCTCGACGAGGTGGCGGCCGCAGTATCGCTGTTTGTCGTAGCGAATGGTTCGCTTCCGGTTGCAGCGTCCAGGAATGACGGGGATGTGCCTGCCTCATGGAGCGAACGGCGCAGGCTATCGGCATCGTAGCCTTTGTCGCCGAGCAGGTACCGCATGCGACCGGCGCGTTTGAGAAGGGCGGGCGCTGTCGCTGACGTTGCCCGGTGTCAGCATCAGCGCGTAGGGACGACGGACGATGTCGGTGAGGGCATGGATCTTGGTGGTCCAGCCACCCCGGGACCGCCCGATCGCTTGCGCGGAGCGCCCCCGTTTGCGGCAAATGCAGCGCGTTGGATCTTGATGTACGTGCTGTCGATCACCGTGCTTCTTGTCACGACGCCCGCGCCGACCAGCGCAGCGAGCAATTTCACCCAAAAACCCCCGCTGCGACCAGCGGTTGAAGCGATTATAGATCGTCGTCGACGGACCGTAGTCCGCCGGGCAGTCGCACCACCGGCAGCCGACCTTCAGCAGCCGAATAATGCCCGAAATCACCCGTTGGTCATCGACCCGCCGGGCGCCGGGCCGGCTCTTTGGCAAATGCGGCTAGATTGCCGTCCACGCCTCGTCCGGGCTCCGGTCGGGAATCGCACCGGATCGGCGACCTGCACATGGTGCCAGGTCTCGGCCTCATTCCCAACGTTATAATCGATCAGCATTTTGCCGAGCGCGGCCGCATTGGCCGTCTGCTCGGCGCGGTCGCTCACAATCCGCGCATGCTCGGCATCGGCATCGACGAGGACACCGCGATCGTGGCTGAGGCCGATGTTTTGCCGGTAATCGGCTCTGGTGGCGTCACCATTATCGATGCCTCTGCCGTTACCCGGTCCAATATCGCTGAGGCAAAGCCCGACCGCGTGCTGTCAATGCACGACGTCACCCTTCACGCGCTGAGCGCGGGTGACCGCTTTCACCTGCCGACACGACGACCAAGGGCGCCGTAATCACAATTCTCCAGATACTCGAACAGGTTAGATGCTGCCGCGGCTTCGAACTGGAAACAATGGGCGGCTCGTGCATCCTTTGCTCTACCCAAGTCAGACATCCACCACCGGTCCCCTGTGTCCAACCGATCAATTCGCCAGACGCACGCGCAGCACGAGCGAGAACTGATCAAGCGTTGCCGGGAGCTGGTCAGGGTCGATCCGACGTGAAGGTGGCAGTGCGAACCGATGCCTATCGAGCATCGCGGCCAAGGTGTTGCTAGCGAGCAGCAGAACAAGATTCTTCGCGGGGCATTCGCCCGGCCCGGCACTGAACGGGATCAGGGGCCATACAGTCGGTTCGCCGTCGAGCCACGCGTCGGGCGCGAACCGGTGCGCGAAGGGAAGGCGCTCGTCGTCACGGTGCAGGAACGGTGTATGGATGAGAACGCCAGTATCCTTTCGCATCACGTTCCCGTTCCAGTCGGTGGCCCGGTCGCTCTGGCGCAGGATCGCCGGGGTGGTCGGCCACAGCCGCACCGATTCAAGCAGGCTGGCGCGCAGGAACGGCATCTCTGGTACGGCGTCGCCACGGGCACGTTCCATGAACCGATCGGTGGACGCGAGGACGGCAAGCGCGCGGAATGTGGCGATACCTGCCGCATCGAAGGCGAACAGCCATTGCCCCACTTGGTCCTCCGCCGCTGCACGACGTGTTGCATGCGCCGCGAGGCGTTCGGCCAGCGTTCCTGGCGCCGGCACGTGAAGATAGGCGGCGACACGCGACAGGAAGCGCGCGCGCAAAGTGCGTCTTTTGAGATGAAGGAACGCCCAATTGGCGGCGCTGCGCAACCGGATCAGCATGTCCGTCAACGCCTGATCGTCCGCGGCGTGATCGCCGAACAGGCATCGACGGGCGATACGAAACCAATGATCCTTGAAGGCACCCCAGCCGAGTTCGCCCGTCTCACTGCTCATCTGCAGCAAGGCGGCGATCTCCTCCGCTATAATATTGTGGAACTGCGGCGCAAGCGAATGGATCGGGCGATTGCTCTCGAGTGCCCGGTCGTTGAGCGCCCGCCGCTCGGCACGTGCCGTACCGCGCGAAATCAGCGAACCTTTCGGCTCGAAATGCGTGAGCGTCGCGTGTTTCTCGCTGCTGTCCGTCTCGAACGGCTCGGGTGTTTCGGCGAGCACGCGGCGGACATGGTCGGGTGACAGCAGCACAGCTTGCTCGCGCCCGGGCAGGCGCATCATCACCGGGCCATCGCCGTATCGGCGACGCTGTCGCTGGAGCAGCGCGACCGCGTAACGTTCGAGGCCGGTCGCGTGCAATACGCCGA
The DNA here is from genome assembly GCF_030817315.1 of Sphingomonas faeni. Lineage (NCBI taxonomy): Bacteria > Pseudomonadati > Pseudomonadota > Alphaproteobacteria > Sphingomonadales > Sphingomonadaceae > Sphingomonas > Sphingomonas faeni. The sequence continues at coordinate 400,788 of NZ_JAUSZF010000004.1, read as the reverse complement.
CGACCCACGGGCGCCGAACCATGACGCCTTTCGCCAAAAGGGGCCCGCCAACGACTGCCAGCACCAAAGCAGTCTCGACAGCGGTCAGCCGCACCAACTCGCTCGGCAAAGTATTTGTCATAATACTCTGAACTCTCGAAGGCCAACTTCGTTGTCGGCAAAACCAGCTTTTTTTGGACTTAAACTTAGGTATTTAACCTATATTTATGAGGTGGATCCATGACTCTGAAACCTTTATCTGAACAGACGATCATCATTACCGGCGCAAGCAGTGGCATTGGACTGGTAACGGCGCGAAGGGCGGCCAAGGCTGGTGCTGCAGTCATCGCCGCGGCGCGAAACGAACAGGCGCTTCGTACGCTGGTTAATGAGATCCGGGACGCCGGTGGCCGTGCCGCCTTCGTGATTTGCGACGTAGGCAACGAGGCAGATGTCGCGCGCGTCGTCGACGTCGCAGTGGCTGAGTTCGGCGGGTTCGACACTTGGGTCAACAATGCCGGCATCTCGATCTTCGGTAGGCTGTGGGATGTGCCGATGCCGGAATGGCACCGCATGTTCGACACGGTGTACTGGGGTACGGTCTATGGCTCGCTTGCTGCGATCCGTCACTTCCGCGATACCGATAAACCCGGCGCGATCGTCAACGTTGGCAGTTTCTTCGGCGACAAGGCGCCGGCGGTGCAAAGCACTTACGCGTCCGCCAAGTTCGCGTTGCACGGCTTTACCGGGTCGCTGCGGCAAGAGGTGGAGCATGAGGGCTGGCCGGTCTCGGTCTCGCTGATCCATCCTGGGCGGATCGACACGCCGTACAACGAACATGCGGGCAATTTCATGCCGATGCAGCCTGTCCACCGCGGCATGATCTACCCGCCCGAGGCGGTAGCGGAGGCGATCCTTTGGTGCGCGGCGCATCCCAAGCGCGACATGTTCGTCGGCAGCCAGGCGAAGTTTGCCGCTGTGCTCGGCGCGGTGGCGCCGCGGTTCACCGATCGCGTGATGGAGAAGCTAATGTACACGTCGCAACAGTCGCGAACCCGCAAGGCAAGCGGCGATCACCGGCGGGCGTTGTTCGAGGCCGGCTATGGCGGGCACGAGCGCGGCACGCACGAGCCGCATCTGATGCGCGGCAGCAGCCTGTACGTGAAGGCGACTAAGCGCCCGGCACTGACCGCGGCCGTGATGCTGGGGGGCGGTGCGCTGGCCTGGAGACTGTTGCGCGGCCGTGGCACACAGGATTCCTTGCCGCCGCCCCAGGCTGGCGACATGGCGCAGATCTCGACCGGCAACGGCAACGGCATCGACGTCGCCCAGGCGGATGGAGCCTGAACAGTGCGCCGCCGGGCCCACATGCTACTTGCCCCCGCAGTGCTGGCTGCGCTCTCGCTCGGCGGGTGCGCCACCTCAACGCATCTCGCACGGAGCGAACTGTCGCGGGTCGCCGGACGCACCTATGTGATCGTCGGCGCATCGAGCGGGTTTGGTCAGGGCGCCGCACTTCGGCTGGGGGCGTTGCGCGCCAACGTCGTCCTGGCAGCCCGGCGGACCGATCTGCTGGAGGAGGTTGCCGCCAAGGTGCGCGCAGGCGGCGGACAGGCGCTGGTCGTCACTACCGACGTTGCCGATCCCGCGCAGGTCGAGACGCTGGCTAATGCGGCGACCGCGCGATTTGGCCGCATCGACGTGTGGATGAACATCGCCGGGGTCGGCGCGACGGGACGTTTCTGGGACGTGCCGGTCGCGGACTATTCGCGTATCGTCGACGTGAACTTGAAGGGCGTGATCTATGGCAGCCATGCCGCTGTGCGGCGCTTCCTGACCCAAGGCCAAGGCACGCTGGTGAACATGGGATCGGTCGAAAGCGAGATCCCGCTCGCCTATCACGGCACCTACGCGGCAACGAAAGCTGGCGTGCTTAGCCTCGGCCGATCCCTCAACGAGGAGCTTCGCCACGCCGGCCTCGGCAAGACGATAAAGGTGGCGACCGTCATGCCCTGGGCGGTCGATACGCCCTTCTTCCAGCACACTGCCAACTATAGCGGCCATGCCGACCGCATGGCGATGATGGATGGGCCGGAGAAGGTTGTACAGGCGCTGGTCTGGGTCTCGCTCCATCCGCGCGAAGAGCTGCCGGTAGGATGGAAGGCAAAGGCCGCATCCTCGGCACACCACATCTTCCCCGACCTGACCGAACGGATCTCGGCCAATATCCACCGCGCCGAGCTCAGCCGGGGCACGCCGCTGGCACCCAATGCGGGTTCGGTCCACCGGCCCGCCGCGGAAGGCCGCGGCGTCGAAGGCGGCGTGCGCGACCGAATGCAACGCGAAAACGCAGCGGCGAGGGCTGGCACCCCGCCACTTGCGCTACCGACTACCGCCTTCTCGCCGACGCCCGCCAAGCCAGAGGAGTCACGTTGAGGCGATGCCCTACGATCTCCACGTAATGGTCATCGGTAGCGGCTCCTATAGAGCCCCACCCCCTCCGGGCAGACACATCCTACCGTGCGGCGCTGCATGAAGCGGGCTGCCCGCCTCGCTACAATTCCGTTGCTCATGACCGCGACACCAGCGTGGGCGTGCACCCTCTGTCACAGCAGAACGGCGGAGGCGGTTCGTACAGCCGTTCTTGCCTCCGATTTCGTCAGCAATTGCGCTGCTTTGGCTGCGCCAGCGCCCGTACTGATCATGGCCGCTTACGCAGTTCGCAAGTATCTTTTGTAAGGTAACGACTATGCCCGACCGCGTACTGACAACGAAGCCGTTGACCACCGCTGGCATGGTGATTGGGATCGGAATGGGAGGCTTCGTAGACGGCATCCTGTTTCACCAGATATTACAGCTCCACAATATGCTATCCGCGCGAATATCGACAGATACTCTTCTTGGCGCCAAGACTAACATGGTGTGGGATGGGCTGTTTCACACCTTGGTGTGGATAGCGACCGTGGCCGGCATCGTGATGCTCTGGAAGGCCGTAAAGCGCGCTGACGTGCTACTTTCCGGCCAGGCCTTATTCGGATCGACCCTGCTGGGGTTCGGCTTATTTAATTTCGTCGAGGGAATCATTGATCACCACATCCTGAACCTTCACCACGTCTACGAGCGGATTGGATCATCGATGTGGGACTACGTCTTCCTAGCGTCCGGGGTGGCACTGATACTGACGGGCTGGTTGATGATCCGTTATAGTCGGTCTGCGCCGATAGGTTGCCTATGATATCAACAGCATTCATATCAGCCGAACGGCTGCATACTAGAGCTTACGCACTTATGCGGTTCTGCGTTTTGGCACCTGTCGCCGATGCCACAAACGTCTTTTACGCTGCCGGGGGCCGAATGGCGTCTTTCCACCAAACTTTTGATGAAAGGCCGCCGGACCGATGCCCCAAAGCGAAAATCGCCTCTCACCTAAACAATCAAAGACGCTCGCCCCGTCGGCTAGGCGACCCGGCCTGTCGCGCAGATAAGGCGGAATGATTGATTATCGTATATAATAGTGTCAGAGCGCATTTAATCTGTTATATTCATAGTATATTTGACGGGATCAGCACCGTTTTAAATCACGCAGGTCACATTTCTCATTGTTCTATATGACAGTTTTAAGATCTGGCCGTCGCGATTATCCAGCTAGGTCGTGATAGCCTCGACATATGATGTTCGATATTCTATCACAACCAGCAGCTATAAGCATTGGTTAAGTACCATCCCATTCCAATTAAAACTGGCAGTATGCAGAACATCGCGAACGCTAGACCTGTTCTACGACTTTGCAGGCACCCTTTACCACGCATGACAAAGCCTAAGGCAACAAACGCTAACATTATCCCTATCGCCACATAGAATATCACGAAAACGTCGCTACTCGTGCCAGGCCCCATGACTAACTTCCCTGTACAGATTATCTGATGGCTAATTTATTTTGCGATCTTCAGAATTGATTTACCTTGAGCTCGTTTATAAAAGCTCGATATATGTAATGTCGTGGCGTTATCAGCTCATATGATACGCAATCTTACTTTTTAGCATTCGCCGCAGCGTTGAGTCGCGTGTTGTTTCTAGGGCGGCAATCAAGCTCTCTTTAGCCTGAAATGGCCTACCCGCCCGCTCGTCAACACGGGCCTTGTTGATCCAGGCCTTCGCATGGGTTGGCGCGACCTTCGTAATGCGACTTCGCAGCGCGATAGCCCTTTCGACGTCCCCATGTATCTCGACCATGTCGGCTTCGTTTTCCAAAAGACGGACTAGTGTCATCCGGTTTGTCGTCGGAGCCAGCCAAACCCGTGGATCTTGACCGTCCTGAGCGAGACTGACGGGACGGAAAACGCCCGTAGCGTCTACAGCGAACACAGCCTCGTCTTCCTCGCTACCAAGACGGATGAAAACCCCGGTCGTCGTGTCAAGCAACACGGCGGTGAGCCCCGCCCGTCTAGCGGTTGCTATGTACAAGATAGCAAGAGCGAGTGGCGCGCCTTGCCGGGAAGCGAGCGCACGAAAGATATCCGCGCTGCGGACATGCGGTTCAGTCATACCTCTGAAGCCACGCCGCATGAACGTGCCTTCCAATGCCATAGCCTGTCTTGCCGCGGTCTGCTTTGGCGTAACAATTCTGGCCAACTCTGCCGCCATTCCGGCCAGCAGGTCGATCAGTGTGCCAAAAGAGTGGTTGGGGTGATCAAGGCTGGCAATCTGAAGCGCGGCAAGGTCAAGCACGATGTCTTCATCTTCGAGGAAGCCCAGATTGACGAAGTCATACTTATGAAGCCGAGGATCGAGATCCATGATCAATCTACCGGGTAAAAGTCCGATGACCCTTCCGACGCAAGACTACCGAGTTTTTCGGGCGCCAGTCTTACGCCGGGTCGGGGAGCTTATTGCCTTCGGGGATAAGAGTTACTAACTCGGCGCATCCTAACCCGGACCCGAATTATCCTCTTTAGCGTTTACTTTGGTTTTCTTTTTAGATGTGGACGACGTACCCCGCGCATTGTTCCCTCCGCCGCGGCCCGTTCCAGTACTACCACCGGCGCCGTCTCCACCTTTGGTTGTCACCGCTCCTGGATTACCTCCAGCACCTTTGATCGCCATGTAAAACTCCTATTGTTGATGATACTCATCGTCGAGGTACATCACCTCCCGATCTACCGGATCATTCATGCTGAGCACTTGAGAGATCCGACAACATTTGCCTTTTCGGCAAATTCCTGAATTGCTTCTTCCAGTGGCCGTAGCGAACTGCCACGCTCGGTCGTCAATGCCGCCATGAGTGGGCGATGGGCGCGCCAATTCAGTGACGAACCGGGCACCGGTTCGATCAAACCCTTATCAAAACCACAAGCGACGGCGATTTGCTTTGCAAAGTCCGCCCAGCTTACTGCTCCAGCGTTGGCCAAATGCCATATGCCTTCGGCTCCATCGATAAGTAGATCCAGCGAGGCCTGAACAAGATCGGGAACGAAGGTCGGCGAGACTATATGGTCGTTCGCAGCAGCGAACTTTTGCCGCTTGTCTAGAGCGCGTGTCACTTCCCAAGCAAAGTTATGACTATCCCAGTGCGAGAAGAACGCAGCAGTTCGGACGATGAGGACACCTGGTATAGGTTGGCATGCCTGCTCCATCTCCGCTTTGCTGCGGCCATAAACGTTAAGCGGGTTCGGCTCGTCGTTCTCGACGTATGCACGGCCAAGCACGCCGTCGAAGACCATATCGCTCGAGAAGCCAAGATAGCCGATGCGTCGGGCCGCGCATGCCTGGGCGAGCGTTATTGCCCCCTGAGCATTGGCGCGGCGGCACGCGTCTTCCTGCCCCTCGGCGTCATCAACGCGCACCCAGCCAGCGGCGTTCACGACCGCCCATGGCTGAACCGTATCAAGCGCCTCGTTGACGCTTTTAACGCGTTCGAGATCAAGGTCCCTTCGGCTCGTCACGACACAAGCGATGCCGCGCATCGCGCAGACGCGTTCGAAGGCTTGGCCAAGAGTGCCGGTGGCTCCACAGATCAGCAATGGCTGAACGCCAACCTGCAAATCGGTTCGCAGAATCTTGGCGGGCCTGGCGATCGGACGATGAAGTATACGGTCCGACCGCTTCCACCATCCGCTGGCCGCTGCGACGGGATGGCGTGCAGCACCTAGTGGCAACCCCTTCCATAAGCCGGCTAGCGCCGTTGGACGCGGCGCGTCGTCGGCTACGTCAAATACGCCTGGCTCATAGGCACCTGGCTTGGTTAGCAAAGTGTTCCAGCCATGACTGCCGAGTAGGGACCAGGCCGTAACTGCCTCGATCTCGACGTCCTGGGATCGAAGAGCGGTTGCGGTATCCCAAGCGTCGGCCGCCCATCGCAGCTGCTCCTCCCGCGTACAGCCGTTATGCACTTCAGTAAGAGCGAGCGGGACCCGATACCGCTGCCAGGCTTCGTGTAGGGCGCCGCTAAGCCCCGCCGGTGCCGGCTCCAGAACGCGTATCGCTTCCGTATCGGCATAGGAAAGTTCGCCATTGCCGCCATGCGTACTTCGTGGATATCGCTGGATGCGGTGATCGAGGAAGCGGTCACTGGTCAGATAGTGATTCACGCCGACTACGTCTGGCGGGGACGGATCGTCAGCGATCTGCTTCAGGCGTTCACCAAGCCCTGCTCGCGCAATTCGCGACCAGAGCGGATGGTGTCGCGTTACTTTACCAAAAAGTAGGTCCCACCCGGCCCAGCGACGAAGGTTGTCGTGCATCGCCTGCTCTGCAAGCTTGAGCGTGGAATAGGTCCGTCCGAGATCGTCGGTTTGAATCAGGCGCGCGCCGGGAATAACCCGGCGGATCGCCTTCATTGCGAGCCGCACGCCGTCAACTTGATTGATCAGGGCTCGCCAAAAAGAGGCTTCATCTTGATGGTGCGGATACCAGTGACCGTAAAGGGCCGAAAACCGCGCTGTGGTCAGCGGTTCATTGACGGGCGTCCAATCCCTGATCCAGCCATACCGCTGAGCCACTTTGGCGGCATAACGTGCAAGCCCTGGCGCGAAATCGTCATCGAGCAGACTGGTATACGCTGGGCCGCTGCCGTGATGCGTCAACCCTACTATTGGACGTATATTGCGATCACGCAGTCCTTGAAGACGTACGTCCGCCCAGCGCCAGTCGGGTTCCCCACCGCGCTCCGGCATGGTCCTTTCCCACAGCACAGGATACCGGATGGCCTTGAGACCCAAGCCTGCGAACAGATCAAGATCGGTTTCCCGATCATGATGACCACTAAGCATTATCTGATCGGAGTAGCCAGTGCGCGTACGGTTCACCGTACACTCAATGCCACCCCATAGCTCTAGCGCCGTCATAAAACGTTCCAGTTGGGAAACATGACAACGGGCACAATGTCGCGACGTTCCTGACAATCGCGTTAATCTACATTTACGATTGATCTGGATTTAGAAACTTATAGTTGCCGTGTTTGGTTATCTCTAGGATGCCGTTATCTCAGGAGATGATGTGAAACTGAAGTTTGTGCCTGCAGGCAGCCCCTTCCGTGAAAATTTAACTGCCTATAACGGCAGGCTGAATATACTGTGCTTTAGTCATCTGCGTTGGGACTTTGTCTATCAACGTCCTCAGCATTTGATGGCGGGCTTTGCTCAGGACCATCACGTATTATTCTGGGAAGAACCGATTTACCGTGACGGCTTGAACAAACCAACCCTTCAGAGCCGTACCTGTCCCCACACCGGCGTAACGATACTCACGCCCCATATCGACACGCAGGATCGAGATAAGGTGACGGCGATACTCATAACATTGCTTGATGAGGTCCTCACCGACCTACGCGGGACGTTGGTACGGTGGTATTACACGCCGATGATGCTTCCGTTTTCGGACCATCTTTCGGCAGACTGCACGGTCTATGATTGCATGGATGAATTATCCGCGTTCCGTCATGCGCCTCCCGAGCTGCTCAATCTGGAAGAGAAGCTGCTCGCAGCTGCGGATATTGTGTTTACCGGTGGCAGCAGCCTTTACGAGGCGAAGCGTGACCGACATTCCAACGTTCACGCCTTCCCCTCCAGCATCGATGTAGCGCATTTTGCCCAGGCTCGCGGCCTACTTCGACAACCCGATGATCAGGCGGGGATTTCCTCCCCCCGGCTTGGCTTCTGTGGCGTCATAGACGAGCGAATGGATCTGGGCCTCCTGGCCGCGACGGCGGACGCGCACCCAGACTGGTCCCTGGTCATGATCGGTCCCGTCGTGAAGATTGACGAGGCGGATCTGCCTCAGCGCGCCAATATTCATTACCTCGGCAGCAAACCTTACGCTGAATTGCCCAGCTATATGGTGGGTTGGGATGTCGCGTTGATGCCGTTCGCGATTAACGAGGCAACGCGGTTCATCAGCCCCACTAAAACGCCCGAATATCTCGCTGCGGGCTGCACCGTCGTCTCAACGGCGATCGCGGATGTAGTGCGGCACTACGGCAACCTTGCCGCTGTTGAAATTGCCTCGACGCCGCAGGCGTTTGTCGTTGCATGCGAAGTCGCGCTTCAGCGGCGTCATAATTCGGATACCGCGTGGCGCGACGAGGCAGACGCAATTCTTGCTCAAACCTCTTGGACAAAGACCGTACGAAAAATGTCAGCTTTGATCGCATCGGAAGTGGTGACACACAGCAAGGTTCAGACTGTTGTGTCACCGACGTCCTGGCCCCCTAAAACCGATCGTTACGACGTCTTGGTAGTAGGCGCTGGGTTCGCTGGCGCCGTCATGGCTGAACGCCTCGCCCGAGATGGCGGCAAGCGTGTGCTCGTAGTTGACCGACGTCCCCATATCGCAGGCAACGCCTTCGATCGCCTGGATGAGGCGGGCATATTGATGCATCAATATGGTCCGCACATCTTCCACACGAATTCGCGCGATGTCTTTGACTACCTGTCGGGCTTTACCGAATGGCGTGAGTATGAGCACCGCGTGCTCGCTGACGTTGATGGCAAGCTCGTGCCGATGCCGATCAACCGAACGACGTTAAATGCGCTCTACGATCTCGATCTGAAGACCGACGAGGACGTGGAAGCGTTTCTCGCTGATCGTGCCGAACCTATCGATCCGATCCGTACGTCGGCCGACGTGGTCATGTCCAAAGTAGGGCGCGAGCTCTACGAGACGTTCTTTCAAGGCTACACCCGCAAACAATGGGGCATGGATCCGTCCGAGCTCGACAAGTCCGTGACAGCCCGCGTGCCGACGCGGACAAACGTGGATGATCGCTATTTTACGGACACATTCCAGGCTATGCCACTCAATGGCTATACCCAAATGTTCGAACGCATGCTCGACCATCCCAATATCGATGTTCTTCTCGGCGTAGAATACAGTCAGGTTCGTGAATCATATCCTCACGACCATCTCGTATTTACGGGGCCAATCGATGAGTATTTTGGCTATCGTTACGGCAAACTGCCCTATCGATCGCTCCGTTTTCGCCATGAGACGCTAAGTCAAAGTTCGTTGCAGCCCGTAGGTGTTGTCAACTACCCGCACGAGTCCGTTCCATACACACGGATAACTGAGTACAAGCACCTGACCGGGCAGGCTTCCGACAAGACGAGCATCACCTACGAATATCCCTGTGATGACGGCGATCCTTACTACCCTATTCCGCGTGATGAGAATCAGGTACTTTACAAACGCTACGAGGCACTCGCTATAAAGGAAGCCGGCGTCAGCTTCGTGGGGCGATTGGCGACCTATCGTTATTACAATATGGATCAGGTAGTAGGCCAGGCCCTTGCTACCTATCGCCGCTTAGCCTTAACGTGGGAGAACTCCAGCGAGCCGGTAGCCGCGACCTCTGCTAACGCCAGCAAGAACGCGGCGTAAAGCAGATGGCGACCGTGCAAACCAAGCCAACAATAATTGTAATAGATGCTGATACGTTTGAGGCGACCTACGCGTCTTCTATGCTTGAAGATTCAGGGATTAATATTGTTTATTACGCCGAAGCCGACCAAGCGATCCAAGCAATCTTACGGGATACGACGATACGCGCCGCAATTATTGGATCGCTGCCTAACTCCAGCAACGTTATTTCTACTTTGAACACTCGCCAATTGCCGTACTTGTTGCTTCTGCCAGCTAATAGCAACAGAAAGCTATTTGGTAATGGTATTTCGGTGCTGGCGAAACCCTTCGCCGCTTACCAGGTTGCTGATTGGGTATGTAAGACGCTTACCCCAAATAACAGTTGCTGATTGAGAGTTTTCTCAGTTGAAGAACCTCAACTTATTGATGCCAATCGTATTTACCGGCTGGCAACTACGTTCCAAGATGTAAGATAGAGGGGCCCTATCCAATCTACGAACTTGGTAGGTCGGCAGTCAACAGGGTTACCCATCTAATGCCCCTGCAATACGGGACCAGTCCGCGCACGTAGCTGAGCGATTGTTACGGCTCCAACCAGACTGCAGATGCGATCCACGATCTGGTGGGAGGCGAACGGCACCGTCAACACATCATGGCGCGGCAAAGGCAGCAATGGCCTACCGTTACCATCTCCTATAATCAGCACTGGAATGGCCAATCGGCCAATGCCATTACGCAATGCGCCATCGTCGGCTGCGAACAGCTTTGTACTCACCACAACCGCCACCGGCTTGTTACGCAAACGTGGTAGCAAAGCCCTTGCTTCGGCCACCGTCCGTGCAGGTCCGATTATGTAAGCTCCGGCATCGCAAAGCGCCGCGCCTATATAATCGGCCAAAACCCCATCGTCTTGGATCATTAGCACAAGTTTACCAGTTAGACGCTTGCTCGATTCTTTCATGAGCTTTGCACTACACCGAACTATCGCTTGGAATGATAACCTGGCGCAATGCGAACGTGCAATTTCACATTTCTAGACTGGGAGATCCGCTCGTCTTTTCAGGACCGTCCGGCTCAAAACCATAGCGCTTGTGCCGCGCGTAGTCCGCTCTCCTGACCGTTATTAACCAAGGTTAGCAAGAAGCTCCGTATCCTTGCGGATCTATTACGTTGCCCAGATGTTCCGAATGTAGCTCACAAGCGTTGGACTCAATGTCACGAGCCTCTACGATCACCTGATTGGCTATTCATGACAAACCTACTTCTCCTTCCACACCGCCTTAGCAAAGAAAACCTGACTTGCCGCGCAATAATCGAGACGCCGCGAGGCTTCCGTTCAAAGTTTGACTATGATGCAGAAACAGGACTTTTCGAGCTTGCGGGCGTTCTTCCAGCAGGCATGGCCTTCCCACTTTCATTCGGCTTTATACCGGGAACGAAGGCAGAAGACGGTGATCCCGTTGATATTCTGGTTTTGTCGGATGAGGATCTGCCGGTCGGGACGTTGGTCAAAGTCCAACTTTTAGGCGTCATCGAAGCTGAACAAACCGAGAGCGGCAAGACGTGTCGGAATGATCGGTTGATCGGGAAAGTCGCGCAGTCTCATACGTACCGGGACATCACCAGTTTGGAGCCGCTTGGCGAGGCGTTCACCGATGACCTGGAAACCTTCTTTCGGACCTACAACGAGCTCCGCGATCGCGGTTTCAAGGTCATAACCACTGGTGATGCCGCTCGGGCGGCATCACTTATCGTCGAAGCAGAATTGGCAGAATAGAACTGTAGGTGCGGCGACCGAGGTAAGCATAGAATGACGGATCTATCAGGCTGGGTAGCGCTGGCGGCGACATGTATCGCGGCTTTGCTGACGGCATCAAACCTCGGCGCTCGCGTTACCGGCTGGGGCTTCGTGATCTTCACGATCGGCGCTGTGGCCTGGATCGTAGTAGGAGCGGCGACCGGCCAGACTCAGTTGCTGTATTCGAACATCTTCCTCGGCGTAGTCGATGTATTTGGCATTTGGCGTTGGCTGGGTCGAAAGGCCCGCATAAGTGACGTCACTGTCGCCGAGGTGGAGCGTAGCAAGCAGGACGCCGGCGAGGCTCTCTTCTCCCTCGGCCGTCTCGATGGCCTCCCCGTTAAGACGCCTACCGGTGAAACGGTCGCCTATATGGTCGATGCCTTGGCGGCATGCGCTGGCGGACAGATCGACTATTTTATCGTTCGTACCGGGGGCGTCGGCGGCGTCGGGGAAACTTTGCATAGGCTACCTTGGAACAAGGCAACGATCGGGGAAGGGTACATTTTGACAAATCTTTCCGCTCAAGACGTTGCTCGTTTATCACGCGCAGCCGAAGTGTAGGATTCCGAACTCTATAATTGAAAACGAGCCTCAGACGAATGAACTACTAATCGATCTTCCGCCCGTACATCTATATCGTCCACCGAATCTTTGTGATAGTCAAACACCTGAACGATAAGTTCGCGACCGTTCCAAACGAGGTCGGGATCGCCTTTTAGAATAGCTGTAGCAAAGCCAATAGCGCGCAACCGAGCCTCCGCTGCGAGTTCCGTACCCTGGTTATTTTCGTCACGGAGGTGGCCTTCAATGTTGAAGAAATAGCGCGGTATGATTTTCCCTGTGCTTGCCAAGACGAGTAACAATAAAGCGCCAACAACCTGGCCTGATTTATCGCCGTTGAAACTCATATGTCCGCCTGCGAGATCGGCATCGCAGTCAACACGCCAAGTACGACATCGATTGAGCTCCCTGAAGGCGCTACCGGGAAATCGCGACCGCGCTTTCAAGGCGGATCTTCACTGGCGACCAGCATACTCCATTTCCGGCGCAACGATCTCCGGTCCGTCGCTGTGGATGGTCACAGGGATCGACTTGGCGGCCGGCGTCTTGCTTCCTGCTGCATAGTGCCAGATCGGCATCAAAACGTTGCATTCCGGATAATACCCGCCAACACAACCGATCGGCAGATCGTAGGCGACGACGATCATGCCCGACAATTCGCGATCCACGCCGTCATTAGCCACCGTTTTAAGCGTGGCGAGTTGCCCGACCCGAAAACCGAGCCGATCAATGTCTGAACGGTTCATCAGCACCACCTTTCGGGTGTTTTTAATACCCCGGAATCGGTCGTCATAGCCGTACACGGTCGTGTTGAACTGGTCGTTGCTACGCAGCGTCATAAGCCGGAATGTATCGTGGTCCGCATCCGGCATGTCCGGATCCTCGTCGAGACCGGCGGGAATAACGAACTCGGCACGCCCGCTCTTCGTACGCCATTCGCGGCGCTTGACTGGAAGGTCGCGCTGGAAGCCGCCCGGCTCCCACATGCGGCGCTCGTAGTCGTTGAAGCTGTCGGGCAGCGTCACACCTACTTCCTTTCGGATCTCCGCATAGTTGGTCATGTAATCGTCCCAGCGCACGCGCGGATTGGGATCTAGCGCCTGCTTCGCCAATTCGCAGATTAACCGCACTTCGCTGAGGAGGTGCGGCGAGGCGGGCGTGCGCAGGCCGCGGCTGCCATGGACGCAGGCAGTAGTATCTTCGATCGACAGGACCTGCTGACCGGCTGTGGTCTCATCAATCTCCAATCGGCCGAGAACAGGAAGAATGTAGCTGATCTCACCAGGCAAGAGCGCGCTGCGGTTGAGCTTGGTGATGACGTTGACAGTCAGGCGCAGCTTTCGCCACGCTGGTTCCATCTGCCCATGATCGGGGATGGCGCGCACGAAATTGCCGCCCATCATGATGAAGGCTTGCACTTCGTCGCGGAGGATCGCCTCGCAGGCCTCGACCGTGTTGTAGCCGGGCTCACGCGGTGGCTCGAAGTTGAACTGCTCTCCGAGACGGTCGAGTGGGAACAGCTCGGGCTTTTCCGTCACTCCCATGGTGCGTTGGCCCTGCACGTTGGAATGGCCGCGCACCGGACAGATGCCCGCGCCCGCGCGGCCCATGTTGCCACGCATCAGTAGTAGGTTGACCAACATGCGTACGGTTTCCACCCCCGCCTGATGCTGGGTAAGCCCCATGCCATACACCCCGATTGCAGCCTTTGATCGCGCATAGACTGTTGCGGTCGCTTCAAGGTCGGCGCGATGGAGACCGGAGTGGCGCTCGATCGCGTCCCATTGCTGCTCACGCAACCAGTCGACGAAGCTATCAAACCCCTGCGTGTGTTCGGCGATGAAAGCTACGTCGAGAATAGCGGCTTTACCTGCCACGAGTGCGGCCTCGTGCAGCGCCAGTACCGATTTGCAGATGCCAGTGATCGCGGCAAGATCGCCCCCTGCTCGCACTTGATGATATTGCGAGCTTATCCTGGTTTCCCGGCCCGTCAGCATCTCGGTTGGCGATTGCGGATTGATGAAGCGTTCCAGCCCGCGTTCGCGCAATGGGTTGTAGGTAATGATTGCCGCGCCACGCTCGCTCGCCTCCTGCAAGGGATGGAGCATCCGCGGTGAATTACTGCCAGGATTCTGCCCAAAGAACATGATGCAGTCGGACCGGGCGAAATCGCGCAGGTCCACGGTGCCGACTCCCTGCCCGATGCTCGCGGGCAATGCCACGGAAGTGGTCTCGTGACACATGTTGGAGCTGTCGGGCAGATTGTTGTTGCCATAGAGTCGCGCGAACAACTGGTAGAGATAGCTCGCTTCGTTGGACAGACGACCTGAACTGTAGAAGACCGTGCCCTTCCGTTTATCCTCGACCGCACGCAGTTCTCGCGCAATCTCTTGGACCGCATGGCCCCAAGAGACGGGAACATAGCGGTCGATTTCCGCATCGTAGCGCAGAGGCTGGGTCAATCGGCCAGGTTGTTCGAGGTGGTAATCGTCCCAACCGAGCAATTCGGTGACGGTATGCTCGGCGAAGAAGGCGGGCGTGCAGCGATGCGCCGTAATCTCCCAGGCGACGGCCTTTACCCCGTTCTCGCAGAACTCGAGCGGCAGTGGGCTGGCAGGTTTCACCCAGGCGCAACTGTTGCATTGATAGCCATCGACCTTGTTGTGGCGGGTAAGCGCTATGGGGCCGCTGGCGGCGACGCCCTCACGGTTCAGTATCTCGCGCACGGACCGCGCCGAGCCCCAGCCACCGGCAGGCAGGCGATACGGCTTGAAGGTGGGTTTTTCCATCGGATGTCTCCGGGCTGGGGGAAGAAAGCGGATACATCCGCCGCGTGCTTACGTTCTTTATCAGGTACGATGCGGTGTCGTTGACCTACATTATGGTGGAGCCAAGATACCGATCAGCAAGGGAGAAGCCGGATGACTGTCGGACGAGACTATCTGATGAAACAGCCGTCCCGCCCGTCTGCGCCCAAGGTGTTTCTCGACACTCGGGTTATCCCGTCCGCCGTGAACGCGGCAGGAAGTCTTGAGGTGGCGCTGGATCGCGTGGCGGTGCGTACCGGGTTAAGGCCTGTTGTGATTCTGACCGGCAGCGCCGTTGCCGGTCTCCTTATTGGCTGGAGCCTGTGGCGCAAGCGTCGCACTATGTCAGCGACCGTCTCAAACGAACCGCTGCTTATAAGCTAGTGAATGGCATCCATTAAATTCGGTGGGACTAGTGCGCGGCTATGGATCAACACGACCGCCCTCCCCCTCTAGCCCCCCGGCGTTGCATATGCGGCTTTCCCACGGGCCGAAGTAAAGGCGTGACGGTCAATCGGTCCGATATCGACAAGGCCAAGATTTTTGGTAACGTCGGCGTTACCGAAGACCAGAGCTTCGCCAAAATTGTGGCGGCGAAGCCGAGGAGCAGCCGCATCACCTTGATGCTGGCGCTAGCCGCGTTGACCGTGCGAACGATCCCGTCCAGCAAATAGGTGCAGTTGTGAACACCATTGCGTCGTCGAGTATACGCATCGGATGTTCCGGCTGGGTGTATCCGCATTGGCGCGGCCGGTTCTACCCGGAGAAGCTGGCGGTGAAGCACTGGTTCGCTTTCTACGCCGCTCATTTCGACACGGTCGAGATCAACAACAGCTTCTATCGCCTGCCAAAGGCCGAGACATTCGATGCATGGCGCGACCAGACCCCGGAGGGTTTTCGCTACGCGGTGAAGGCCAATCGCTTCATCACCCAAGCCAAGAAACTGAAGGATTGCGAGGAACCTCTGGAACGGATGATGGCACCGTTCCGACACCTACAGCCCGCCCTGGGCCCGGTCCTCTACCAGCTTCCGCCACGGTTTCGCGCGAACCTGGATCGGCTCGAACGCTTCCTGGAACTTGTTCCCAAGGACGTCACCAACGTCTTCGAGTTCCGCGATCCCAGCTGGTATTGCGACGCTGTATTCGCGTTGCTCGATAGGCACGGTGCGGGTTTTTGCGCCCACGACATGCCCGGCCTCGAAAGCCCACGACTGGCGGTTGCCGGCACGGCCTATGTCCGCCTCCACGGCGGCGAAGGCAAATATTGGGGACGTTATGCGGACGCACGGCTGCTCGAATGGGCGGATTGGCTGGTCGACCAAACCCACCAGGGGCGCGAGGTCTGGATCTATTTCAACAACGACATCGACGGCCATGCCATCGAGGACGCGTTGACGCTAAAGGCGATAACCGCGCAGGCGCAGCGGGCGGACGGATAGTAGCCTTATCCCCGTGGCGCTGTGATCGTAGCAAGCTCTGCCGGGCGCACAGCATGCATCATCTGATCCATGCGACACATGTTCGGCGCCTTGTCCGGCCGCCACCTCAGAAGCTTCGTGCCATGGCGGAAGCGGTCGCCTGTGACCTGATCGTAGAGCACTTCGACGACGAGTTCGCTCCTGAGCGGCTCCCACTCGTTTTCCTTGCCGCTGTTCCATCGGCTCGGTCCGCCGGGAGTTTTGCCGGAGAAGCCCGGTGCCTCGATGAGCGGCTCCAGGCGACGAAGCATCTCTAAACGCTCGGCAGCGGCTATGCCTGAGGTAAAGCCAACATGGTTTAACCGACCGTCGTCGTCGTAAAGCCCAAGCAGCAGCGATGCGACGCCCTCGCCTTCCTTGACGCGGCGAAAGCCCCCGACGACGCAGTCGGCAGATCGATGCTGCTTCACTTTCAGCATGGCGCGCTCTCCGGGGCGGTAAGGCTCATCCAGGCGCTTCGCCACCACCCCGTCAAGTGCGCCACCACCACGGGCAAGCCATGATCGTGCGACGGCGATGTCGAGGGTGCGCTCCGACAGCAGTATGGATGGTCCACCATGATCACGGTGAAAGGCTTCCAGCAACAACCGACGCTCGCCAAGCGGCTCGGCAAGGGAATCCCGACCATCCACCATCAGGCAGTCGAAGAGCATGATCTGAGCCGGGGTCTCGCGCGAGAGCCGCTCGATGCGGCTGGCTGCCGGGTGCAGCCGGGCCTGCAGCGCATCGAACGAGAGCACGTCACCAATCGGTAATATGAGCTCACCATCGAGCGTGAACTCCCGACAATGGACCTGTCGGATGAGGTGCACCACCTCCGGAAAGTAGCGGCTCAGCGACTTCCCGGACTTGGACATGATCTCGATGTCATCACCCCGGCGGAAGACGAGGGCACGGAAGCCATCCCATTTGGGTTCGAACTGCCACGTTCCGTCGTCCGGTAGATCCGAGATCAGCTTCGCCTCCATCGGCAGGAGATCGGTCGTCGCCATGCTGCTCCCCGCTCAGGTGTAATTACCGACTGTCCATACGAACGCGCGATGATCGGGCTCGTTCAAAGTTCGACTGACGTTACCAACCATCATGAAACCGAAGGCGTTGTACCGAACATCCGTAAAAGGCGCAGCGAATCGCCAAGAGCTGCTGAGGACGCGGTGTTGTCGAACATGCACCACGTCTGCCGCCCCGCAGCCAGGTCTACGGCGATCACGTTGGCGTAGGAACGCAGGCGCTCTTCCCCATACGCCGATCGGTACATGACGGGTGAGCCGTGCAACCTCAAATAGGTGAGGCCGCGCCAGCCACCCGGCAGCTCGGCTCCCGGCGCCTTTGCAGGATCAGCAGCCACCCGCGCGACATAATGTTCGGCAAGCAGCGCGTCAGCCTCAGGCGAGAACCAGCTCTCGTGACGGGGCTCACATACGATCTGTGCTTCGCTCCGGTCCGACACAGCGTCCAGGAAGCCTGCGACCACCCCCGGATCGAAGGCAAAACTCGGCGGAAGCTGCAGGAGGAGTATTGCCAGCTTGCCTCGGAGACCGCCGGCCTCATTCAGAAACTGATCGAGCCGGTCCGTCGCATTGACCAGACGGCGACCATGACTGATCTCCTTCGGAACCTTTGCTGCGAAGCGGAAGCCGTCCGGCACTGATGCCGCCCAGCGTTCCCACGTTGATCGTCTATGCGACTTGTAGAAAGAGGAGTTCACCTCCACGCAGGGCAACCTCTCAGCGTAACGCCGTAGCGCCGTTCCGTTCTCTGGGAACGATGGTCTGTCGATGGCCGGGATCGCCCAACCTGCGGTTCCGATCATTGGTGACATGAGTGACTTACCCCGCACGAGGTAAACCGTTCCGTCATCGCACTTTCACAGAATCGATGTGGCAGTGGTTCGGAACCAGATCGAACGAACGTCATTCTTTAAACGAGGAGAAAACGCATGGCTGACGACAAGAGCAAACGCGGCGCCGGGGACCGGGCACGGGTTGCCGCTGGTGAGGACTATGAAGTGAGCTACTTTGCGCGCAAGCACGATATTACCACGCAGGAAGCGGAAGACCTTATCAACAAGGTAGGAAATAGCCGTGAGAAGCTGGACGAGGCTGCGGTAAAGCTCAAATCGGCTAAGTGAGGTGGGGTCGCGCGAGCCTAGTAGCGCATTCCGCAGACGCCCCCCGCAACTGGCATAAGTGAGGCGCATCGATGGCGCGAAAGCCTGGTAAAGCCGATGGGGCACGTAGCTCGAGAGCTTCCGGAACTCCCATTCCAGCACCTCCATTTCAGCCCGTCCAGCTCGCAACCCTGGTGGATCACGTACCAGAGGGCAATCGCTGGCTCCACGAGTTGAAGTTCGACGGTTACCGCTGCCTGGTTAGCGTAGGTGATGGCTCTTTTCACGCATTCACACGATCCGGATTGGACTGGACGGACAAGTTCAAACCAATTGTGGAAGCAGTGAAGGCCCTTCCCTCTAGATCCGCTCTCATCGACGGCGAGGTCGTCGTGATCGACGCCGACGGCCGGACTAACTTCCAGACGCTGCAATCCGCGATCAAAGGCGAGCCGCAAAGGCTCGAATTCTACGCCTTCGATCTCCTTAGCCTAGACGGCGAGGATCTGACCAACATGCCGCTCATCGACCGCAAAAACCGCTTGGCTACGCTGCTGGAGGGAAGCACCGGGCCGATCCACTATTCGGATCACATCGTCGGCAAAGGCGAGGCGTTGTTCGCGAAGTTCTGCGGAGCGGGACTCGAGGGCGTCATCTCCAAGCGAGCCGACGCACCCTATGTCGGCTCCCGAGCTGGCACCTGGCTCAAGACCAAGTGCATCAAGCGGCAGGAGTTCGTGATCGTCGGTTGGACGTCGTCCGACAAGGGCCGGGGTTTCCGCTCGCTGCTGCTAGGCGTCCATGAAAATGGCAAGCTGCGCTATGCCGGCAAGGTCGGCACTGGCTTCGACAACGACGAGATCCTGAAGCTCGGTGAACTGATGGAGCCGCTCGCCAGCGACAAGGCGCCGGTGGATGCGCCGCGCGCGGCCGTCAAAGGTGCGCATTGGATCAGGCCGGTGCTGGTGGCGGAGATAGCCTATACCGAGATGACGAACGAGGGCACGCTTCGCCATCCGAGCTATCTCGGTCTGCGTGCCGACAAGAAGGCGGAAGCCGTCGTGCTCGAGACGGAGGCGCCGGTGGCAAGTGTCGCTGTCGAAGCTGCGTCCAGCGTCGTCATCACAAACCGCGACCGCGTCATCGATCCCGAAGGCGGTATTACCAAGGGCCAGCTCGCAGACCATTACGCCGCGGTGGCTCCAATCATGCTGCCCTGGGTCGGCAGCAGACCGATCAGCCTCGTCCGTTGCCCACAGGGCCGGGCGAAAAAGTGCTTTTTCCAGAAGCACGACGCCGGCACCTTCGGGACGAACGTGCATCATGTCGCCATTCTCGAAAAGGACGGCCATGAGGAGCCGTATCTCTACGTCGATACACCCGACGGGTTGCTCACTTGCGTGCAGATGGGGACGATCGAATTCCATGGCTGGGGCGCTCGCATCGAGGATGTAGAGAAAGCCGATCGTCTCGTTTTCGACCTCGATCCGGACGAAGGCCTCGACTTCGAGGCGGTGCGACGGGCCGCGTTCCAGTTCCGCGACCTCCTTAAGGAGATCGGCCTGGAGACCTTCCCGATGGTCACCGGCGGCAAGGGGGTTCACGTCATCGCTCCGCTTACGCCTCAAGCCGAATGGGCAGAGGTGAAAGACTTCGCGCATCGCCTCGCGATGGCGGTGGCGCAGAAAGACCCGGACAACTTCACTGCTGCCTTGCCGAAGGCGCAGCGCAAAGGTCGCATCTTCGTCGACTACCTGCGCAACCAGCGTGGTGCGACCGCAGTCATGCCTTACGCCGTTCGCGCGCGCGCCGGCGCTCCCGTCGCCGTGCCGATCACCTGGAAGGAAATGGAGACGATCGACACGCCGGCGCACTGGCATGTGGGTGACGCTGCCGAACTCGTGAAGCGCGCAGGCTCGACGGCGCTCGCGGGCTGGGGACGCGCCGACCAGGTGCTGCCGGATCTCTGAACGTCTATGAAAATCGCCACCTACAATGTGAACGGCGTCAACGGCCGCCTGCCCGTGCTGCTGCGCTGGCTGGAGGAGGAGAAGCCGGACATCGTCTGCTTGCAGGAACTCAAAGCACCGCAGGAGAAGTTTCCGGCCACCGCGATCCGTGATCTCGGCTACGACGCTATCTGGCACGGCCAGAAGAGCTGGAACGGCGTTGCCATCCTCAGCCGGGTCGGTGAGATCCACGAGACAAGGCGCGGACTGCCGAATGATCCCGACCCATCGCAGAGCCGCTACATAGAGGCTGCGGTCAACGGCATCATCATCGGCGGGCTTTACCTGCCCAACGGCAATCCACGCCCCGGCCCCAAATTCGATTACAAGCTCGCATGGTTCGAGACACTCATCAGGCACGCAGCGACGCTGCTGGAGAGCGGCCTGCCGGTCGTGCTCGCGGGCGACTTCAACGTCATGCCCACGGAAGCCGACGTCTACAAACCAGAACGCTGGGCCAACGACGCTCTGTTCACGCCCGAGGTCCGGGCGCTGTATGCGCGGCTTATCGAACAAGGCTGGACGGACTCGCTCCGCACGCTTCACCCGGACGAGACGATCTACACCTTTTGGGACTATTTCCGGAACGCGTACGGGCGGGACGCGGGTCTTCGCATCGACCACTTGCTGCTCAGCCAATCGCTTGCCAATAGGCTTCAGGACGCGCAGGTCGATCGTCACGTGCGCGGCTGGGAGAAGACCAGCGACCATGCGCCGACCTGGATACGATTAGCGGCGGAACCGCCCGCCCAAAAACTGCGCCGGCCTTCAAGACCCAATAAGGACGACAAATAACATAGCGTGCCCTCGTGGCTGTCAACGCCCTCCCCTGCGCGGCAAGCGACAGGTTTTTCCAAAGAACGTTAACCTACGTTGTTCATACCTGGTCCGTCGCGGACTTAACGGAGTGGACAGTTAGAAAGGTAACGTCATGGCCAACCCCGACAATAAGCCGATCGCCAACGATGACGACGCCCAGCGAGACGTCCGCATAGCAAATTACACCGTGAACTTCGGGCCGCAGCATCCCGCTGCCCATGGTGTGCTACGACTGGTTCTCGAGCTTGACGGCGAGATCGTTGAACGCGTGGATCCGCACATCGGCTTTCTCCACCGGGGAACCGAAAAGTTTATTGAGAACAAGCCGTATTTACAGACCATTCCATACTTTGACCGTTTGGATTATTGCTCACCTTTGTGCATGGAACACACCTACGTCTTGGCTATTGAGAAGCTCTTGGATTTAGAGGTGCCGATTCGAGGTCAGTATATTCGCGTTCTCTTCGCAGAACTGACGCGTATTATGAACCATCTGCTAAATCTTGGCAGCCACGTTATGGACGTCGGCGCCATGACGCCGAATCTTTGGCTTTTCGAGCTACGCGAAGATACGATGAATTTCTACGAGCGCGTCTCCGGATCGCGTATGCATGCCAACTACTTTCGGCCCGGCGGAGTTCGTCAGGACGTTCCCGGAAAGCTTTTGACTGATATCAACGAGTGGCTCGACACTCGTCTGCCAAGACTATTTGAAGATGCGATCGCTTTGGTGGCGGATAATCGCGTATTCAAACAGCGCAACGTCGATATCGGCGTTGTTAGTCAGGAAGACGCAATAAAATGGGGTTTTTCTGGACCAGTCCTGCGTGGTTCCGGCATCTCATGGGACTTGAGAAAGTCGCAACCCTATGACGTCTACCGACTAATGGATTTCGAAGTGCCCGTCGGTACGAGCGGCGACTGCTATGACCGCTTCATGGTCCGAGTCGAGGAGGTCCGCCAGTCGGCACGCATCATGAAGCAGTGCCTGCGCGATATGCCCGAAGGGCCTACGGCTAGTGCCGATCGCAAGGTGGTTCCGCCCAAGCGCGGTGAGATGAAGCAGTCCATGGAGGCCCTCATCCACCACTTTAAGCTGTTTACCGAAGGATTTCACGTACCGGCGGGGCAGGTGTATGTCGCCACGGAGAGTCCCAAAGGGGAGTTCGGGGTGTATCTTATCAGTGACGGTAGCAACCGCGCTTACCGCTGCAAGATACGTCCAACGGGATTCAGCCATCTTCAAGCGATGGACATGATGACGAGGGGGCACATGCTGGCTGACGTGACGGCCGTTCTCGGATCGATCGATATCGTTTTCGGCGAAGTAGATCGATGAGAAGCCTTCGCCAGACTATATTCTGGCTGCCTAGATCTCATAGCTGTATTAATTAAGAACAGCGTCCAGTAACCTTCGGCATCCCACCATACGCCGAGGCATCTGTGAGTCTACCTACTGTCCGCTCGTCTCCGATATCACATCCGGGTCGCGCTTATCGCCCCAATATTGTAAAGTGGCCACGACGATAATTACCAGAATGGCTGCTATAAAAACCCCTAGCGCGACGCGGAGATAATTTCGATCTGTGGGTTTCGGATCATTCACCGCTACACTCCCGTACCGTAGTTACTTTATTGTATTTTACAAAAACAAGAACGGGCAATCGGATGCGCGGTTCCTGGTTCGCAAGCTCATTAAATCACCCGGCATCGATTCCCATGATCGGGAGTCGCCCACGACGAACTTCGCTCGGAAGATCGTCGCGTACCAACGACCGGTGCTGCTGAACGGCAGCGATCGTCGGATTGCGTAGGAGCATTTTAGTCCCAGATCTGGGCGACAGCGCAAGGGCCGATCGTGCGTCCGCTTTGAATTGCCAGCCTGCCGGAACAGGGAATGATCATCGTCGTTGCTACCTCGAACAGAGGAGCGAACCACATGACAACGGCAGCGCACGAACCCACATCTGGAAACTTTGGACGAAAGATAGCGATTGGCGCCGCGGCCGGCGTTGCCACTGGTCTCCTCGCGAACCTGCTCCGAAAGGCCGCTGTACAGGCGCCAACCGCCATGGCGCGGCAGAACACTCGGCAGCGCTTAAAATCTTTGACCTGCTAGAGAAGACAAGTAGCCACGCGACCGGTCGTCGATCGTTTCTGCTGATGCAGAGCCCACATCTGCACGAAAGATAGCTGGGACTGGTCTCCTCGCGAACCTGCTCCGAAAGGCCGCTGTACAGGCGCCAACCGCCATGGCGGGCAACTGGGATACAGCGCTAGCGGCAGAACACTCGGCAGCGCTTAAAATCTTTGACCTGCTAGAGAAGACAAGTAGCCACGCGACCGGTCGTCGATCGTTTCTGCTGATGCAGTTGAAACACGCGGTCAGCAAGCACGCGTTTCAGGAAGAGAATGTTGTTTATGCGATGATGCGCGATCAAGGCCTGACGGACGCAGCGGATCACCTTAATCACGAGCATGGCTACGTGAAGCAGTATTTCTTCGATCTTACGGAAATGTCCAGGGACGACCCCGCATGGCTGCCGAAGCTGAAGGAATTCCGCGGAATGATTGAAAAGCACATGCGCGAGGAGGAGAACGATCTTTTTCCGAAGCTTCGCAATCAGCTTTCGGACGAGCAAAACACGCACATCACTATCGCGATGAACAAGGAAGGCCTCAAGCTGGCCTGAGCAATTACCCCATTCAGTTGGAGACAGACATGACCGACGATCCGAAAACCGATGACGCGACCCAGTCCGAAGAGGCAGAGGAAATGGAAAAAGTGCAGGAGGATGCCGCCAAAGAGCGCGAAGAAAATGGCGGCTATCAATAGACTGGAACGTTTAGTCAGCAGACGCGCTACTACCCCGCAGTCAGTCGTCAAAACATGGCGGCTGATTAGCTTCTAATCCGAGACAAGACTCGCGCTGCAACATTGCTGCGGGCCGCGAGCTTGCGCCCGTAGCGCAGCGCGGTCGACGGTGAAGACCAGCGTAGCGCTTGCGCGATACCGACACCGTCCTCGCCGGCCGCGAACAGGTCCTGGGTAAGGCCGACGCGCAACGAATGGCTGGACAGCGCCCTCGCCGCCTCCTCAACCTTTGCGATCGGCATCTCCACCAGCCCCTGATCGAAGGCACTCAGCGCCATACGCCGATAGATCCCGTTGACACCCTGCCGGCTAAGCGGGGCCGTCCCGACGGTATAGACGGTGCGCGCGGGTTCAGCCTTCTTGCCCTTCAGCTTCTCCTGCCAGTGCCGCGTGTGCCCGGGAATCGCCTCGTACGCCATCGGCGGAACCGCGGCGCGCAGACGGCGCCGATCGACCCCGACACGGCGGAAGACCGGCCCCTCGGTGATGGCACTCGCTACCAGCCAGGCGCCAACCCGGCGCATCGTATCGGCAGACAGCCAGCCCCAGGCGCCCTGCCCTTCCTGATCGGTCTTGGACGATGGGATGAACAGAAGCGCCGAACCGTCGCTGTGCGGATCGATGTGCGCGACGGTGACCGCGACGAGCTCGCTGACGCGCAGTCCCGCATCATAGCCCAGAGATAGCAGCGCAGCGTCACGCAGGCCCTGCAAATCGCCGCCACAAGCCCCCAGCAGCGCCGTCAGCGTAAACCCCTTGGTGTGCGGATCGAGCGAGGCGCCGAAGCGCAACGGCGCCGCCTGACGCTGCACAGCGCCACGACGACGACGCAGGCCCTTGAGCGCCGCTCGCACCATGACGTGGCTGGTGGGCGCATGCCCCCTCTCCTGCAGCCCTGACAGGCTGTGGGCGGTGGCCAGGCTGGCAACCCGCCGGGCAACGGTCGCGGGCTTGGCGCCGCGCGTCTCGAGCATGGTGATGTAGCGGACCAGGTCTTCAGGGTCGGCGGGCAGCGGCGTGGCGCGGTTGTCGTCGCACCAGGCCAGATAGCAGGTCAAGTCCGCGGCCAGCGCCGCCTTGCTGGCCGCCGCCATCGCGCCGAGCTGGGCGGTAAAGCCGATCTCGCTCAACGGCCCGGCGTCCGCCGGCAGCGCAAGCGCCAGCAGCCGGGTGACGCGGGCATCGATCGGCTCGACGAGGCCACGTCGCGCTCGGACCGGCAGCCCCTCCCCGTCAGTGCGATGGACGACGATTTCGCTCACGCGGGCCCTGCCCGCTGGTTCGATTTACCCTGCATTTGGCCTTCGTAGCACATCCCTGTACTTACCATAATGTCCGACTATGGTAAGTTATTATACATGACACATGGTGCTGCCTAGTGATCGCGCGATTGCTAGCATATGGTGGGCGCAATGACGTTCACTGATCATACTTCGCTGGGCTACGCGCTCGGTCGACTGGCGGGTGCAATTCGCTTTGCCTCCCCAGAATTCCGCAAGGTTGCGAGCCTCGCCACCGTGGCTGACGCGTGGCGCGCGTATCGACGCGATGCCGGCATTGGCAACGTCGGCCCTGCCCACCAGCCCTCTACTGACGCCCTCTCGATCCTCCTGACCGACGACCCCCGCCGCGACGCCGTCGTGCTCTGGCTTGCTGCACACGGGGTGCCACCGATTGCCGACGCTGCAACGATGGTCGTTCGCATGGTCAACGCGACGCGCGGGTTCGAGGTCAATGCGCTGGCATTGCTCAACGCCGCCCAGGACGCCTTGGCGCAGGCGGCTGCTGGTGGCCCCCTCACCGGTGCCTGCGGACTGGCGGACGCCGGTCCGGATCATCCGCTCCATGGGCTGGCGCGCGCTGCGGTCGCGGTCGACGTTTTGATCCGCGCGCCGGACTTCGCCGAAAGCTCTGGGCACGAGGCGCTACTCCCCCTGCCCTCCCGATCGATGCGGCATTACATTGCGTCCGAGCCGGCCGGATGCTGGGCCCTGAACCTTGTGCTTGTTGCACGCGGCATCGTCCCACAGGTTACCGGGATAGTCCCGCGCACGGTCTTTCGCCTCGATGTCACGGATGCCCAGCGGGCTGCCGCGCTCGTCGACCATAGCACGCATGAAGCGTTGGCCGCGTTCACGAACTTGGAGCGCATAGAGTCGGTGTTGGGTCGCGGTCGTGAGGCCCTCGCCGGCTTATCCCGCAACGCCCGTGCGTTTGAGGCTTGGACGCTTTTGGCGGCGCTCGGTCCGACCACGCGCAAGCAGCTCATGCGCGCACTTAGCTTGTCGCGCGCCGGTGCCGATATCCAGGCGCGCGCGCTTGCTGCTGCGAGACTCGTTGGGCTCGAAACGGGAGGTTTGGTATCCCCCGCCCTCCCCGGTTCGTCTCCGTCGTTGTCTGCGTCCCTCGATCACGGTCCGCTTTGTGCAGCGGCTGCGGATCTTGATATCGCAATGGCAGAGATTGACCGCCTCCTCACACGGGGTCTTGATAAACGAAACTAGCCAGTGTGATTTTTTTTTGGATACCCACGAAGATTATTAGCCCGTTCGCTTGCCTTACTTGCGGGAGGCTCGGTGCCTAGAAGGATCCTAACCCTTCGCGGTAAGTGCCCGCAGTTCCTCAAGTGCCTGCCAATAAGAACGGTGACCACGCTGGTTGGTAAATTCAACGAACCAGTCGAGTGTTTCTTGTGGACCCTTTATAAAGAGATTTCCCTGCGCGACGGTTTCCCGCCGACGTCGGCTAGGTCGAGCTGAGACACTCTCGCTCTCCCCCTGGGCGCGATCGACGAACCCCATTGCAGCGCCACGCGCAACTGCCTCCTCTTCTCTCACACGATCGATACGAAGGGGCGCTTTCGAGAGGCCGGAAAGATTGAGTTTGTCGGCGACTTCGTCAGCCGATGCCGCATTAGGCTTCTTGAACCCATAACCGCTCATCGGTCAGTCTCCTCACGCACAGCCTCTACGACTGCGTACGCAACTTCGAATGCGTTTCGTTTGGCTGCCGCAAGTCCTGAAGTCTTTTCATCGGTCAGTTCTTCCAATGTTGATGCAAAATCGAATACGTCACGGTAAGCCGCTCGTTCTACCAGTCCCTTGTTGAGCAAGGGTAGATCAGCGTCCTTGATTGCTGAGGTAATTCGTTTCGCAGATTTTGTCTCAATCGCCGCGTTGTCACGACTCCGGACGAGGCGGTACGGAATAACGCGGCCTAAGGCTTCCGCCTCCTCGTGTATCAAACCAACGGCATTAGCTGCTAATTCTGCGTCAATCGGCGAGAGATTGAACGGAATCAGTACCAAGTGAGAGCGGGCAAGTGCTCGTGATGTCATTCGCGAAGCAGTCCCCTCAAGATCGATTAAAACAAAGTCGTTCTTTTCTGTGAGGGCGTCGAGCACTTTTACTAGCTCTGACTCTTTAGGGCTTGCTACGATCTCAAACGGAAGTGCCCTCCCCTCAGCGGTACGCCTGGCGCCCCACTTCGCTATGATCGCGTTTGGATCAGCATCGACGACGACAACCGACGCGCCGCTGCGAGCCAACTCCCCAGCGAGAATGAACGTAAGGGTCGTTTTGCCGGCACCCCCTTTCGGGTTTGCTACTGATATCGCTGGCATGCCTGCGTTTCCTCATTAACATTTTACTAGGCTACTAATTGCCTATTGCGATCGATTGGCCATGCATAGGCTGACGGTTGCCTATCGAAACCATATTAATAGCGCAATACATATACGATGGATATCCTTTTGATAGCCTTTGGATCCCCTTGCGATATGGTAGCATATGGATATGGTAGCATATGGATATGATTGCATATGGATATGATTGCATATGGATATGATGGCATATGGATATGGTGGCATATGGATATGGTGGCATATGGATATGGTATCCGGTAAATGATCGCCAACCAAAGAATATTGACTGGATATCCTTATGGTGGCCAAATCAAATGGATATCCTGCGGATATCCACCCTGCTCACTGGCCTACGTTGTGGCCTGCTGGAGTTAGACAACCACCGCTGCTATTAGGATCGTTGGCGGAATAGAGCAGCTTTGCATGCAATTGGTAATCTGCCGCCTTCAGCGCAGCCTGATTGTTTGCGCCAGCGACCGATCCACCCGCAGCAAGCTGCCGCTCGCGCTGAAGGCCATCTAAACCCTCTCCGCAGGCGACGAGCAGGGGATCGCCCGACTATGACACCGACAGCTTCAGCAAAGGGGGGAGGGGGCGGCAACACCCGGGCATCCGCTCCGTGCGTTAGGCACCCAAATCAGCGCCACCATAACGGCAAAGAGCCCGTCGGCAGGGTTCACCGCGTACGCTTCTAGCTCAGCGCGATTGTCCCTAGCGATCGGTCGCCGCAAGGCACCTCCATGTCGCCATCAATGCCGCTGCCGCCCTTAACGAGCTTTTGCGCCGTCGCGAGGGGAGGGGAGGGGAGGGCGATCGCAAGCGTCCCAAAGATTGCGAGTGTCCGATCCATGTGTGTTCCCCTTGTTCAATTGAGCGGTTTTGGGTTCGTAAAGTTGATGCTGGTGTGCAGGTTGCCGGACGGCGACCGATGTAAGTCGATCATCCGACTGGTTCGCCGTGTGAAGACCATCGGTCGCACCACAGTCTCATAGATGGTCGATGCACCGAACCACGTCGTCAGGCCATGCCACTTGTCCCCTTGATGATCTTCATCCGGTAAGTGCCAGGTGGCACCGGTACGGATACGTCCTCGTTTCGGTTCACATGGACAGAAATGACGTGCAGATCGGTCTCGCGATCGAACAGCTCTACGACGGCATTTGCCTGGGCCGCATTCACCTTGATCTGTGAAGTTGCCGTTTTCGGGTCGACGCTATCATTGACCGTGACGGTCCCGGACGCGGGGAAGGGCAGCTCCGCGGCGCGGTCTGGAATCCAGCCGGAGCGTTTTGCCTCACGATACGCGGGGATCAGGATCGGTATCGCCCATAGCAGGAATATCCATTTCTGCGCTGGGTGCGTCCGACTGTGGCGCCTAGGTCGATGCCGGTTCTTCTGATAGTCGAAACCACGATTTGCGGCATCGAACCAGCCACCACCAACCCCGGTGCCGCTGCCGCCTCCGCCAATCCAGCTAGCGCTTCCAAGCGGCACCGCCGTTCGGTCTTCATGAAGCTCCCGTCGGCCTTTGCGGTCATTCCACCATGTCGTTCCAGCGGCGAGTCCTTGGCGCTGGCGATAGCGCTCGCGATTGTAGTCGCGGTCATCAATGCCCATTTGCGACACTCTTGGCGTCCTGGGCTCGCCGGTTGACTGCGCGGCGGTGCAGGACACCGAGCTGCTGCGCGAAATCGACGATCGCGTAGGAGAATTGGTCCGCGACATCCTGCTCGGCATCACATGTCGGCGCGATCGAGGCGGCTGCGAGGACAAGATGCGCAGCGGCGATGGGATGCGCTTGCATCAGGTGGAATGACTGAGTCCGGAAGCTGTCCGCCAAGTCCGTGTCGGACAGCGCATCGGGTATCAGGAGCTCGGCCGAGGACGGTTCACTTTCGGCGTGCTGCATCATTACCCTCCTCGGTATGTGAATCGCTTTGCGTAGTGTGCCGCGTGAAGGTGGTGCCTTGGCCGTGCCATTGCGCTCCGATCATCGCGCAGGCGATCGCCCACAGGGCCGTGAAGACGGCAGTTCCGGCCGCGAACCAGAATGCCAGCCCCATCAGGCGGCGATGGCGGTGTCGCGGTCTGGCTGCAGGCCAAGAATTGACCGTTGCCTCCCAGATGACACCGTCGGTCGGCGCGGCATCGAGACGGGTTGTACGGCCACGTTGCCTGGGTGGCGCTCGCATATAGTCGCGGTCAGCCAACCCCATGACTCACCTCCCGCTGTTCCCGATGTGTCGTTGGGCACACTGTTCTGATGGTGACCAAGCGTAGTCTCGAGGCCATCCAATTGTACTCGAAAGCACGAAGTACGCTAACGACGGCAATGCTCATGACGAAGCGTTCCCTTGAATGGCGTGAGCCTGAAAAAGCGGCGCGATTGCGACCCGAACCTCGTGGACCCGGGACTGGACAGCGCGGCCGATGCGAATTGTGCGGTAGCCGGCATGGGACGTCATTGCGTCGCGCCGGCTGTCTCGCTGAGCATTGTGGCTCGCGTCATCGACCTCGATCAGCGCGACGATCGCGCCCGTCACTCGATCCTGCGCCACGAAATCAATGATCTTTTGAGAGAAGGCATTGCGATCGGCAGGATGGCTTTTGCCGATCAGTCGGGGAGGGGCCTTCAGCAACGCGCCCATCGCGACCTGCGCGTGAAAGCGGTATTCGGGCAGGCAGCGTTCCAGGATATCGAGCATTGCCAGCTCGCGAGGGGTCATGAACCGCTTGGCCAGCGGTCGCCTGCTCCCGATGCTAGCGCCAGCGCCACTTAGCGCCTTCAAAATCATGAACAGGCCGAGCAAGGCGATCACAGCCGCGATATTTTTGTCCATGGTCAGAGGGCCTTTGTAGAGAGGGGATAGCTTTCCATCGTCATGTCTGCGCTCACATATCCAAGCTGAGGTTTTTCTCTGGAAGCCCGCGGATCTGCTCATTTGATTTCAGCATCGCAGGAAGGGCGCTGAGGTCGTCCATGTCGAGCGGACGCATGCCGAGCTCGTCGTCCTTCCGATCGGCGCGAGCATCACGCCGATCAGCGTCCTGGCCGTCCTTGATCGACGGCATTTCCCCATCGAGGTTTTTGAGGTCGGTATAATCGGTCGTCGACGCTCCCATTGGCGGCAGGTCGGTCATGTCGAGGCTGGCGGGATCGATCAGGATCTTCTCGCTGCTCGCCTCGTCGAGGCTTTCCATCGCTTTCGTCAGCGCATCGTCGGCCGCTTTGGTCTGTACGGCAGCACCATCAATATCCAGCCGGCCGAGGCTTTCCAGCGATGAGGTTTTGTCGCCGGGGTTCTTATCCAGCTGCATCTCGAGCTTTTGCTGGTTGTCGACGACCATGGTCAGGTCGAGGCGGATGCGTGTGACCCCGACGTTGAACAGGCGCTGGTTTGACAGATTGCGCTCGAAGCTCTGCATCACCGTGATGGCTTTGTTGACGGTGATGCCCTGCGCCATGTGCATGTTGAGCGCGTAGGCGAGGTCCATCCGCTGCATCATCGGGTCGTTCTTCTCGAGCGTGACCTGGTCCTTGTTCGCCAGTTCGACGGTGACCTTGCCGTTCTCAATGCCGGCGATCGTGGCCAGCGAGGCATTGTAGATGCCGCGCTCCTTGTCGTTATCAGTCCACCGAATCCGGTCGCCTTCGTGAATCTGGATCGTCTCGATCGTCGCGAGCGACATACGATCCTTGTCGATCATCGGATCGATCTTCTGGGGACTGAACTTGATCGACTTACCGTTTTTGACGATCTCGACCTTGCCGTTGGCAAAGGTGCGCCGGACCTCAGCTACGCCGCGTTCGAGTTTAAGCTCTGGCACCGAGCCCTTGATCTCCAGCCGCTGCCCTTTCTCGTAGGTCTTGGCGTAGCGCAGGTCCTCACGCTCGATGTTCACGTTCTGGATGACCGCAATAGATAGCCCATCACCTTTGAGCGTGCCCTCGTCCTTCAGGCCTTTCTGGACCGCCTGATTGATCGCTGCACGGGTCTCGCGGCCGGACGCGAAAATGGCCGTGTTGGCACGTTCATCCGACGACAGGGCCAGCCACAGGTCGGAGGCGTGGGCAGATGGATCCTCATGCTCGACGACCTTGCCGCCAAGCACCTTCATGGCCTGACCCGCCTTGCCAATGTTGGCCAGCGCCGCGACCGTGCGCAGTTGATCAGTCTGCTGGCGAAGGTTGTCATCCATGCTGGCCATGCCGATCTTGTCAGCCTGCATCATGGCAAAGGCCTTGCCGGCATCGATGGGGAGGAGCTGCTGGCGATCGCCGATCAATGCGACTTTCTCGATGCCGAGCGATTCCGCGATCGTCAGCATCTTGAGCATGTCACGGTTCGACACCATCGACGTCTCGTCGACGACGATGATCGTATTCTTCAGCTCGTCACGACGCGCCTGAGCCTCGGGCGTGTTCGGGTTGGTGACGTGCTTTTCGTTATGCCAGATAAAGTGAGCGATCGTCTCGGCTTTGACCCCAGAATCCTGCATCTGATCGACGGACATCTCGCGAGTGGGGATGGCGTCCGGCCGCGCCATCCCTTCTTTCATGTCCGCGACCATCTTGTTCTGGAATGCGAGGCCCATCACCGATTTGCCCTCGGACTCGACGACGCGGGCAACGGCCTGCAGCATGGTCGACTTACCGGCGCCAGCGACGCCCTGGACCGCGATGATGCGATCCGAGGTCGAGACGAGCAGCGTTGCAGCTGCCAGCTGTCCTTCGTTCAGGGGGTGAGGGGAGGCGGCCTGCAGCCGGTCTGGCGCTTCCGAGGGTGCCACAATCGGGGCACCTGCGTCTTTACCCGCCTGCACCCGCGCAAGGATGCTCTCTTCGGTCCGAAGCGCTTCTGGTGTTGTGACCGCATCGACCTTCTGACCCTGGTGGGTAATCTCTCCAGATAGGAGTTTGCCCTTCTCGGTGAGCTGCTTGACCCTCGCCTCGACATGGTCGATGGTGACGCCTTTGAGACCGAAGTCGAGGGCCTTCT
The DNA here is from genome assembly GCF_030817315.1 of Sphingomonas faeni. Taxonomy (NCBI): domain Bacteria; kingdom Pseudomonadati; phylum Pseudomonadota; class Alphaproteobacteria; order Sphingomonadales; family Sphingomonadaceae; genus Sphingomonas; species Sphingomonas faeni. The sequence continues at coordinate 367,849 of NZ_JAUSZF010000004.1, read as the reverse complement.
TGGCGACCTTGTCTTTATCGAACGCCGCTTCGCGTTGACTAAGACTGCGGATCGCGGAGGCGACAGCAAGCTGCGCGTTAGCCTGGCCGGTGGACTGCGCTAGGCGAACGAAACCGCGGTCGACCAGTGGGTCCGGTGATCGCAGCAATCCCGACACGGTCTCCATCGCGACTTTTACTGCGTCTGCGATCACGGTGTAGCCCCGCCCGATCGAGCCAGCGTTCTCTCGTTGCTCCAGCTTTGCGACGTTCTCTAACGCTCCCTCGAGCAGCTTCTTGCCGTCAAAGTCTTGCTCTGCGGCCTTCTTCATCCAGTCGAGCACCAGACCGTCGCGGTCTTCGACATTCAGCTTGCGATCGCGGGTGTTTACCGTAACGCCATCACGACCCTTGGGGGAGACGATGCCTAATTCGGCTGCCTTTTCCATGATGTGTCCGCGGCGCTGGCTAAAAGTCTCCAGCACCGCTTTTGGCACCCCGCCTATCTCGAATGTGCCATGCTTGCCGTCCATCCGGGTCTGGTAGCCAAGCTTCTCCAACCCGTTACGGAGGAAGCTATGGTAGATTGAGCCGATCACCGTGTTGCTGGCCCATAGCTTCTGCGCATCAAGCGCCTGCCATTTGCCGTCGGGCATTTGCGTCATGTTGGCGACGATCGCGTGAATATGCGCCTGAGGATCGAGCGCCCGGCTCGTGTCGTGCTGAAACAGTGCATAGACCAGGTTCCCGGTCTTTACCCTTTCGGTTTTTCCGTCCTTGGTGATCCGACCGGCAGCGAGGTTCTTCTCCACCCACGCCATGGTCTGCTGGACCGCTTTGGTTTGCACGCCGTTAGGCCCGAGGATACGTTTATCGCCGGCGATATAGGCCATGACCGACACCGATTTTGGCGCGGAGAAAGTGAGATCGAAACCAGGACGCCGTCCGTCCCGGACCTCGACCTTTTCACCAGATGGCAGCTCTCCGTTCAGCGCCTTTGCAAATGCCTCCTGCGAAACGGTGCCGGTAAGGCCAGCTGCGGCAGCACCTTCGCCACCCCACATGCTGACGTCACCGGCCTTCTCGTCGGTGTAATATTCGCCGCTGACGAAGTCGTCCTTGGTGAAATATTTTGCGGCACCGGATGCCGATTTGACGGATGCGATCGAGTGCATTGTTACATCCCGTATCCGTCATCCGGGAAGGCATCGCGCGCCTCCCTGATCGACAGATCCTCCGGCCGTTCTCCGGTCGGCGTAGGATCGTCTTTCTGCCGCTGCTGGTCCTCGCTGCGCGCCTGGACGGACGTACCCTCCAGTGACCGTTCGCGGTCCTTTCTATCGTCATCGCGGGAGCGCTCACGCATGTCCTGAAGTGGCACCTGCGGTTCGGTTCTGGCGGTGGCTTCGACGGTTGTCGCGTCGCGCGAATTGTCGACCTCGTTCTCGGTCGGCTGTGACAGAATGTTGGTGGCGAAGGTGTTGGCCACGTTTGCCGGCTCAACCTCTTCTTCTGTCAGACCGGGCACATCTCCCCGTCCAACGTCATCGTCACCACCCTGCGGCTTGCCACCACCTCCGCGAACAACCTTCCCATGCTCGTCCGGCTTTGCCGGTTTCCGCTCAATAAAGCCCTCGGCAACGGTCGGGTAATGTTCCCATTCCAGGCGGATGCGGGCAGCAGGGAAGCCATCGGGAAACTTCACGAAGCCGTGCAGGCTCGGAAGGTTCATGATGTCGTCGGGGATGACCAGCGGTTCGATCTGTTTGCGGGGGGTCAGGGTCGAGGCGTCGCGGGTGTTGTTGTACCCATAGCTGTACCCCTCATCCATCTGCCGGATCTCGCGGTTGCCAATGTAGCGGGCACCCTGTTCAGCGGTGTCGAGGTCGGCCGCGGCGAGGATCAGTTTGGTGCGTGCGAGTGACGACAAGTTGCGGGCATTCTCCTCGCCGTAAACTTGGATGAGCTTGTCGAACGAGTGCAGCCCGAGAACCATTGCACCGCCGAAGTTGCGGGCGGTCTGGAGGCCGTCTTCGATCGCCGGCAGTCGGTGGAGTGCGCCCAATTCGTCGAACACGAACCAGGTGCGCAGATTGCGGGTTTTCTTCATCGTCATCAGCGCGTGAATGGCGAGGTTCGACCAGAGCGTGAGCAGCGCCCGGTTCATCTCGAGGTCGGTGTAGTTGGAGGTGATGAAGAGAATTGAGCCGGACTTTTTCTCGGCCGTCATCCAGTCCTTGATCGAGTATTGCGGACCTTCGTCGGGCAGGAAGCGCAGGACCTGCGCGTTGGTGTTGAACACTGCCCGGATCGACTCAGCCATCTTGGCGGCCTCAGGCGCCGTGATGGGGTCGGCGATGGTGTTGGCGAGATGCTTGTGAACCAGCTTGAGGTCAGCGGTCATCAGGTTCTCGGCGAGCGCCTGGTTGGACGTCAGTCCCTTCTCGATGAGCTTCATGCACATCTCGATGAAAAGGGTGCGCGCAGCGAGTGCCCAGAACGGATCGGCCGCTCCGCCATCGGAGGGGATCAGGGCTCCAGCGGCAGCGGTAAACTCGCTATAGGTTCGGCAGTCGTTGAAGATCGTCCAGGCCGGGCAGCGTGCGTCGGCCGGGTTGAGAATGGTGTCACGTGTCGGGTCGTAAAACGCCTCGACATAGGCCCCGGTCAGGTCGAACACGACGGCGGTATCTTCGCGTTCGCGCATCTCCTTAAGGAGCTTGCGGAACACGGTCGTTTTACCGGACCCGGTGGTGCCAAGCGTCATGAAATGTGACTGCTCAAGACGGAAGGGAAATGGTATGCCGGCAACGGTGTAGGGGTGGTGGATGCCGCCCATCTTGCGGGCCTTGAATTTCAGCTTCAGGACCTGTTCCGGCGTCTTGTCCGGGAACAGTTTCGCGGCTTCTTTCACGAACTCGCTTTTGTTGTGTTGGGCGATCTCGGAATAGAGCAGATCGCGCTCGACCAGCATGGCGCCGCGCTCATGGCGTTCCTGGATCATCGCCTTGCCGCGACGGGCTGAGAAATCGACGTACCAGATCGACAGCGGGACGGTGATGCACGAAGCAATCGCGACCGAGCCCATGAACCCCTTCACGGCCTTGTGCCATGCAAGGATGACCTCTGGCACGTAAGGCACGTAGCCCATGTAGGTGTGGCGCACGCTGTTGTCGGGCAGACGCAGGTTGATGCGCTTCATTTCGTCGAACGAGATCCAGTCCCACAGCCCCGACAGGATGCGCATCGAGATGAGCTGGATGTTGTTCTCGTCGAGGGTGAGCGAGAGGATCGTGGAGTAGGCGATGACGAAGATGCCAAGCCACATGTAGACCGGCATTTTGGCACCCTGTAGCCACATAAGGACCTGGGTATTGAGAAGCTGGCTGCCTCGGGTGAAGTTGCCCGAATTACGCGGCGCTTCACCGCGCGCGCTATGGTGCTTCTGCGGGATCGGACGCCGGTCGCTCCGGATGTCCTCGCGGGGTGCTTTGGGGTCATCACGCGCCATGATGAAGCTTCATGCGACGGTCGGCTTCGAGGATGAGCGTCTCACGCAATTCCGGGTGGTTTTCCCGGATGATCGCGTCGAGCGCGACCTGCATATACTCGGTCACGCGCAGGTGGCGTCGCTCGCTGCCTTCAAGCAGCTTCCGACCGTCGAGATGTTGTTCGATCGCCCGACGAACCAGGTCCGACGGCGAGCACTCCAGTTTGGCTGCTTCTGCCTCTATACGGGCACGCAGATCACCGGCTACCCGAAGGGTATAAGGGCGTGAGGTACTCAAGTAACCAGCCTCCTAGCAAAGAGGCTGATGGGTCCTTAGGAGGACGTTCCTTATAGCTGTGCAACGCGGCTACAACAAGCTCGATATCGTGGTTTTGGCATAAGCCGTATTACGGTGTCTTACGCGGGAAAGGGCGGAAATCTGCGCTTTTTGATGCGTATTACGTTGTAAGACAAACTGTAAGACGTTGTATACACTATCATGGTCTCTCTAAAGACCTGATATCTAACGGGAAAAGCAAGCGCAGCTTGCAAGGGTGTGCTCTACTGAAGTCCCGATCCATCATTGTTGCTCTGATCCCTTCGTGCGTCCGGTTCGATGCGAAGGTGCCCCGGTGATCCACGGGAATAAGCTCCGCCATTCTGGCGGAAACGTGGTTCGAAACTGCGCTTCGCGCGGGTCTCGTTGGGCTGTTCTTCGATGATCGTCATGGCGTTTCCTTGGGTGCGGATGCGGTGACTGTGGTCTTTTCTCGTGATCGATCGAAGACTATACCGGGTGCGTTCAGAGCCCGATCAGCCTGACCAAAAGGCAAGAATATGGCGAAGTCACTGGACGCTGAAATGGCCGCTATCGAGGCCGAGGAACGCAAGCTGGCAGATCGCCGAAAGGCCCATCTGAGGAAGCTGCGGGATACGGCGATCGACAGGGTCGAGAAGGTAGGGTTGCTCAAGCTCCCACTGGATCGATTGGAGCGGTTGATGGAGGCGGTGAAGACGCTGGGCGTGGACGAGGTCGAGAAGCGGCTCACGGCGAAAGCCTGAGACGGTTCGAGGCCGGGCCCATGCTAATGGCCGCACGGGGTTGCTACCTCGTGCGGCCATTCTTTTTCGACAGGTAAGAGGCGCAGCCGGCTTAGTAGCATCAGGCAAAAAAAGGACGCACCAGCCGGTAGGCTGGGCGTCCCTTGTGGTCGGTTTAGATAGATCCGGACCGATCAGATCCACGCCAGCAGGTACTCCCCTTCGATCGGTTTAAGTGCCGCCATCGTCGCCAGCGTTTCAATGCTCTCGGCCATGTCCGGATCGGAATCGAGCCGATGCCTGATGCGGGGATCCGTCAGCCTCCGGCGAAGCTCCGTCATCGGCACCATGCCGGCGGTCATCCGGTCGATCCCAAGGCCATCTAGAAGCGCCAGAGCTTTTGGGTCTGCGAGGGCTATTTCCGGGGCTGCACCCGGGTTGAGAGACAAGCGCATCGTGATGTCGCCAGTGGGGTCAGTCTGGGCCACCCGGACGCGTCGACCGAGGAACTGAGCCTCGTCCAGAATCGCGATAACGGAAGGGTCGTGATCGAAGCATTTCGAGACGACCGCGAGCGACAGATGGCAGACGCGGGCGTCGAACCCGAACCAAGGATCGCCGGTGAGGCCGTAGCCTGGGAGCAACATGGCAAAACCCAACCGAAGCGATTGTTCGGCAAGCAGATCGCGGAGCGATGCGAGCTGGTCGGGAGTGATGATTGCCGCCATTGGCGCGAGGATGGCGCGGCCGTCTTCTACGCGGAACGTAATGGTCATGGTGACCTCCTTCGTTGAAACCGCAAATCCGTCCCTCCCTCCTCTCCGGAGAGGTTTCGGGACGTCCCTGATCGAGCACCACGGTCGAGGGCCGCGATGCGTAGGCGGCGCACGGCCGAAGGGCCGCTGCGCGCAGGCGAGCGAGGCGTGCAGGGTAAGACGGTTGGATGTTGTAAAACCACGTCAGCAGCGCCGGGGCGGGCTCGATGCCCGCACCGCCGCGTCGCCGGCCGAAGCGAGCGAGCCGGTGCCGCGCGCCCGTCGAAATCAGCAACGGAAAAGGGCCACCCGATTGCCCAGATGGCCCTTATCATTTGGAGAATGAAGGAAGGGGCCGGAGCCCCTCCCGGACGCTATTTGATGAACTGCGCCCAAGCGGTCAGACCGCCTCCGAGTGCGATCGCGAACGTCATTACCGACCCCGTGATGATGACGTACCATTTGAGACCGTCGATCGACGTCTGCATGCCCTTCAGTCCGGCGTCTAACCGCGCCTCGATCCCGGTCTGCATGGAGGTTATCTTGCCTTCGAGAGCCCCGATCTTGCCTTCCAGCGCGGCGATTTTCAGTCCCATCGGCTGAACTGCACGACTTACGGCCATGTCGATCTGCTCCTCGACGACGACGACCGCCTTTGCAGCTGCCTCATCGTCGATATTAGCCGATTTAGTGCTCTGAACAACGCGACTTGCATTTCGTCCTCCTTCTTCTTTAAGACGCATTCCGGATTAGGGCGGCGCGGCGAGGGTCAAGGGATCGCTCTTGCGACCGCTTTAGCGGCGGTAGGGGCAACGATTTTTCGCAGAAAAATGGTGGGACCCTGCCGTCCCTTGAGGCTCGTCGCGCCGCCCGCGATAATAGGACGACTTGAGATAGATTTTTCCCCGCGGCAGCAGCGCTAGGGCGGGCTCGATGCCCGCACTAGCGCGTCCCCGGCCGATGCGTAGCGAAGGGCAGGCCGAAGGGCCTGACCGATGCGAGCGAGCCGGGTGCCGCACCAGCCTCAAACCGAACTATCGGGCAGCTCGTTCGCGAGCTTCTCAAGCTGCGGCAGCGCATTACCGGAGGGGGGAAGGCGACCGGCTGTGCGGCGTCCAGGTGCGGCCCGACGGGGCCGTGCCATGGATGTCGCGCAGCCGGTCGCCTGGCGTGGGGGGAACCGTAGGGTTCCCCCCACAGCAACGCTGACAAAAAGGGCCAGCGCCGGGATTTCGCCCGTCGCTGGCCTAGTGTTTTCCTGCCAAGGAAAGGGGAGGGGGCGGCGCGTTTAAAGCGGCGCCGCGCCGGGTTTAGCTGAAGGCCTGCCGCTTGGTCGCGGTCGGTGCCGGTGCCTGTCCGTCAATACGGAAGGCGTGGGTCGGGACACGGGCGTCCTTCAAGGTCTGCAACAGGTTCGATTGCAGGCCGGAACCTTGGCAAACGATGGCTTCAACGGGTGCGAGTTTTACAAGCTGCTCGTTGCGAACGAACCCGGCGCGGTTGCCATAGCGGCCCGTCTGCGGTGTGAAGGCAACCACGGTAACGCCACGGCTTGCCGCCCATGCTGCGGCGATCATGTCGCATCCTTTGCGCTGGGCGGTCGTGCAAAGCGTCATGTGCGGGATACGGGCCTTGATCTGGTCGAGGCGGTCCCAAAGCTGCTGGAAGTCGTGCCAGTCCTGACCGCCGGAAAAGACGACAAGAGGGCCTTTTGGGTTGCGCTTTTCGCGGTGGTCCTGCGCGCGGGCCTTCAGGAAATCGAGCGCGGCAATCTGGCTTGCGGTGCCTCCGCTCGAAACCTTCGATCCGCGCGCGGGGGACCACGGGTGGCCGGACTGTGCACGGTAGCAATCGGCTGCATAGTCGCGCATGCATTCGATGGCGGCGCGCTGCTCGGTCTTAGTCTGCGCGCGCAGTTGCAATTCCTCCATTTCGACCGCGTAAATCTCGGACGGATCATAACGGCGCGTCATCTCGCCAAGGTCGCGGCAAAGCGTGTCTTCCTCGCGTTCCAGCTTCTGCGCTTCGTAGTGAAACGAATTGACGAAACCCCATGCAATCGCCTGTGCGCTCGCCTCTACGCGGGTATCGCGGAACAGGTCGAAAATCGTTGCCATGATCGCCGCGCAATCGTGCTGCGCCTCGATCGGCTCGGGCATGTCGAGTTCGGCGCGGTCTGCGCCAAGCTCGACGATGGAAAGCGCGCCAACGTCGCCGAATGCTTCCTGAAAATTGGTCGTTGCGGCTGCGTCGGCGATGCTCTCGGCAATCTCCGCCGTGCGCGGGTCGGTCGCGTCGTCGGACGCGCTGCCGGTGGCGGGCGTGGCGTTGGTACCGTTCATGGCTTCGCCCAAGTCGGCAAAGCTGGTAAGGCGCGGGGAGGTCGTTTTCTTGGTCATGGTTCGTAGCCTTTGGCAGGGATGGCGGTTTAGGGTCGGGGGAGCGTTAGAGCGCTCTCCCCGCCCGTCTTGGTTGCTTAGAACGCGGGGATTTCGTCGTTCAGCGGCTCGGAAAGCTGGCCGTTGTCGGTGGCGTTGCCGGTGCCGAAACCGTCATCCGTTGCCTTGCGGCGGTTCTGGCGGGTGCCGTCCAGATTTTCGCGGCGCGTGGTCGCGCGGTTCCAGACGACGCGGAAACCTTCCTCGTTATTGCCGAAAAGCATGATCTGGAGGGGTTCGCTGATGCTCGGGTCGTCCAGCTTGCCCTGATAGAAAATTTCGCCGCTGCTGTTGCTGGTCATTTCCCAAAGGGCGCCGATCTGCACCCAACGCTTCGCGACGTTCAAAACCATGATCTCGAACGCGGGGGCCTTGCCGTTCGTGCTCTCGACGGGGCGGAGACCAAGGCGCGCCAGGTCGATGGTTGCCGTTGCGACCGAACCGAGAAGCTGACCGCAGACCGACTCGAAAGAACCGATGTTCATAGTATTCACTCCACGTTGCGAGGGCCTATCCCCCTGTTCGCCGGTGCTTGGGGCCTTTCCCCTCCGACATCTTCTTTTTACCCCCTTCACTCTATTTGACCAACCTGATTGATTACTTGACGCAAAATCATCGTACACGGTGAGTCCGAGCATAAAAAAAGCCCCGACTAGGGGGCGTAAATAAAAAATCAAAGACGCATTGATCGCGGTAGCGAGCAATTCTGTTTCTACTGTGCTGATGGGCAAGGCCCGGCCTTTGTTCTCATCGCACCCGGAGCCGTCCTCGCAGGGGCTCAAGCGGCAGGCACGGCTGACGGGGTCAACACGAATGACGGAGGCTCCGCGACGCGCAGCGGCGTGGAAACCGTAGGGCCTTTAGGCCCGGTATTCTTGTTGAGGCGTCTTCAAATCAAACAAAAGCATTGTCCGCTCGGCGGACGATTCTCCTTTGACGCCGACCCCGTCGGACGGGTCTGCCACGCAGAGACACTGAGAGACGGCGAAGGGTGCGATGAGAACACAGGCCCACAAAGCACGCATCATGCGCCTAGCGCATGATTCCACAGCCGAAGGCTGCCTGCGGTGGTCGTGGTCCTGGGCGTTACGTGAGGGGGAAATGCCACATTTGTCCCACACCATCCGCGGACCTGACGCACGCCCTGTCAGCGCATTTCGGGAGCCCGACAAGTGATTGTACCCGAAGGGCCGATACGCGCTCTTTACTAGTCAGTAGACATCACGTGTCGTCAGATGTCGTCATGTTCTTTTGCCGTTTCTACTTTGTGTCGCTTTACGTCGTCATAAGTCTTCACTTGTTACTACTGGCGTGATAGTCCCGTGCTTATCCAAGGGAGTACGCTTCTATGGCAACTGGCAAGATCACGAAGCGAACCGTCGAGGCAGTCGAGAAGCCTTCGGAGGGTAAGCGCGCATACCTTTGGGACGAGGTCGTTAAGGGCTTCGGCGTCATGGTAACCGACAAGGGCAAGCGTTCTTACATAGTCCAGTACCGCATCGGCGGGAGAGGTAGTCCTACGCGTAGGGTGACGATCGGAACCCACGGTTCCCCCTATACTGCGGAGAAGGCCACAGCCCGAGCGAAGGAGTTGCTCGACCAGGTCCGCCGCAAGGTCGACCCCTTCGATGCCGCTAAGGCGGTCATGGAAGTAGCGAAGGCTGAAAAGGCGCAGGAGAAGGTCAGAGCGGTCATCGCTGAGCGGCTTGGCTTTTCAACGTTCGCCGATCGATGGGTTGAGCATTATGCGAAGGCAAACCAGCCAAAGACTTGGACAGATCAGCGCAACGTGATCAACCGGGATCTGAAGCCGCGCCTGCGCAACCGGTCGCTCACGGAGATTACGGACGCTGATCTTATCGAGCTTATCGACGCAATCAAGGAACGCAGCGGGTCGGGTGCCCTGCGCGCTTATTCTATTCTCAACCTGATCTTCGGATACGCCTGCGACAAAGAGCGCAGGTATCTCCCGCCAGCCAAGAACCCCATGTTCGGGATCAAGCCTCCGTATCGTGTAGGCATACGGGACCGAACGCTGACCGACGATGAACTGCGCCTAGTTTGGCTCGCAGCTGGTGACCTTGGCGGGTTGTTCGGCCCAATAACGCGCCTGCTGATCCTGACAGGTCAACGGCGAGGGGAGGTCGGGGGGCTATCCTGGTCGGAGATCGACAAGGCCGCCAACGAGTGGCTGTTGCCGGGTGCGCGGTCCAAGAACAAGCTTCCGAACCTGATCCCGCTCACCGACGCAGCTCGTGCTATCATTGACGTCGTACCGGTCATCGAAGGGAAGGCGCAGTTTCTGTTCACCAGAAGCGGAGCTTGCCCCGCCACTAACTTCGCACAGGCAAAGGCGAAGCTCGACGGGTTGATGCTGGAAAGAATGCGGTCCGAAGCCGCGGACGCCGGGGCGTCAGAGAAGGAGATAGCCGCGCTGGCCATCTCGCCTTGGACGTTCCACGATTTGCGCCGCACCTTCGCGACAGGGTGCCAACGGCTTGGCTTTCCGACCGAAGTCACCGAAGCGGTTATCAACCATGTAGGTGGGTCGCGAGCCGGGATTGTCGGTGTATATCAGACATATCGTTATCAAGCCGAGAAGCGAGCCGCGCTCGAAGCCTGGAGCCGGCATGTTGCGCTGGTGATTGAGGGTAGGGGTACCGTGTCAAACGTGTTTCCGCTCGCGCGGTCAGCGTGACTTTCTAAAAACCTCCTACTATTTCGCCCTCGTGAACCTGCCAAATACCCTGTCGTCACAAGCCATCACGGCTTGTCATGCGCCACCCCGACGCTCTTCGGGAAAGACAGGGAATACCTGGCATGACGCAGGCGTATCTCCGCACAACGGACGCGGCAAAGTACCTAGGGATCGGCCAATCCACTCTCGAACGAAAGCGTATCGACGGATCCGGACCGACGTTTCGACAGCTCGGTTCCCGGATGGTGGCCTATGCAGTGTCCGATCTGGATGCATGGGCATCGCAGCGAGTGCTCAACAGCACATCCGAACGAGCAGCCGCGTGATCGGCTATGGCATCAGTAACGGCACGGGCGCCGCAGCCCGCAAATGAGAAAGGCCGCCTGGCAGGGCGACCTTCTCGGAATCTTCAAAACGTAAGCAGCACCTCAGATACTATCTCCGTTCTCCGTCTGCAACGGCTCCATGTCGTCGGTCTGCACGGATGTAGAGAGGCGCTCGTCGCCGCCCATGCGTGGGGGGACCTGCAGCATGGCTGAGCACCAGCAAGCCGCAATGTCCCTGCTTACCGCAGGCGTGCTGCTCAAGCCGCGCGAAGGTCAGTTCCTCGGGGGCGTTGCCTTCGATGCGAACCCGCTGACCGAAAAGCAGCGCAACTGGCTCGTGATCTTGCTCGACAAACACGGCCTTCCCCCTCTCGCCGACGGAGGCGACGCATGACACGACATCGTACTGACACCAGTGCCGCAGCATACGTCGGCATCGCACCTATGGCCGACCATCTGCGGGCGGTCGTCCATAAGGTGCTCTGTGCCCATCCGAACGGACTCACCGTGGATGAGACCTGCGCGATCGCTGACTATAAGCGGTACTCGCTCCAGCCACGCTTCACCGAACTGCTGAAGAAGGGAATGATCCGAGATACTGGCCAGCGTCGCCCGAACGTCTCCGGGGCAAACGCTATCGTGTGGCGTGCTACTGTCCTCGACCGGCAGGAGGATGCGGCATGAGCGCGGTCGAGATGCGCAGTGAGCGCATGCCGCTTGGAGACGGTTTCACCGTGTCGTTCGTGTTCCAGAACCGAAAGCTGGAGGCGGACTGGCAACCCCGTGTCCCGTACGGTCGGAAGGGTCGGAAATACCTCCCGGCCTACCGGCTCGCCCGTGACGAGTTCCTGCGCCGCCTTGCCAAGCGCACGGGCCTCAATGTGCTAGTGGTGGATCTATGAGCGGCCTCGTCCTCTCCATAGCAGACCGCCAACCGCATCATGTCCAGAGCCGCGCGATTGCCGCGGTGAACCTCCAGCGCGAGCGGGAGCGCGATCATGTGCGCAGCATGAGGAAGACGGGCAACCCGGCCGAGGTCGAGTATCGCGACACGCCCGCCACCCTTGATGCCTGGTATCGCGTGCAGTCGATCAAGCCGGGGCGCATCAGCCCGCGCCTTGTGCTGAGCCCAGAGCAAAAGCGCATTTACGGCCTGCCGCCATCGGCAAAGCTGGTCGACCTACGGCGCATGGGGCCTGAGACAGATCAGTGGTCTGTCGCCGTCTTCCCGATCCTGCACGGCTACGTGGTCGGCGTGAAAGCCCCGGCTGGCGGCGGTGGCGTCGGCGTCCTGTGGCGCAAGTCCTACAAGGCATCCGACTACGCGATGCGCCTGTCGATCGAGCATGGTTTCCCCATTCAGGAGCGGTACGCATGAGCCGCATTATTCAATTTCCGGCACCAGCACGGCTCTATACCGGGACCGTCTGCGTGATGGGCGACCAAGCTGCGGGCTTCGAAGTCGCGCACGAATCCTCGACCGGCAATAGCTGGGGGGAGTTCACATCATACCCGAGTGCGCAGGAGGCCATCGCAGCCGCCTACGCGATGAACCGCGACCGGTACGCAGGGCAATGCGACGTGTGGGTCTGTCCTGCTGCGTCGAATGATCGGGAGGGCATGTAATGGCCCAGATGGATAGCGTTGCCTTTGCGGCCATCACTCAACAGATCCGCGACCGCTTCCCGGTGTCAGGCGTGGCGACCAAAGCGGGCGTCAGGCTCTCGCGCGCCAGTCGGGAATGGAAGGGCTGCTGCCCGTTCCATGACGACAGTTCACCGTCCTTTACGATCTACGCCGACGATCGCCGGTTCCAGTGCTTCGGGTGCAATGCTCAAGGCGACGTGATCGACTTCGTGATGCGCGCCTACAACGTGAAGATGCGCGAGGCGATCGGGATGCTGGATGGCGGCGCGCTGCGCGAGCTGGAGCAGCAGCGTGCGCCAGCAAAGCCCAAGGCAGATATGCGCCCAATCGCACAGCGGATCGTCAAGGACTCCGTACCGATCGGGGAGACACCGGCCGCTATCTATCTCCGGTCGCGCGGGATCATGATCGATCTGCCGCACACATTGCGGTTCGCGCGTCTCGCTCCGCCCAAGATCGAGGGGAACGGTGTCCTGGCAGCGAACGGTCCGGGGTTACTGCCGACACTGGTCGCGATCGTAACCGACGCGGCCGGCGACCTCGTAGCGCTGCAACGCACGTACCTGACCGAGGATGGGCGGAAGGCAGCGACGAAGGCGACTGACAGCGACCGCAAGCCTAAGGTGAAATACAGCTTGGGCAACGTTATCGGTGGCTCGATCCAGCTTGGACCACCGTCTGCGAGCATCTTGGTCTGCGAGGGTTTGGAAGATGGGCTGACGCTGGCACAAGGCTTAGGCCGCTCGGTCTGGGTCGCTGCGGGTACGTCCATGATGCCCGCCATGATCTTCCCGCCCGCGGTGCGCTCGGTTGTCATTGGCGCGGACGGGAATGCGCCGGGTGAGGTGGCAGCACAGAAAGCTGCCGAAGCCTACAGCGCCTCGGGTCTGTCGGTTCGCATCATGCGCCCGACGCCGCCCTTCGTCGACTTCAACGCCGAACTGATGGGGATAAGGTCATGAACGCCGCAGCCCTGCAGGCGAGCTACGACGACGCCCGTCCGTTCTGCCCTTTACCTATCGTCGGCGATAACGCGCAGAGCCCCGTATGGCTCGCTCCGGACATGACGATCCTTACCGGGGGTCGCACCAAGCCGCCCGAGATGCCGACGGAAATGTTCGGCTCCCTCTGGCCGCTGATACGGGATCTCGCCGCGGGGGCGGGGGCTCCTGCCGAATATGTCGCGGTCAGCGTCATCGCGGTTGCAGCGTCGCTGGTCGGGGCAAAGCGCTCGGTGCAGCCGTTCGCCACGTCACCGGGATGGCGAGAGCCGTGTGTGCTGTGGGTCGCGCCTGTCGGCGACCCGTCCTCGAACAAGTCGCCGGCGATCGACGCCGCCACTGGGCCGTTGCGCGGCATGGAGAAGGAGCTTGCCGAGCAGCACAAGGCTGGGCTGATCGGCTGGCAGACGACGGCAGAACGGGCGAAGGCTGAACGCGCCGCCTGGCAAGCCAACGTCAAGGAAGCGACCAAGGGCGGGCACGCGACACCATCCATGCCAGACGCCGCGGTTGAACCCGACGAGCCTCAGAGGTCCCGATTGATGGTGCAGGACGGGACGCCTGAGGCAGTCATGGATATTCTGGCCGGCAACCCGAACGGCATCTTGCATCTGCGCGACGAGCTCGCCGGCTGGCTGATGAGCTTCGAGCGCTACTCACCAGGCGGTCGGGAGTTCTGGCTAGAGGCGTTCGGCGGACGGCATTTCACGGTTGATCGCAAGAGCCTGAAGGCGCCGCTGTTCATTTCGTTCAACGGCGTGACGGTGCTTGGCGGCATTCAGCCAGAGAAGCTGTCCGAGTGCCTGTTGAAGACGGCGGACGATGGTCTGGTAGCTCGCTTCCTGTGGGCGTAGCCCGATCCGATCCGGTATCAACGCCCGACGACCGTTGCCGATGTCGACCAGCTGGAGCGGGTCTATCGGCGCCTCTTGAGCACCAAGCCGCAGCGAGACGAGGAGGGCAACGCTTCCGCGATCGTACTGATGCTCAGCGAAGCCGCGGCCACGATCTTCGAAGAGTGGATCCGCGACAACGACGGTGCCGTTCGGGAAGCCGCGGGACTGTACAAGGGGTTCCTGGGGAAGCTGCGCGACGTTGTGCTTCGGCTGGCGCTCGTCGCTGAACTGTTGGCTTGGGCGGCGGGCAACGGTCACGAGCCAACGACGATCAGCGCCGCGACGCTCGTCGGCGTCCTCGGGTTCGTTGACGACTATGCGAAGCCGTCAGCCGTCCGTGTGTTCGGCGACGCTGCGCTACCGCTGAGCGAACGAAACGCGGCCGCGCTGGGATAGCACATCCTGAAGACCAAGGCGCCACGGATCAACGCTCGGGACATCCGCCGTACCAGTGGCATCGCGACGCTCAAGATCGCGGCTGACGTGGATGCTGCGGCTGAAGCTCTAGTCGAGGCCGGTTGGCTGCGCGCGGCGCCGTCCCGGGCGGGTGATCGCCCCGGCCAAGCCACCAAGGACTTCCTCGTGAACCCGGCAGTGCACGAGGTGGCAAATGGGTAGCTGGCGTGACGTCGCAGCCGCGGTCCTGGCCGAAGAGGGGGAAGGGCGCTCGCTGCCCGCGCCTGAGAACTACGGGCTACCCGATGACCTTGCCACAGCACTTCGCCGGCTGGAGTTGATGCCACCGCCTCGGAAGCTCGAGCGGCCCGACAACTGGCGGGGGGTGGTCATCGACGCCCTGACGCTCGCTCGCGAGCGCTGGGCGGTGAAGGCCTTGGCGCTGGGCTGGACGGCAGGGGACCTATTCGGTGTCGGTGCACGCACGGACTGGGACTTCCAGGGCTTAGCCGTTTGGCTCGATGGTCGCCGGATCATCATGCTCGACAACAAGCAGGCGATCGTTGCCGGTAACCAAGGGGACTACCGGACCGCGTTTGTCAGGGGCGGTATGCGCCACGGCTCGCATCCGACGGTCGAGCCAGTGATGCTTTGGGAGTTCGGCCGTTGATGCGGTTTCAGGCCCATTTGGCACTAGCGGCACTAATGGCACGGGGTCTCTCCATCGATCTGCCTCCGTGCCTGGCCTCGCGACGTAACCTAAAAAAGGTCTCTATCTATCTATCTTTAAAGAAGGGCAGGGCGGTCGACGGAGGCCGTGCCATTAGTGCCATTAGTGCCGGTAGGTGTGGCGAAGGCGAGGGCAGGGGAAGTCGATTTAGCGATCTTCGGGCCATCGCGGGTGCGTGAATGTTACACTTCGCCCGCATGCGCTCGCGTATTGGGGTTCCTATTTCCGGAGGCATCGCAGGCGCACGCGCGTGTTGGGGTTCGGAGGTCGGCATGGCTCGCGATCGGAAAAACAATCAAAGCCTATCAACCGACGATCTCAAGCGGCGTTGGCGCGAATATGTGACGGCGTGCGATCTGGTGCGCGCTGAGAATGCTGCGGCACTGCTACGGTGGGAATGCAATGCGCGGGGGTTGCGTCCTACCCCTGCGGCGCTGCCGATCCTCCCTGACGATCTGCGGGGGTTACGGTGTGGCGCGAGGAACCGACGAGGGACGCCGTGCCGCATGTCTGAGATATACCGCAACGGCCGGTGCAAGTTTCACGGCGGGCTTAGCACGGGGCCGAAGACGGGGGAGGGGATCGCTCGGGCTCGATCGAACCTAGACAAGCGCTGGTCTTCGGAACCCCATGCGGACCTGATAGAACCTGACATCGTTGACTAAAGTAGCAGTCGAGTAGCGACGCCGGAGCAGCACAGCGTATCTCTAAAGTAGACGACGAGTAGAAAAGGGCGGGCGCTCTCCGCGATAATTTTTGTAAGCCGTACGCACGAGGGGCCGGCAGTTTCGGAGGCCCTAAAAGGGGATTTTGTCACCCCCTTAAAGGGCACCAGTAGCCGGAGTTTTTTCAGGCACCCAAGGGGAATTTTGTCAGGCACCCCTAATAGCATTCGGGAGCGGTAAGCGCGCACGCGCGAGGCGGGGCCTGGCGGGGGTGTCAGTCCTAAAGGGGTGGCATGACATAGGCGGGGTTTTCCGACACCTCCATGCGCGAGGGTTTTCTGACACCTCTACGCGCGGGCGTAATTGAGCGATGTGCGTACTATTCGGTTAACGGCGCGACTGCTTTGGAACGAGCGAAGCATTCACTCGTCTTCAACCGTCACACCGCCGACAACCACTCGCATAAAAGCAGCTAAAGGCGGGCTGTTTTCGTCATCCGCTGTGAGGCTCACGGTCAAAGATCCTTGGACATACGGAAGCTCAATGGCGAGAGATGAAGAGATGAGATCGATAACGGCCGCCATCTTTCCTGTTCCCGATCGAGAAATATCGCACGCAGAATTGTCGACATTCATGTGTCCCGTTTGGTCTAAAGACAATCTGGGCAGCCTCTTCTCCTTAGGCATTCCAGATGTTCCCCGCTCAGAGATCGCTTTGAATTCTTCGTAAATCGGCAAGGTATAGTTGATCGAGCGTAGCTTTATGGCGCCCATTTCAGGCATAGATGAAATTAACTTGCCGACCTCTGCATCGGCCATTAGCAAACCACCCAGTAGTTTCCGGCATATCCAGTTAAATGAAAAAGCCTCTCGCTCCCGATGCACTTCAAGGTCGATACTCGCCGTCTCGTCTTTCATTCGGTAAAGGGCAAATCCAGTGGTAATGTTCGCGTTGTCATAGACAATCTCTATGGATTGCAGGTAGGCATGATTGTGTTTGCAACGGTTGCAGATAATCACAGGAAGCCGCTTGAGCGATTTGATCGCTCCTTTGTAATCTGCCTTCGCTTTTGGAGCAGGGTCGATGAACCGAACGATGTCAGATTCATAAAACTCAAACAACTCTGCTGCGACGTAAATTGCTTCAAGAAGATCGTAGAGGTGGTCGGTCGCGTTGCCCTTGGATTCGTTTGCCCAACCTTCAGCAAGCCGTCGGATCTCGTAAGCTTCGATGGAGGCGAGGGCGCGCTTCAATGCGCGCTGGAACCGGCGAAACAAGACAGTGTATCCAACCAGTATCTCGCTTGCTTTGCCCTGGGGTACGCCAATGCAACGCCCGTGAACCGATTCCGCAAAAGCGGAGAGGAATAGGTTGACGATCTTGGGTGGGGTATCTTCCATGGTGGTGGGTAGATCGACGAAACTAAACGGTGTCCAGCGTTGCCGAGATTTTGATCAACGTCTACGGCCTACTCTGCCGCCTCGGGTGGAGCGACCGAATGCGATAGGTTCTGATCTCCGAATTTTTATCAGGATAACAAATGGAAAGCCGGAGGGACTGTCTCTCAAGGACGGCGATCAAGACTTTGGCGTTCACCGCTTCCTCGCATGTCCAAGGGTTGGCGAGTCCGTTACGATATGGGTCGACGGGGAAATGACAGTTATCGAGGTCCTGTCGGTTCACCATAGCACTAGGCCAGTATCCGGGCGGGGTCCGACGGGCGAACCGAACATAGTAATCCGCGTGCAGCGTCCGCCCCGGTGACTTAAGTCCCGAACTCCGGCCCTTCCTCATCACCGGTCGATCGTGCAACCACCTGCGGCGCTAGTCGAGCGAAGACGCAGTGGCCTATGTCGGCACGCTCCAAACATACCAGACGATACCGATCACCAGTGGTGAGACGCACAACGCTGCGAACGCGAGCCCAGCGCGTCGGCCGCGCAGGCGCCCATTACGCCGCAAAGCGAAGCCGGTCGCAACGAGCGCCAAGATGACGCCGAGGATGACATAGAAAACGGCGAGAATGTCGCTACTCGTTCCCTGTCCCATGAGATCTCCAGATAGGCGCTAGTGCCCGCATCAGCGTAGTTGGTTTCGCATGTAATCGCATTAATTCAGGGCAACGTCTGGAGCCAAATCTCCCGTGCGCCGTTCGAAGGAACTCTACATGCTTGCTGAGGGAGGATCGACGGATGGAAGCGCTCTGGGCCTTCGTTGTAATTGGCGGGCCCATTATTTTGGGGGCCGTGCTGCTTTGGGCGAGCACTCACAACCGGATGTCGCGGAAGCAGAAGAAGGAAAGCGATGCCGCTGCTCGGCGCGTACGGCGCGAAGCGGCAGAGGAAAACCGCAGAGACTAGGCGAAATTCGGCGTAGCAGATCAGGTACCGAATTCTGGCTTTTCCTCACGAGGATAGAGCCATGGAAAGGGAGCTTCCGGCTGATCAGAGGTAGAGACGCCAAACCTTTTCCGTCGCGAAACGCGCCCAATGGGCGCGAGGGTCGCGAGACATCTCCTCGAGCTTCGCCACTGGATCGCGATGCCAGTTGACGAGGATCTGTTCCCACGCCTCGCGACTAACCTCACATGATCGTCCGCGATCGTTCGACCTTCGAAAAAGACAACATCGCCGACTTCGCGCCGATCGCCTTTGAACCTGCTTATGGTAAGTTTCACGGGTACCTGCTGTGATTCTGTTGATTTGAGACCCGGTTAACGGAGTTGGCGCCTGCCTGCTTGAACCACATCAGGTGGTCAGCAACGTAACCATCGCGCCACCGTCAATGAGTCGGATCGCTTCATTCTTCTGCTCGATCGACACGGCCAGCCTATCCAGTGCGATGGCAACATCCTCAATGGCTGGCGTCAGGATCGGTCCCTGTAGGTATGCGTGTAACTGTCGGTACGCCTCCGCCTGCGCGCGGATCTCAACTGGTGTTCTCGCCATCTTGCCTAAATAAATGCTCGAACGATCGAGTAAATTGACCTGCGTCAAGCAGGTACCAGGTGCGTCGTGGCTGGGAAGGTTGAGTGCGGGGCTCGACTCCCGACGGTACTCTGGAGACCGTTTAACGGTAAGGCGCCAAGAAACAGTCGGTCAGGCTCCAAATTCGGGACCTTCGGGATCGGGATAGAACGCGTGAGGATCGTACAATGGTCGCTGTGCCGGCCGCATCTGGCAGGGAGGGGTGGGCTTCGGAACGTCGGGGACCGGGTCGGGCAGGGTAGGTAGGCATATATATTTGAGTTACGGTATGGGTGGACGCCACAGCAGCCATCCTATGCGGCGTCACATCAGTTGATCGAGAAGATCTTGCGCGAAGGGAGTTTCATCCTCGGGCAAGGCCGAACGTAGGGCGGCTCCGATTACCCAAGCTGCGTTTCCACGCCGACTTGTATCGCCTCTGAGCTTTCGGCGTCGCAGGCCTAAAGTGCTCGTTCGCGTTGTGATCATCGACACCGTTCGGTTTAAGGCCGTCGCTATGACATCAACCGGCTCTCCTGCCATATAAAGGCGGGCATGGGTCAAATCCTCATGGTGGCTCCAAACGGTCCTAGGCATGCCGAACCTTACCCTTCGACTATCTAACTTTTCGTTACGTCGGCCTACTACGAGTGGGAATGACATTCCACGCCCATTCGCCTGTTGCTCTTCGACTTGTCCTCGCTCGGAAAATCTATGCCGACAATGGAGGTTGTGAGTTCTTCAAATTGAATAAAACCTATGTTTTTGCGACAGATAAATAGGCGGTTTAAGTCGTCAGCATGCTTGCAATCGAGCTCGACCATCTGCGCGTTTTGGTGAGCGGGCTCGACCGTATCCAGCATCATTGGTTACGAACTAAGGACGGTGCGGGCCGCGAAACAACCTCGGAAACCGTGGAGTTATACCGACGAAAGATTCGGTTTATACTGGCTCGGCTTTTAGACACTGAGCTGCGAGACGCGTACCGGGCGGTTTGTGACGAAGTCGACCGCGCATACGCAAGCGCGCTTCTGAGCGAGATAGAATGTCGCGAGAGAAATATGCCTTACTTGAACCTTGGAATTTATGTCAATTTCGGAGGTGGTGAGTTCGTCCATAACCTAAGTTTCTGAAGGCGCCAGGCGATCG
Organism: Sphingomonas faeni; assembly: GCF_030817315.1. NCBI lineage: Bacteria > Pseudomonadati > Pseudomonadota > Alphaproteobacteria > Sphingomonadales > Sphingomonadaceae > Sphingomonas > Sphingomonas faeni. Next base: position 347,673 of record NZ_JAUSZF010000004.1, on the reverse strand, counting down.
GAATAACCCATTGCGCGGTCCGGCCAAGCGCTGTTACCTCGCTCAATGAGCAGCTTAACGATTACCATATTGTGCTTCGCTGTAGTGTTAATCGGCATGATCATAACGGACCGTTTTAGGAATAAGCCCGATTGACGCTGATCTGATGGAGGTGGTTAGTTCGTCCGTTGTCTATCTCTTGCCTGTCAGGCCAAGGGCGTGGGAGCGCGCATAAACCGAAGCGATCGATCGCTCCAACAGGTTGGCAATGTCGCGAGTACTCTTCGACCCGTGCCACGATAGAAGTTTGTAGTCGTCAGCGGAAGTCCACGGCTTCCCGTTGCGAGGTCGGCTTACTAGGCCTTCGACGTTGATTTGACGCGTGGTTGGGGTCCGCATGGTATCAGGATGTACCGAACGAAACCGCGTGTCGAGCAGCTACGCTGCATTGCCCGAATCGGTCGGCTGCGCATAGGCTCGCGAATGACAACGCCGCTACTGCACCCCGACGTGATCGAGTTCCTCGATGACCAGAGCTTGCTGGAAGCGTATCATCTGACAGACGCAGTGCCGGGGAACCCTGTGGGCGATGCGCTGATAGCTGAGATCGAGCGGCGTAATCTGGTCATCTGATGGGCCGCGCTGGGCCCATGGAAGAGCGCGAGGTCTGGATACAGGCCGGAGCAATATTAGCCGCACACGGTACGCTGGCCACAGACTATATCATCGACCATCTGAGCGACGCGCTTGGCGATCGTGTTGCTGTCGAGGACTGGCGCAGAATTGCTGCTGCGGTTGACATAATCACTGACGCTCAACTTCAGTGAAAAGTGGTCGATACCGAAGCTTGGACCTCGCCTCGCAGCTGCCAAGTGACGCGAAAGACGCGATGCGCAATGCTGAGTTCGACGGTCGCGCGTGGTTGTTGGCGCCGACAACGAGCGAAATAAGCCACTTCCTGGTTAGTCTGAGGCTGGGGCTGATGGCAAACGGTCAGCTAGTTTTATCTAACCAAGGGATGGCTGTCCGAGCTGTCCTATCGCGAAAGACGCCCTCAGGGCGTTTCGTCTGTGACTGCCCCTGATCGCCGCAACTGACGGACAATCCCATTGAACGACGCCGTCACGCTCTGGCTGCGTCCGATCTGATTATCCTGTTGAGCGCCCTCCCAGAACATCACGAGCGGCCAGCGCTCTGGGCAGTGCGACCATAGGCATCGCAACGCGAGGCGCACCGGCACAGTATCGACGCGGCCATGCTCGGTCTGCTCCAGCGTGGCACGCAGGATCTGGACCGCCAAGTCGACCGTGATCGCGTTTGCCGGTGCATCGGCTTATGGAACGCAAAGGGAACAAACTTGCAAGGACTCGATATGGCCGGACGATGCCGACTCTGCACCAGCAACGACGAAAATGCGGTGATCGAGCACGTCGCGGCGTACATGTGGGAAAGTCGAATGGAGCGGGTCGAGGACCGAACGCCATGGGATAAAGCCGGAGCTACTTGACAAACGGCTTTCCGCGAAATGGCTGTTGCGGCACGGCTGGCTTTGACTACGGACTGAGGGCGGTGCGGCGGGATCAACCTCGGGGTGGTATTTCAGCCCGCCGCACCATCACCAATCGGAAGGTTTTCCGAGTCAAAGCACGAACTGCCGAGGCGAGGCGATCGGTCCGCGCAGTGAGCATCGTTTTCTCGCTGTCCGCCAAGTTGGCTACCGTCCGGCTGGCTCTGATACCATCGTCACACCATCTTCCTTCCAGGTCGGACCTAAATGATCAGCGGACAGTTCGAAGGTTGCTGGTGATGTCTCCAGAGCTCCGGCCGGCTCGTCTCACAGTTCACTCCTGTTTGAGGCGGGCCGTTACCGGTGAACATCGCGTCGGCTTTTGCGTTTGTAGAGGGCCAGGTGCCCGGAAAGTGAATGGCCGGCCCGCTTCGCGTTCACACGGCGTTTGAGGCGGGCCGTTAGGTTTTGGGGGCGACCTGTTCCGCTAAGACAATTGGTATAAACTTGGGTAAACAGAGCTGCCGTCGTTATGGCTTTAGATAAGCCCACGCTGACAGTACGCCCCCCGGTTTCGCTGTCGGCGACCATCGCCCATGCCAACGCAGCCTCGTGATGTGAATGGTCTCCATGTTGGGATGATGGAACTAGGCCCATCCAGTTCCTCGTAGCCTCTGGATGGGCCCTTCTTCTTAAACGACGGTAGGTTGGCGAGTTTCTTGCGGTCGTCACCGCGCCGGCGAAAAACTGACGGAGCGAGCGCTAGTGTTATCGCCCGCGCTCGTCCCGCGTTAGACTGGTTTGGCGCCCGCCACCGCACTTGGCGAACTTGCCATTCACGCTCTTGCGCCTGAGGCCCTTGGCGAGGAACTACCCGAGCCCATATGCCAACTCCGGTATCAGGGGGCGGCGACATGGCTTACACGATCATCTACGAGAAGGCGGGGCGCGAGATTGGCCGAGAGGTGATCCACGTCAATTTGGCTGCGGCTCAGGCGTTTGCAAACGACATGGTCGCTACCGGTGAGTATGACCGTGTCCAGGTTCGCGACGAAGCAGACATGACCCAAACACCCGACCTCCAGGACGCGCTTGCCCGGCTCAAGGCGTTCCGCGCCACCCGGAATGCCGGCGACGTCATCGACCAGGGAAGTGGGCTGACTGCGAACGACATCGATGTGGTCACCAGCTTCGTGACCGATTTTTCCTCGAGCAACTGATGCGCAACCCGCGCGAGCAGCCACGCGATTGGGTCGACGGGATGGCGGACTAACTGGCTACGGCGAAGGTCGCAGCTAACGAGGCGAGCGCCACGATAACGCCAATGACCGTCCAGACATGAGCGCGGTTTAACGCAGCCCATCCACCATCGGTAAGACCGAAATGATTTTCGATCCGATCAAAACGGGGGTCGGAAGCTCGGCCGATCGAGTCGAATTCGAGCGTACCAGTTGGCATGTTCTCCTGAAGAGGCTCGACCCAGCCCCGCATGAGGCAGGTGGCAAGGTCCGCCTCGACCTCGTCGTTGCGGGCCATCGCGCATTCGATGACCCAGATCCCACTCTCCCGATGCACGATAGCAACGCGCTGGCGGGCTAGGCCACGCAGGACCTGACGAATTTTTCGTTCGCGCCGCCATGTCTCGATCATCTCGCTGCTCCTGCGTGGAATTGCAACGCGGGCTGTACCAAGCAACCTGCGACAACGGGTACAAAACGCAAGTCTATTGGCTAGAGCGCTTCAGTGCGCAGTCCTTGCGGCACTCGGATGGCTGAGCCCGTGCGGCGCTCTCCGAAGCATCTGCCCATCCGTGGGCGTGATAGGGCTCTGTAACGTCCCCTGTGCGTTTGAGCGCTACAAGAGGAGACTGAAATGCCGAGTAGAGAGAAGATCACGGACGGTGCCAACGAGCGCGCCATTGACGAGCCGATCGCCGGCACCGCACCAGGCATTCCCGACGACGCTCTCTTGCCCGGCGAGGAACTGCCGGAGGAGCCAAGTGACGAGGAAGTTGCGCGGATCGCGGCGAAGCTCGGGGCGCCCGACCCTAACCAGTAATTGCCTAGGCCTGCGATAGGCCTGGCGTCCCCGGATCAATCTGGGTGGCCTCGTCAGCAGCCTCGAAGCGTAGAGTCCACCGGGGGTAGCCTCCCGGTGCGATCTCAATATCGGGCAGGCCGACCGGGTCAGAGCCGGTTTCTACCCATCCAGCGCCGTGGCAACGATCGCAGGCGGTGCGCTTGCAGCGGAAGCTGACGAGATCAATCTCGGTATTCCATTGGCCTCGGCCTTTGCAGACTGGGCACATCGCATCCAGGCTACCCTTACGGGGCTGAAGCGGAACGATGTCGAAGGCGTGGGGGCTGTCCGGACCGTCGCAATAGACGATGTTGCTGGCGTGAGGCATGCCCCCCCCACTCGCGGAGCGGCCCTCTCAATGCAATACGGCCTCGGTGCGGCTGGGTCTGAACCACCGGTAACCCAGCGTGATGTGGTCTCGATGTCGGTGGAAGATCTCTGACGGATCGCTGGCCCGCGTCCAGCGACACCGTTCTTGCGGTCTAGGTTCAGAATTTGCGGACGGGAAAGCCCGTGAACGGCGCTGGCTGACACTTGCCCGTATTCATAACGATGAAGGTGCCGATCCCCCTGGGGTCAGGACCCATTGATGTGAGAGGCGCGATCTGATTCAGGCTCCGTGAGGAGAGCGTGGATGAGCGACCTGTACTGGCTGACGGATGAGCAGATGGCGCGTCTGCAACCGTATTTTCCCAAGAGCCATGGCAAGCCTCGGGTTGATGATCGGCGGGTGCTCAGCGGTATCGTTTTCGTCAACCGCAACGGGCTACGCTGGCGTGATGCGCCGAAGGACTATGGGCCGCACAAGACGCTCTACAATCGCTGGAAGCGGTGGGGCGAGAGGGGTGTGTTCTTGCGCATGATGGAGGGGCTCGCGGCAGCAGAAGCCGTACCGAAAACGGTCATGATCGACGCGACCTACCTGAAGGCACACCGCACGGCATCGAGTCTGCGGGTAAAAAAGGGGATCTCGGCCGCCTGATCGGCCGCACGAAAGGCGGCATGAACACCAAACTGCACGCCGTCAGCGATGCGGATGGGCGGCCCTTGAGCTTCTTCATGACCGCCGGGCAGGTCAGCGACTACACCGGCGCGGCAGCCTTGCTCGACGATCTGCCGAAAGCACAGTGGCTGCTTGGCGACCGTGGTTATGACGCCGATTGGTTCAGGGACGCCCTGGAAGCCAAGGGCATCCAGCCCTGCATCCCGGGCCGCAGATCGCGGAACGAGCCGGTCAGATACGACAAGCGCCGCTACCGGCGCCGCAGCCGCATCGAGATCATGTTCGGCCGTCTGAAGGATTGGCGCCGCGTCGCCACTCGCTACGACCGCTGCCCAACCGTCTTCTTCTCTGCCGTCGCGCTCGCGGCCACCGTCATCTTCTGGCTATGACCAATGAGTCCTGACCCTAAGCGCTTTCGTTTTCACACCAATCTCTGCGCGATGCGGCCGAACAGACCTGCTTTCAAAAGGACGTTGTCCGAGCGATTTCCGGCAAGCCGTGCAGACCGGCCAACGACTGCGGACGGCATCTTTTAATGAACGTCATAATGCACACTCGGGACAACGCGAACGCCGACGAGGCACCGCCGTTCCGTAGGGGAAAAGCTTGGCTTGAGCCCGTCAATCAGGTCTTTAGAGTGGCATATCTAGAAGGGCGAACGTCGCATCGACGCTGGCCGAAGATGCAAAATCGTGTGGATCGCGGTGTAATATCGTCCGGCAAGGAAAAGGGTACGCAGATGAGTTCGGAAGCGATGCTCCGCACATTGGAAGAGCATCATCAAACGATCATGGCTGGTCTCAGCGAGGTGAGGAGGCAGTGCGGCAAGGAAAATCCGAGCAGTCGTGAGCTAGCGGAGGTCCGGGAGCGTCTGATTTCGGCTAGCCTGGCGCGGTCTCGGTTTGTCAGCGAAGAGGTTGTGCCATCGTTGCTCAAGAATGCCGATGATGATCTCCGGACGGAGTTGTCCGAGTTGCTATTTGCGACCGCAACCAAGCGGATGTTTTCAAAGGCACATATTGCACAGTGGACGTCGGCGTCGATCGAGGCGGACTGGTCTGGTTATTGTGCCGCGGCGCGGGGTATCTGGCCAATGATGGAAGAGCAGATCGCGCGTGAGACACGGGTCCTGAGTGCGGATTCCGGGATCATCGCGCGCAGCATTCCGGGATGATGGCGATCAGCGTTCCGAGATGATGGCGATCAGCATTCCGGGATCATCGCGATCAGCGTTCCGATTAGATCGCGATCAGATGCGGAGTGTTTTGGTGGTGTGATCCGGTCGTCGCAGGCTGCTTCTTTTCGAGGAGCAGCCAATGCCGACGGAGCGAATTGCGATGCGCAAAGTGCGCGAGATTTTACGGCTGACGTATGATGCCGGTCTTCCTTCGCGGGAGGTAGCGCGGCGCGTAGGCGTCGGGAGCACGGGCGTCCGGATGATGCTTCAGCGCTTTCGCGCTTCTAAGCTGGAATGGCCGCTGGCAGACGGGCTGACCGACACGGCACTCGAACTCGAGTTGTACGGTGTAGCGGCAAAGCGAGGCTCGGAGCGGGGTCGGCACGAACCCGACTGGGCGGTCGTGAACCGGGAACTCAAGCGCAAGCACGTTACGCTGCAGGTGCTGTGGGACGAATATATTGAGGCTCATCCCGACGGTTACCGGTATTCCCGGTTCTGCGAGCTGTACCGCTCCTGGGAGGGGCGGCTTCCGGTGACGATGCGGCAGACCCATCTGGGCGGCGACCGGATGTTCGTCGACTATGCTGGCGACACGGTGTCGGTGGTGGTCGACCGGCTGACCGGCGAGATCCGCGAGGCTCATCTTTTCGTGGCCGTGATGGGCGCATCGAGCCTGTCGTTTGCGTGGCCGACCTGGACCGAGACCCTCCCGGACTGGACGGACTCGCACGTCAGAGCCTTCGACTTCTTTGGTGGCGCGGCCCGCCTTCTCATTCCCGACAATGCCAAGGTCGCGGTCATCAAGGCGTGCCTTTACGACCCGCAGGTGAACCGCACCTATGCCGAGCTCGCGGCGCACTATGGCACCTCGGTACTCGCGGCACGGCCATATCGCCCGCGAGACAAAGCCAAGGTTGAGGCCTGTGTCGGCATCGTCGAGCGCTGGCTGTTTGGGCGTCTTCGTAACCGGGTCTGGTACGGCCTGGACGATCTACGCGCCGCCATGGCCGAGATGATGACCGCGTTGAACGCCCGCGTCATGCGCCGGTTCGGCCGGTCGCGGCGTGAGCTGTTCGAGGAAATCGACCGTCCCTTGCTGAAGGCATTGCCGGCTGAGCCCTACGTCCTGGCGGAGTGGCGCCGCTGCAAAGTCGGCATCGACTATCACGTCGAGGCAGCAAAGCATTTCTACTCGGTGCCTTATCGTCATGCCCGGGCGCAGGTCGAGGTGCGGCTGACCGCGCGCACCGTCGAGATCTTCCTCAGGGGCGAGCGGGTCGCGTCCCACATGCGCGGGTCCGGCAACGGCCATCACACCACCATCAACGACCATATGCCCTCGAGCCATCGTCGCTACGGCGACTGGACGGTCGAACGCCTGCTTGATGAAGCCGGACGGCTTGGCCCGTCGGTCAGGATGCTGTGCGAGATGATCCTGAGCGACCGGCCACATCCCGAGCAGGGCTACCGCTCCTGTCTCGGCATAGTGCGGCTGGCACGCGCTTACGGTGCCGTCCGTGTCGACGCCGCGTCGCTACGCGCTCTCGAGATCGGCGCGCGAAAATACGGCGCCGTCAAATCCATCCTCGAGAAGAAGCTCGACGCAGATCCGCTCCATCGCCCCCGCTCGGCCGGAGAGGTGAGCGTCGACCACCCCAATATCCGCGGACCCAAATACTACCACTGAGGAGATAGCTCATGCTGATACATCCTACCCTCGACCAGCTGCAGGCGCTCGGCCTGCAAGGCATGGCCAAAGCCTTCACCGAACTCGACAAGCATGGTGACGCCGCCACGCTCAGCCATGCCGAGTGGCTTGCCCTGCTGCTCGACCGGGAAACCACCTGGCGGCACGATAAGAGGCTCAGCGCGCGCCTTCGATACGCCAAATTGCGGCACCAGGCGGCACCTGAGGATGTCGACTACCGCAGCCCCCGCGGTCTCGAGCGCCGGCTGTTCGAAACGTTGTTGAGCGGCGAGTGGATCGACGCGCACGACAATCTGGCGATCTGTGGCCCGACCGGTATCGGCAAGAGTTGGCTCGCGTGCGCCATCGGCCACAAGGCCTGCCGCGACAACCGCTCGGTCCTCTACGTGCGCTTCACGCGTCTGCTCGACGAGCTCGCCCTGGCACGCGGCGACGGCCGCATCGCCAGCAGGCTCAAGAGCCTCGCCAGCGTCGAACTGCTCATCCTGGATGATTGGGGCCTTCAGCCCCTGGATGCTCAGGCCCGGCATGACCTGCTCGAGATCCTGGAAGATCGGTACGGCCGCAAGTCGACCATCGTGACCAGCCAGCTTCCGACCGCGTCGTGGCATCATGCCATCGGCGATTCCACCTATGCCGACGCGATCCTGGACCGCCTTCTTCACAACGCTCACCGCGTCGAACTCGAAGGTGACAGCCTGCGGCGCACCAAAGCGTCCATCGGCGATTGACCCTGCCTCACGAAACTGACACCCAACCTATGTCGACCGAGTGACCGCAACTGATCGCGATCAAATCGGAACGCTGCGCGCCATCAAATCGGAATGGCTGCGCGCGATCATCGGAATCCGCATCCTGAGCGCACGGCTCAGAAAATAGCGACATCAACCCCGGGGAGATCCTTGCAGACCGAGCCGTCGCCGAAGGTACCGCTAGGCGCACCGGGCAGCGTTCGGCAGACAAAAAAAGGGCCGGCGGGGAGCCGACCCTGATAGTTTTTAGGAGAGGATGCCTGAAAGGCGTCGCCATGCTGAATCTGCGAAGATCATATTGCAACCGCGAAAGGGCCTGAGCCGCATAGCTTTGATCGTTTCATCAGAGGCCGACGTTGAACGTCCACGGATCGAGCAGCGTCACACCGGTGCCGGCAAAGTCTGCGACATTGCGGGTCACGATCGTCAGGTCGTGTACGAGACCCGTCGCGGCGATCCAGGCGTCGCGTTCGCTCTTAGTGTCCGGAACGTGCAGCCGCGCGCAGCGCAGCGCGATCGTGGTGTCGATGGAGAGTATGCGTCCTGCAAAGGCGGGCATAACCTTGTCATGCAGCCATAGTCGCAACATGCCGGCTTGCCGCGGATCGCGCCGTTCGAGCAGTGCGATGCCAAGCTCGATCTCCATGATCGTGATGACCGAAAGGTACATGTCCGCCTGATCGACGCTACCGGCCCACGCTTCGACGGCTGCACTGATCTTTCCACTGCGTCGCTTGCGCAGCTCGGACAGGGTGTTGGTGTCGAGTAAGTACATCAGTCGAAGACCGTCGGACGCGGGAACGATGCTGCCCGGCTGAAGTCCACCTCGATGTCCCCGACCTCGTCCATATCGAGGGCGTCGAGAATGTTACCGGGAGGCGTTTTCAGCCGCTCGTATTCGGCAAAGGGCATGACCGCCATGATTGGTCGGCCGCGTTCGGTGATGATGACTGCGCCATCGACCGCGGCCCGCTTGATGCGACCTGGTTCGCGATTGAAGTCGCGACTGGAAAATGTTTGCATTGGCGACTTGACCTTCTTTGTCGTGACGTACAGACATTGCTGCCGGCAGCGGAAATGTCAATGTTGGTCATGCGACCGGGTAATGCTCGATTGTATGACGATCCCGCCAAATTCGAGACCTCACCCGAAGGAGGATATGATGAAAGTACAGGATATGATGCGGGGGTACGACTATGACCTCCCGCTATATGACGTGCTGAACAACAGCGGCACCAACGAGAACGGCGACCCCGAAATATCGACCGATCGACGGGTGCTGGCAGGCGCTACGATCGGGATCGGCCTCGACGTTGCCTATTTCGCGATCACGGAATTGCTGGAAGCGTTCACCGCCCTTGCGAGCGAAACGAGCAACGGCATGGGCCGTGCCGAGGGGCACAAGGATCTCGAAGAGATCCTGCGCGACAAAAGCCCGTTCCAGATGCGGCTTTGGTATCTTCTGTACGACACGCCTATCGACCAGGCGATTACCGAACTCGCCTGGTTGCAGAGCCTGACGTACCGTCGTGGTCGGATGTGCATGGTGATGCGCGAGCAGAAGCTCGCGGTGATCTACGCCACGAACGCGCAGTTGTGCGAGAGCCTGACGGCTGCGCAGATCATGGCCAACGTGACGACTGAGGGCTGACGATAGTCGCCCGGTCAAGCGACCAGGGCGAGAAGACTCTCCGGGTGATGTGGCCGACACCGGGAGACACGGAAAGGCTGAATGGGATTGTCGGTGCGGACCACAAACTGGTCGACGCCGGTGCTCTCACGAAGCTGAATAGCCACGGCGTAGGCGTTCTCGAGTGAACTCAGTGAATTGCGTCGGGCTGAAAGTGCAATGACGGTCATGTTGATGTCCCTTCGGGGGTGGAGTCCTTCGGGTGAAGTGCCGTATGGCGGTTGGAACGGCCGAAAGGCTCGTTCATGGGAAATTGACGACGATCCGTATATCGAGGGTGGTGGACCGGATTTGACGCAGATGCGTTAAGCCAGTCTATCCACCGTTTCGACGGAGGATCCTTCGATCGACGGGTCGGGACCGCTGCTATCGGTTCCGGCCCCGTTTTTGTATGCAGGCCGCGCAGGTGTCAGGCGAGCCAGTTTTCCACGCTAAGACTCCGAACGCGGGCGAACTCGCCGACATTGGCGGTGACCAGCGTGGCGCCTAGCGCATAGGCATGGGCCGCGATCAGGAGGTCGTTGGGACCGATTGGTGTGCCAGCGGCCTCGAGCTCGGCACGGATGCCGCCATATTCGACGTCAACCGGGACATCGAGCGGAAGGATGTCGAGGCCGCTCAGGATGGCCTCGACCTGCTGAAGAAGGCGAGGGGAGCCTTTACGGGCGCAACCGTAGCGAAGCTCGGCTGCGGTGATGATACTGACGCACAGATTATCGCTCCCGATCTCGACAATCTTGTCAAACGCCGCGCCTTGCGGATTTCGAACGAGATCAGAGACGATATTGGTGTCGAGCATGTAGCGGGCGCCAGTCACAGGTCGACCGCCTTCAGTGGGAGCAGCGTCGTATCGAGATCGTCGGGGAATTGATCGTCAGAGGCGAGGGGGGCTAGCCCTTTCAGAATGTCGACAAGTCGCGCCTTGGGTGCGGATTCAATTATGAGCTTTTCGCCTTCTTTATGAATGAGCACCCGGGTTCCCGAAAACTCGAACTCAGCTGGAATACGAACCGCCTGACTACGATTGTTGCGGAACAGCCTGGCTTCGCGCACGTCAAAGTTCGACGATGATTGTGACACGACACACTCCTTGCATATGCCATGTATATACCAAGCTAACCGGCGCTCATCAATTGCGATGAAAGCGGGCGTCGCGAATGCCACCGTATCGTCTGTTACGATTTGCGAGCAGCCGAAATCGGTCGCGCCGATACTGTCGTCCCACAACATGAGCTGCCGTCCATTTTAGGGAAACACGGAATGAAAAACTCCGCGCATCGCGACGATAATGAATTGGAGAAACGCTGGACGGCCTTGCCCGCCAATGCGGCGGAGACGAACATCTCCGGCAGGATGGCTGCCAACGTGACGATGTTCAAAGGTGCCGGCCTGCAGCACTTTGTGCCCATGTTGGTCTATGCAAGATCGGTGCCCAACATACCGCTAGGCCATTGATTTAACATAACATATATTATCGATCCGAACGATTGTCGTGGCTCTGAGTCATGCCAAGGCAGTTCGTAGAGTTACCGCCGTCGTATGCGACGCGCCTTCGATCTCGTTCCGGTGAAGCCCAGCTCGATCAAATTGGCAACGCGCGCATCACGCGCCGAAACGCTGGTCTCGCCCAATACGACGACCACGATACGCCGACCTCGACGCATCGCCGACGCTGCGAGATTGTAGCCGGCGTCGGACGTGTACCCGGTCTTGATGCCGTCGACGCCTGCAACCCGACCGAGCAGATGGTTGTGATTGCGGATGCGGTGCGATCGCCACTGAATCGTACGTCTGCTGAACCGGGCATATTGCCGTGGAAAGCGCCTGACGATGGCGCGCGAGAGCTTCGCCATGTCGCTCGCCGTTGTCACGTTCCCGGCGCTGGTTAGCCCGGATGCGTTTGCGAACCGCGTGTTCCGCATTCCAAGCTGGCGCGCCTTTGCCGTCATCATTCTGGCAAATTTCGGCTCACTGCTAGCAATGCGTTCGGCCACGGCAACGGCCAAGTCGTTCGAAGAGATCGCTGCGATTGCATCCAGCGCCTTGCCGACTGTGATCCTCCCACCTGCGGCTATGCCTAAATGCGTAGCCGGCTGGCGGGCCGCCCGGCGGGATATCGGCAAAGGGTCACTTGGCCGTAAGCGGCCATCGGCCAGCGCTTCGAATGCGAGATAGAGCGTCATCAGCTTGGTCAGCGACGCCGGCCGTCTCGCCGCATCCGGCGCCTGAGAAAAAAGAACGGTACCGGTTGAGGCATCGACGACGATCTCAGATACGCGTGATCGGGCATATGCAGCCTGCACAGGCAGGCAGAATGCCAAGCTGGCAACGATAAGACCGATCTGCAAACGCCGTAGAGAACTGAAAAACATGCCGAAGTTGGTATCCTCAATGAGCCTTGAAGATGCCAACTCTGACCTGACTGCTGCCTTAAGCGGCGAAGGGCGCCTCGGAGCGATTGCTACTCGAGGTCGCTTTCTGTCACTGTTATCAGATTGGCCGTTGGCCGAAGCTCGGCAAGATCGGCGCAGATATCGAGTATCTCGTCGCTGAACCGCTCGAACAATTCCAGGGCGTCATTGTCTGGTTCGTCGCCGCTCACTTCACGCAGAACGGCGTATTTCACGGCAAAATCGCGGTCCTCGCTATCGATGTCGGCGGTAAACTCGACCTGCTTTTCGCGGTCGTTGTCGACCAGGCTGTCTTGATCAATCGTGAGACGGTTCGCCATGTATCGCTGCTTCCTTTGGTTGGCAGGCTCCCCTGCCCGAAGGCTACACAGCGCGCAAACTCAGCAAAGGCTGATCCCGCGGTACGTCGCATCCTCAACGATGATTTTGGCAGTTCCAGGCCCGACGATCGTGTTCACCTTCCCCAGCGTCGTATCGATCGCGTCCCCTGAAAATACGATCTCGACCACATGGGAATTGGCGACTGGGAGGCCATGAGCGTCGATTACCATCGGCGCCGGTAGCAGTTGAACACGATAGGCAGGTATGTCGGAATTGGTCATGAGGCCTTCTCCAGCTTGGTGGATCAGTGTCAATGCCCACGGACTGCGGCGTATAAACAGTACCCGCAGGGGGCCGGATTAATCACGTTCGCGCAAGATAACTGCGATTAAAGCCGGCAAGTTAATCATGCACTTGGCACATGCCTACCGGGCTTATAGGCATGGGCGCGTTAATCATCGACGCAATTACGAAAGTCAGGTTTCATGCAGGTCATCGTCCGCGACAACAACGTCGACCAGGCTCTTCGCGTTCTAAAAAAGAAGCTGCAGCGCGAAGGCGTCTACCGCGAGATGAAGCTGCGCCGCCATTTCGAGAAACCGTCGGAGAAGCGCGCGCGCGAACACGCAGCGGCCGTCAGCCGAGCACGTAAGGCCGATCGCAAGCGCGCCGAAAAGGATCAGTAAGTTCCAGGGTTTGGTTAGACCGTCACCGTGTGGGTACGTGCTGTTTGCTCAGGCGGCGAACGACAGAGACGAGCTTCGCCATGGCGGGGTCGCGGATCGGCTCTGCGAGCCGCATCTCCCGGCTTCGTCCGTTGATCGTCAGGCCAACCGTATACGTGCGCGCATCCGGTCTCGCGATATCGTTCGATGGCTCGCAACCGAAGAAGTCAGCCTGATCGGCAAGGCTGGTGAGTTCCTGACGCTCGGGCGTTGCAAGGTCGCCGAACGAAATGGTCTGTTCCTTCGCAAGCCCAAGAAAATGGGCGAGGCCTCCCTCGATCCGTACCCGGGCTTCGCCCGTTACGGTCTCGTCGCAAGCCTTGCCCATCTGCATCAGATCACTCCAACCGCTGTCCATGCTTCGGCGACCGCTGTCGTTTCGGCACTGTCCGTACCGTGCAAACGCTCCGCGACGTCGATAGTGACACGGGCAAAGCCGGCAAAGTCCGTGTTGGCCCGCGTATTGGGGTCCAGCAGCGCATTGTACCATATCCAACCGGCGCGGTCCCATGCGTTTCCACCGATCGTCGTCGCGGCCAGATAGAAGGCCCGGTTGGGGATACCGGAGTTGATATGAACACCGCCATTGTCCTGATTGGTGCGAACAAAATCGTCCATGTGGCCAGGCTGCGGATCCTTGCCGAGGACGGGATCGTCATAGGCTGTGCCGGGTTCCTTCATCGACCGCAGCGCGACGCCTTTGACCGCCGAGGTCAGCAGTCCGGCACCAATGAGCCAGTCCGCCTGGTCGGCCGTCTGGCCGAGGAGCTTCTGCTTCACCAGGCTGCCGAACACGTCGGAGATGCTCTCATTGAGCGCGCCCGACTGGTTGAAGTAGGCGAGCCCTGCCTCCTTCTCGGTAACACCGTGGGTGAGCTCGTGGCCGATCACATCGAGCGCAATCGTGAAGCGATTGAACAGCTCGCCATCGCCATCGCCGAACACCATCTGGGTGCCGTCCCAGAAGGCGTTGTCATAGTCCTGATCGTAATGGACCGTGGCGTCGAGCGGCAGCCCGGCATCATCGATCGAGTTGCGCTGATAGGCTTCCCAGAACAGCGCAAACGTTGCACCCAGGCCATCATACGCCTCGTCGACCGCGATATCGCCCGTTGGTCCCTCCCCTTCGCGCCGCACGACCACAGAACCCGGCGCCTCGGGCTCGCCCCCGGCGTCACGGATTGTCCGCAATGGACTGGGGACAAGGATGTTGCCCGCAGCCGACCGCCGTCGGGCGAGATCTCCGGTGACGGGGCCGGCCGTACTGGCCCGGACGATCCGGATGGTCGGGTCGATCATCAGACTGTGCATCGCCATGGCGCGCAACGCAGGCGAACCGTTCTCGGCGATCTTGGAAAGGATGTAGGGTGGCAGGATGCAGTGAAGCGAATGCCGATGCGTGGACATGCACATGATCGTGGCTCCTTATCGATTAGCGGCGGGAGTGGCGGAGCGCGAACGGTACGAGCGCAACCCACATGATGGTGATGAAAGCGAGGAACTGGCTGGTCTGCGCCGGGCCGCCCGGGAGGTAGCCAAACCCGCCTAGCGAGGCGGCGTAGAGCTCGAACGAAATGACCGACACGCCAATCGCCAGCACATCTGCATCTCCCCCACTCTCCTCCTGCGTTCCAAACCAGCGCAGTGCGATGACGAACAGCGTAATGACGGCGATCAGGATCAAGCGAATGACGATGTCGTTGCCAGCGATGCCTATGGCGAGGGGGTAAAGCGTTACCGCCTCGACAGGGAATAGCTTCACAAGACTGGTGTAATATGGCTCGGGCGCTGGATCAGGCCGGTGCCCAGGTCTTACCTGCGGCGTTGATACTCGTCGAAGGCGCAGCGCGCCGCGCAGGGCTGGCTGAGAGGACGCCACCCCTTCATTGGTCAAAGCCGCAATCGCGCGTTGTACGGCTGCCGCGTACCGCGACACCTCGGCATCGCTGGGTGTAAGCGCGGCGCCGATCGTCGTCGCTTGTTCGCAGCGATCCAGGATCGTCGCGAATTCTGGTCGGTCCACGGCCTCGGGGCTGTGCAACGAAGCGATCCGATCGCGTTCGTTACCGAGCGCCGTGCGTAAGCCGAATATCGTATCGAAAAAGCGCGGGAGATAGCGGGGGTCCTCGGTCAGTCCTTGAAGCTGATCGATAAGCGCGTCTGCAGCCCTCACGGCCTCGGTAAAGGTGGTCATCGGATCCTCCTCAGGCGGGGGTGGCGATCGACGCGATCAATCCGAGCGCGCGGGTGATACGATCGATGTTCAGTCGAGCCGCGGCGCGGCGCTGCTGCGGCGATAAGCGACCTGCCAAGGCATCCCGCAGCCCCGCCTGGGCTTTTGCGGTGAGATCAATCGCGTCTGCCACCTCGGCCGCCCGTAAGGGGCCCTGCTTTGCGGCCTCGCGGGCGGCGAAAACACGGGCGGCAAGCTGCTCGCGCTGTTCGGCCGTCAGACTGGTGCGATTGCGAAGGTAGGTTCGGAACAGCGCGTTGCTGTAGAGATCGTCGGCGTTGCGCGCCGCCCCCCTGCCCCAGGTCAGGACCTGAACGGACAGCGATGCCAGTGCGCGATCGACGACGGCGCCGCGTTCGACAACCAATGCGCGCACATTGCGGGTTTGCCGCGCTTCACGCGCGAGGTCGTTGGCAAACGCGATCAGCGCAACCACGCTCTGCCCTTGTTCGCGGGCGACAGCGGCGTTGACGTTTGGCAGGTCAGTGCCGGCGACAAAGTTCGCGAACCGGGCCAGCCGGTCGGCTTGATCGGCAAAGGCAGTGATCTCGGCCGATACGTCGGTCTTGGGGGCGTCGAGAATGGCCGCTAGCGCATCAGCGTATCCACCAATTGCGGCGAGCAGTGCGACACGTGGTTCCAGTACCGCTCGTGGACTGCTCCCGATGTCAATTTCGAACGCCGTATAGCCAGGGGCGGGTGCCTCGTTCGCAAGACATAGAGGTGCGGGCGGGACGGTCGGTGCCGTAGGCACCTGGATGCGCAGCGGGGTCGCCGGCAGGCAGCTTGGATCGCTCGCAACCAGCGCTGCAGCGGCCTCCCGACGGCGCAGCTCTATCGCGTCGAAATAGGCCGTCGTGGCGAGGACTGCCTCCCGGCCTCGGGCCTGAACAGTCCCGGCGGTTTCGAGCTGAATCGCGTTTGTCGCACATCCCGCCAGAAGAGGCAGGGCTGTCAGTACGGGCAGAAGGGAAATGACGCGGCAGCGCATAACGGTCTCCTTCGGGCTTTCAGGCATCATGCGCCTAAACTGCGATTCTCTCTTCTTTTTCTACGCCGCGGGATCGTCCGCACACGCGAACGGTCCGCTGGCCGATCACGCGTGCGAACAGCCGTAATGATGTTGACGACGCTGGTGATGAGCGCTGCGATACCTACAAGCATGGGGCCGTCGATCATGTCGGTCATTGTCCGACTCTCCTTGTTGATCCGACTACCGATGTTCCATCTATGTTCTTTGTAGGACAGCGCTATTTGCGGGCGCTAAAGCCTAATTTCTTCGGCCTCGGTAATCAGCACCCGGACAGCGTCGCCGGTCGCCTTCTCCTCGTTCGAAAATCCGTCGAACTCCCGCAACGACCCAAAGTCGAGGTTCGTCAGGCCTTCTATCGCGAGGACTGATCGCTGATAGGTCTTGAACGCGCCGAACAGGAGCGACTGCGCGTCCAGGTCGACATCGTGATCGATCAGATACGCGCATGCCGATGGACGACCGTCGTCATGGATGAATGCGACAACCTTCCAATAGGCCAGCGGGATCGCGACGCCGCGGTACACCGGATCATTGCCCCCGAAGACTGGCCCCGTAAAGACGGTTGCACGTTCGCCGACCCGACGCGTATTGCTAAGGATATAATCCTCGAGGCACAGCCAGAATCGCTGATTGAAAACCGAGAGCTGTGGCGCACAGTTGGTGAAATGGAAGGTATCGCGGCCTCTCCTGCGCCGCTTGGCTGGTTAGCCGGGCGTCTCGCTCTTCAGCATCGCGGCGCGTGCCCGTTCTTCCTCGGCGGTGTACATCAGCAGCACCAGTATCGAGGGTTTGATACCTTCAGTGAGAGCGCGCGTATCGACAATATGCCGGCCGCCCTTGGTGATCGCGAAGGCGTTGAACGTCGGCATGTTGCCGCCATCGGCGCTCGGGATCGTCGTCCCGCGATCGTGAAATTGAATATCGACGAACCTGGCCGTCCCGTCAGGGCTGTGAGGCCGGAAACTGAAGGTGACGCGGCGACCGTCGCTGGTCTTCGCACTGAGCGTGAAGTCGCCGTCCGGCAGGTCGATGACCTTGTGCGGCACGTCGTTGAAGCCGGCAAAGCCGATGGCCTCGGCTTCGGCCTTGGTCATCACGGGCAGGTCACGGATGTCAGGCATGGTGGTCTCCTCTTGAGTAAGGTTGGAAAAGCGGGTCCCGCGGCGTCAACTGCAGGCGTCCATCAGGCGGGTGGCGCCGCCAAAGGCGCGCAGGGCCGTTGCCATTTCGCGGCGTATGTTCGTCTTGTTGGAGACGGTGATCTCGGGAGCGAGACGTTCGCCGGTGGAGGTGGCATAGCCTTCGGCAAGCATGCCTCCTTCGGCCTCGATCCGGATCAGGTGGCCGCGGCGCGGCGCTGGACCGACATGGCGGGCGGTGAACTCACCGAGCTTGCCGGTCAGGCCTTTGATCGCCTTGCCCCAACGGATGTGGCCGGCGCCAAGATTGTCGGTCCCGTCATAGCCGCGGTCGAGCCAGCAGCGCAGATGCGCCCGCTGTTGAAGAAGCGAGTTTTGCGATCGCTCCATGTTCGCACACAGCGGCAGTGCGCTTGCGAAGGCGTCGACGATGCGAAGGTAGTCGCCCTGTACCGCGATCAGGACGTCATCGATCTCGTGTCCACTAAGGATGGCCCGGAGGGCATCGCCGTGGCTCGGATCCGCGATGATTTCGTCGGCGCGCGAAGCCGCGATCGGCACCTTCGTCTCGACCGGGCATCCGTTCACGACGAAGCCCTCATGGCGGTCGATCGTGACGATCGTCATAGCCTCGCTGCCTGGTCGGGCGCGGATCTCATCAACGAGGCGTAGACTCGAGACGCGCATCAACCCCGGCGTCACCTCTTCGATCGTGGCGTCAGAGACGATCAGCAGACGCCGCGACCACCGCGTTGGGCGGGCATGATCGTTCGGCTTGGACCAGCTGCTCGGCGCCGGTCGTGCCCTTGGCGATAGCGGCGCTACCGGGCGTTGATTATCCCGGCGAATGGCGGCGAGGTTGCTGCGGCGGGCGGCGTCAAACAAGTCGGCCTGGTCACCGCCACCATCGGCAAAACCACGGTCATAGGCCTCGCGCTTGGCATCCTCTCTACGCGAGCCATCGGCGCAAAAGCGATGCTCCCAACCGGCATCGGCCGCGGTCCAGCCGCTCGCGTAGGCAACGGCAAGATCCCAGTCATAGCCGTAGCGATCCCGACCACGCAGGATCGCAATCTCGCTATCGACGATCGTCCCTTCCTGGGCACGCGATTCCATCAAGACGAAGTTCCGGATCTGCCGTTCGGCCTCCGTCCTGGTGGCGATCGCGTCGTTCAATGGCTTCATCGCCGCGATACGTTCGCGTCCCCGTGTCATCCGTTCCTCCAGTGGCGCCGTGGGTGGCAAGTCTGGATAGGATCGCCAGATTAAGGCCAGCTCTGTAGCCTGTTCGACCGAACGTCCACGCGTCAGCCAGCAACGCATATCGGTGGAATCAAAATAGTCCGGCTCTACGGCCTCGGCGCCACGCGGTGACCGGACAAGGGGGAACGCTCCCGCCGGGACGATCCCGGTGGGCTGCGATTGCAGCATCAGCATTGGCTCAATCCTTCAGGGGTTGGGCAGGATTATGCTGCGGTCAGACGTTGGCGTGCGGCCTCCGCCTGTTGCGGAAAGGCCGCTGCGAGGTGGCCGTAAAGGATACCGAAGTC
Source organism: Sphingomonas faeni (assembly GCF_030817315.1). NCBI lineage: Bacteria > Pseudomonadati > Pseudomonadota > Alphaproteobacteria > Sphingomonadales > Sphingomonadaceae > Sphingomonas > Sphingomonas faeni. Next base: position 328,363 of record NZ_JAUSZF010000004.1, on the reverse strand, counting down.
GGCGATCGGGAACGTCCCGTCAGCGTCTGGCCGCGTCGTCAGCAGCGCACCTATCACCAGCTCGACGTGATCAAGGCGTTCGATCGTGGCGACCGAACCAGCGTAGATGACCGGGGGCGTAAATCCGGCCTCGAGCCATGACCCCAGACCTTCCTCTACGGCCGCGGCATACGCCTGAAAGGCTTCGTCTTCCTCGTCCTCTATGTGGAGGGCAAGCGTCCGATAGACGCCAAAGTCATGCCGGTTCGTATGCGGTCCAAGCTTGCAGCCGGCAGGCGGCATACCGTGACGCGCGATGATCGCCAGCTTGTAGGCGAGGACCTCGAACGTGTTCACCGCGTCGAAGTCCGGCGTCTGGCCGAGTTGGGCGCAGTCCTCGTTGGTCGGTGCGCCACCAATATCGATAATGTAGGACATGGGGTATCTCCATCGATCCACCTGGATCGACTCAAACCCCATCCTCCTTCCCTCTAACCGCCGCGAAGCGGGTTGCTCAGGATCGATAAAGGAACGGGCGCACCGCACGCTGCGCCGGTCCGTCGACAGATCCCAGCGTCTTTAGGCGGTCGGTCTCAAGCGTGGCGCCGAGCGTTTCCGGCAGGTCGGCGTAGCGGGCAGCAATCTCGATCGCCGCTGCTGCGGTTGGTAGCTCGTCGGGCTCAGTACCCTGCCATTCGACCATGTCATCTTCGCCTTTCAGAGTCGGCTGAGGACGCAGAACCTGAACGAAAAAGGTACCTAGCGGACGGTCGAAGCCGATCGCCACGGTGGTGCCGGCGTTGCCGGTGAAAGTATGACGGCTCATCAGTTGATCCCCCAATTGGTCAGGAAGCGAGCGTGATCCACGCAAGCTGCCACGGGCGCGGATGCGGCGTAAAGCGGAGTACGCCGGGGACCTGTTCAGCATCACCAGTCAGACGCTCGACCAGCCAGTCGATATAAAGGATGGCATCGGCCATATCCCCCTCGAGCAGATCGTCGAGCATCGCCGACTGGCGTGCGTGATCGTCTGTGAGCATCGACCAGTCGAGCGCATCAAGGAAACGCTCCCGTCGCTCTATGAAGTGCGCAATGCGCGTGGCGTCAGCTCGTGCAACCGCGAGCGCGTCTTGGATGTGCATGGGCATCACTCCTTCAGGCGGCGATCAGGACCTGGTCGACAGGCGCGACCGGTCGGACGGCGATCGACAGATCGCGACGTAGGCGAGCAGCGAAGCGGTCCGGCTTCAGCAGATCGGCCATCGGCGCGTAGCGGTTGGACGGGTTCGTGCTATCGCAGACCCCCCGGTACGCTACCTCACGACCCTGGTGGCGTGCGCCGATCCTGACGCTGACGGCAAACTCCCCGGCCGCCAGCAGGACATGCCCGGATCCGTCGCGTTCGCCCTGAAGCGACACCACCTCGAATGTCCCTGGTGACAGGCCAATGCAGACGGCGAGGGCATTCATCGCCTCGGTCGCTTCGATATGAAAACGCTCCTTGGCGCAGGCATCATATTCCACGCCGCGGATTGCGAGCGCCAGCAGCGTCGGGAACCGCTTCAGGTCTGTGAGGCGGCGCCTGCAGGCGTGGCGGAGTACGTCGCGGGGCGCACGATTGGTCGACACCGTTGCCATGTGACGCGCCAGCAGCACTACCGCGGGGTCGCTGTTGGGATCGACGCCGGCATTGCGGCAGTCTTCGACCGCTTTTTCGATCGCGTGCAGTGTCGCGATGACGGTGGTGAGGCCGCTCGGGTCCAGCGCTTGTTGGTGGCGGAAAGGCACATCGTAAATCATCGACGCATGCTCCGAATGAGGACCGTGCGCTTTCTGGCGCACACTCTTCACCCCCCTCTCTTCTCCCGCGACACCCGGTTCGCGCTCGTATCGTCAGCCCCTCAGGGCTGGGCGCTTGGGCACGTCACGGGAGAGATGTTGCCGGATTTTTGGCAACATCTTTCGGCTTTAGTCGGCCCCCTTCCCCTCCGTTGCCCAGAGGGGGTAGGGCGACGACGCTTTCGATCGTCACGGCACCAGTTCGACATCAAGTGCCGCGAAGGTGTTGAGCGGGCGGGAGCTGTCGTAGCGTGCGGCATCACAAAGGCCTTTGAAGTCCGGGCCTTCATACTGTGCGAAGCCCAGGTGATCGCAGCCGGTGATGCGCTGCCCGGTGACGCCGACCTTGCCTTTGGGCACCCAGTCGGCCCAATCTCCGGACGCTGAGCGCACCCCAATCTCTCCGATCGCGGCCTCGTAGAGCGTTACCTTTTTCAGGACGTAGCTATCGCTCGGGCTGATAACCTCGCCGGTGAAGGCACCGTACTGCATCGGTCGCCAGTGACGTGCCGTCTGATGGGCAAGGTCGCGCTCGATATCGAACAGCGGGTCTTTCAGTACGGCGAACTCGGTCTCGAAGCCGACGACTACCAGCGACCAGTTGACGTCTTCCTCGTAGTAGATGTGCTCGAGGCGCAGCGCATCGGGCATCGCCGCCTGACGCTCATCCGAGAGGACGAAGCCACCATGCGAAGGGGTGGTAACGAACCAGATACCCGGCAAACGCTGGATCGCGGTGTCGGGCGTGTCCCAAAGCGTATGCACGGGCGCGGGGGTCGAAGTAAAAGCGGGCATGATCGTCTCCTTGATCGATGCCTTTCCCCTCCCCCTTCCCTCCTTACGTTCAGCGGTCCGGACGGCCTCGGCCCCGGCTCTCGCAGGCGAGGCGTTCGCCGCGACGCCATTTTGCCGGATCGATGAAGTAGCCGGCATGCACTCCGACACGTCTGGCCTCGGCGCTTTCATAAGCGGCGAGATAACGCTGGGCGCGCTCGGGGTCGCTCTTCAGGAAGCTCGTCGCGGGTACGGCAAGCCCCGCTGCGATCATGCTCTCACCAAGGTCCTGGCCCCCGATCTCGACCGTTCCGATCGGACGACCGTAGCTTTGCTTGCCCGTCAGGCGGATCGTGCTGCTTCCTGACTTCAGGAGCTTCGACGCATAGTCCTGCGCCGCCTTGCCGCACGGCCAGCAGCCATTCGCATTTTGGCACGATTGCCGCTTCTCGAAGGCATCAGCCCCAAAAATCCGGACGTCGAACGATACGGTGTCACCGTCGATCGCTCGACCGTCAGCGCGGATCATCGCTGTGTCTTCGGCCTGGGAGGCGGCCCCTCCGCAGGCGGCGAGGGCGAGAGCGAGGACAAGGGTCATGCGCATGCTCGGGCGCCCTCGATCAGGGCGGCGGTCGTCTCGACGATCAGCCACGGCTGCAACGGCTCAGCCGTAGCGACAATGTCGGTGTGAATCCCGTCAAGGCGCATCCATGCGGCGACCCTGACGGCGTTGGACCTGCTGCACAGCACACGGCGCAGCGGCGAGAGGGGAGTGTCGGCAGACATGGGGCTATCCATTATGCTGGTGTCGCACACGCGGTAGGGGCCGCGAAGACGGTGTGGTGAACTTTGGTTTCCGGAACGATAGACCAAGCCAGGTCTCGGAAATGCGAGATGCGGTAGTGGCCGTGCCCCTTGTCGCTCCGGAAGGTGATCTTCTCGCCCCGTTTCACGACGATGAACTCGGTGCCGCTATGGCCGTCGCTGAACGAAATCGGGCGGGGAAGTTTGATCCGCATACCGTTATCAATTCGGCGAGCATGCAGCCTGAGCCGCACGAGGCAACGTCGCCGCCAATCGAGGGCGCCTTCCTTGGATGTCGGTGACAGGAGACGCAGGATCCGAGCAGGGCATCCGGCCTCGCAGGGTCCCATCGATTCCTCCAGTCGGGTAGGGTTGGTGCTGCTCAAAGAGTCAGCCCTGACCCCCCCGCCGAACCGTACGTGCAGCTTTCACTGCATACGGCTCTCCGCTGCGATAATACCATTCATGTTCCGGGTATCGGACAAGCGTCCACGGTGTAGGTCAACATGACACAGGTCGCACAGGACTCTCGTCCTGCGTGACCGCGCAGCCTTCATCTCCGCAGCGAAACCACGTTGTGCAATATCGGCCAACCCTTCGACGTGATGAACCTGACACGGACGGTCCGTCCGCCCGCACGCCGAGCATTGCTTGGCGTTCTGACGATCAACCCAATCCGTCCGTGAATCGGAATAGATTTGAGTCCGCGGTGGGATATCCACCTTGGCCTTATCTACCCACCCACGGTCCAAGTACATCAGCTTCCAGACCTTAACCGACCGAGGCTGGCCGTCGACCACATAATCGACGCGATATTCCTGCCCCGACCTCATACGGGCGGCAACAGCACGTACGCTACTCTTGTGCTTGCTGGCCATGGTTTTGAACATACTCCAGCGTTGGATGAACTCCAGCCTATTGAGCTTTTGCTTCACGTCCCTCGCTAATGCGTAGTAATTCGCAAACCCCCGCAGTTCGGCATTATATGCAAGGACGATCTCGACATCGCTACAGCTAAGAAGGATGTTTCGATGCTTGGCCTTCAATACAGCCATGTCACCATACCCCTTCCTTGCGGCAAACCCGAAAACCTTCTCCCAAGGAACGCTGAGTTGCATCACCTCTGACGGAGGCCGACGGCTGAAGTGCTGCGAGCCGCGCTGGCTCCGCACTGTCCATTGACGTCCCGTATAGGTTCGCACCTCGTAACCGAGGAAGGCGGCTCCATCGCTCGCCTTTCGAATACCGCTTTTCTCCTCGGATACGCTCAGTGCCAACTCGGTGGTCAGGAACGACCCAACCTCCGCGAAGATACGTCGCGCATCGTCTTTGCTACCGATCACACCGATAAGGAAATCATCAGCATACCGGCAGTAGCGAAGTCGGCGATATCCGGCGTCCATGGCGTCTCGCGACGGCAAGGTACGCATCTGTTTCGACAAAGCTTTGATCTCGGAGATTAAGACCCCGATCACTGCCAAGTCAGCGCTATCGCTGGCCTGTAGACGCTTGAGCCGCGCTCGCCTTTTAGCGATGCGCGCTGCCACTCTCCCGTACTCCGGGTTCGTGGCACGGACCTTTCCCTTTTCGAAGGCGGCTATCCGGCCTGCGATGAACTCATCGAGCTCATGCAGGTAAATGTTTGCCAAGATTGGAGAAACGATCCCGCCCTGTGGAGTGCCGCTGTAGGTCGGATTATGCGTCCGCCCCTCCATGACGCCCGCCTTCAGCATGTCACCGATCAGGCCAACGAACTTTTCATCGTCGATCCGTTTCCGCAACAGCTTGAGCAGGACGTCATGGTCAATGTTCTCGAAGAACCCAGCGACATCCACGTCAACAAGCCATTTCACGCCCGTCCAGACGGCTTTAACGTGTTCAAGCGCCGTGTGACACGATCTCCCCGGCCGGAACCCATGCGAGGCGTTCGAGAACACCGCTCATAGATCCTTTCGAGGAGTTGGCGCGCCACCTCCTGGACGAGGCGGTCGTCGCGCGTGGGTATGCCCAGCGGACGCCGCTTACCCTTGCCTTTCGGGATGAATACCCGACGCACTGGTTTCGGTTTGTAGGCTCCGGCCACCACACTGGCGATCAATGGGTCGAGGTCTTCAGGACCGAAGTCCGCAAAGGTCTCGCCATCGACACCCGGCGTCATCGCCCCCCGATTGGAGACGATCTTCTTGAGTCCCTGCTCCCAGAGAAGCCGAGACCCCATCAGACGATGAAGCCCATTCACTCGTTTGCCCGACGTTGCCAGCGTGGGAATGGCCTCCAACCGGGCCATCACAGTTTCAGGTAGCATCAGCACACCCCATGATTTCGGTTGAAGTATCGCAACTGCCGCCCTTCCCCCGGCGGTCTCCGCTTTCGGCCCGGTCGCCCGTTCCTTATGCGGATGCACCGTCTCCCCGACTGGGAAGCTGTCCCAGGCATTACCCCGGGCGTTTGAGTACTATGGCGGCTCCGTACCCATGCAGGTCGGCCGAAGCCGCCTGTTTAGGGCATCCCGTAGTTACACTGATCGGAGATACGACGCGGTTAGGTGTCCCGTTCATCCACTAAACCCCTCGACGAGAGGCGCGCCGGACGGGCTGAGGAGCAAAGAGCCAAGACATGAGACTCTTGCCATCGTCCGGGGCTGGCGTGTCAGTCGCTTTCGCCAGCTTCCGCTATATAAAACGCTGCAGACTGGGATTTAAGCAGTGTAGCCTTCACCTTACGCGTCTTGCCCTGACCGGCATCGCTCCTTTACGACTGGAACGCATTCGGCCTTGCTCCAAGCATGCTGTTGTCCCCTGTCCGTTTCCGGATTTCAGGTCTTTCGAACCCAAGGTTAGCTTGGCGGGCAGAGGTTTCCTCAACTTACCTCATCATTACTGATACTCCTTTCAGCGCCACAACGGCGCACTGTCCTTGTACGCAAAGACGTATCCGTCCCTGGCCTTGGGGTTCCAGCGCACCAGACACACCAGTGCGATGACGTAGAGCGGTTCGTCGTCTGCGATGATTTCAGCTGCTGCGTACCAGACGCGGTTTCCGACGAACGCGCTGTCGATAACGCGCATGCCGCGCGTGCCGCCACCATCCAGCGCACGGCTGTAGGTGAACTGGTCGTCCAGATAGGCCTTGGGGTTCGGGTGGCCGGCCATGCCGGCGGTGGTCATCGAGAGCCAGCCCATGTCGTGTTCTCCGGTTCATGCGGCGAGCCGCGTTTCTGCTGCAGCCTCGGTCGAGAAGGCGCGAAGGTAGGAGAAGGCCTGTTCGGCCTTAGTCGCGGCCAGGAAGATCGCGGTCTTGTCGGCGCGCAACACCCCCAACCAGTTGGCGAGGTAGGAGGCGTGGCTGTCGTGCAGCTCGGTCGGGAGACCGAGATCGCCGCAGATCATGGCCGAGCCAAGCTCAGCGACCAATTCTTCGACGCAATATGCGTTGTCGCCGAAGCGCTTCCCGAAGGTGCGATCGAGCCGGGAGGCATGGCCTGCCCAATGGACGGTCTCGTGCGCCCGAACCGATGCGTATGCGTCGCCTGACTTGAAGCTACCGGTGTGCGGCATCTGGATATAGTCGAAGGTTGGGTGGAAGAAGGCGCGGTCACCGCCGTGACGGACCTTGGCCGGGATACCGGCAAAGAAGGCGTCGATGCGATCCTGCCGTTCTGAGATCAGCAAAGGGGTCGGTGCAACCTCGCGCGGGTAGTAATAGTCCGGGAGGCCAACGATTTCGTCGGCGTTGAAGACGACATAGGAACGCAGAAAGCGGATCATCTGGTCAGCGGTCGCACCGAGCAGATTGGGCATTCCGGCCTTGCGGAAGGTCGAGGCATAGACGGAGAAAGACGGTCTGGCATCGCGGTTGATCTCGCCGCCCAGTTCGCGTGCCTGACGGGCGGTCATCCAGTAGCGGCTGCGATAGCCATAGGTGTCGGCGGTCGCCCAAAGCCACAGGGCGTTGATGCCCGCGTACGGAACGCCCTCATGGCGCAGTGGCCTGCCGCCCTCGCCGGTAACCGACCAGGAGCGCTGCCACGGGAGGGTCCCTGCTTCGAGCCGTGCGATGATGGCGGCGGTGATGTCGGCCGCAATGTCGCGGGTTGTAGCGGTCATGACGCTGTCCTCGTTAGCGGTGAGGAAAAGGCACTGCCGGCGCCGCGAGGTCGCGGGCCGGCAGTGAGGCTGCTCAGAATTGAACCGTCGTGCCGCTATTCGGCCGCGACGATCTCGTTCACATCGTCATCGTTCTGGTGATCGAGTTCGGTCTGGGCGCTGCCGTTCGTCTCGACATCGTCCGGGCTGTCACCGACCAAAGCGGCAAGATCGTCCTCGCCGGTATCGTCGCTGTCCGCCTCGATCAGGTCCGCGAGATCTCCCTGCTCGCCGTCGTCCTCGCTCTCACCCCCGACGACAGTGTCGCTGAAGCGCATCGCGGTGGGCACCCATTTCAGGGCAGCTTCCTTGACGTCGGTCTCGAACGATCGCTTCGCCAGCGAAGAGCTTCTGGCACGATGCCGAGATCTCGGTCTTCTTCTCGCTGGCGTGACGGCTCGACAGCGCGGGGCCTCCGACCTCGTGAAGCAGCGAGATCAACGACCCCTTGGAAACCCGGTCGAAGAAGTTCTCCGACGTCGGACGCCACCAGCTGGCGACCTCGACCTCGAGGATGCTGGCCATGCGGCCGTGGAGCGGGTTCTGGCGATTGGAGCCGTAGGACTCCTTGGCCTCCAGCGACGTCGCGACGATGTACGCCAGCCATGCGCTCTTCACCTCGTCGCCGAGCGCGCGGAATGCCTCGAACCGCATGACCTTGTTGTCGGACTCGCCCCACGATTCATCGAGCCCGTCCCGTACCTCGGCGAGGTAGTCGCGCGCGCGCGATCCCGGCATGTTGGTCGACAGGATCGGATCCTGCGGGGCATGGGCGCTGATCGTCGTGCCGTCATTCGACGAAGTGCCGCGCCGTGCATCCACCATGGCGAACAGCATATAGTCCAGCGCGAGGCCGGGACTGGCGATCAACGACGCCGCCAGGACATCGCGACGCTGCATCGCGAGCTGGTCGCTCAGGACCTGGCTGAGTGCTTTGCCGCCCGGCGCTGCGTTATCGGGGTCGACCTCCTTGGGACTGCCCGCCGTCACCGGCGTCGCAGCGCCTTCCTCGATGCGGAAGGTCGGCTCCGCCCGGACCCGTTCCGAGCCCTCGCCCTCGCCGTCGGCAACCCGGTCGTCCGTCTCGTCGGTCTCCCCGTTACCACTTTCGACCGGCTCCGGCTCGACCACCGTGACGCGGATCGGCGTTTCGCTGTAATAGGTCTCATCCAGGACCATCGCGCCGGTCTGCGACAGCGTCAGAAACGCACCGACACGCGACACGAGTTCAGCGGGGAGTACCGAGGGGCGACGTTGCAGCGCTTCGAGTTCCTCGCCAAGCGCATCATGCTCTGCGTCGCTCGCGTTGAACGCCTCTTCGGAGAGTTCGTCGTTCTCCATCTCCTGCTGCAGTTCGCCCATGCGCTGCTCGATCTCATCTACGCGCTGTGCCTCGGCCGGCGACATCGGCTGGACCGGCAGGGCGATGCGGTGGAGACCGCGAGCCGCATCCCAGGTGCTGTGGCTGGCAACAGGCCGGATCCACGCAAGTCCGCGTTCCTCGCCGATACGCTTAGCTTCCGCTTCCATCATCGCGGCCGCGAGGGTCTGGGCGATCTCGGGGTTGGTCCAGCGCTCGCCGGCGTTGCTGAACAGGTCGCGGTCGATGACGCCGCCTGCGGCCTCGTAAGGCTCGACGCCGACCAGGAGCGCAATCGGATCGTTGGCCCGCATCGTGTCGTTGGCGATGACGCGGCGGATGGCGTCGGCGTTGTAGTGAACCATCGAGCTATAGGTCTGCCAGACGCGCAACTGACGCTCATGACTGCCGGTCGAGGCGTAGGCCTTGGCCATGTCGAGGGTCAGTTCGCCGTTGGCGAGAGCAGAGAAGATCGGCTCGGCAAGATCGGCCAGGCGAAGGCGACCGTCGATGAAGCGGCGGGTAACGCCAAAGCGCTTGGCCACAGCGTCGATATCGGTGCTGCCGTTCAGGAAATGCTGGAAGGCGCGGCATTCCTCGGCCGGGCTGAGTTTCATGTGATGGAAGCTGACCGCGAGCGAGGTTTCGGTTAGTTCGGCATCGTCACCCTTCAGGACACGCACCGGCACGTCATACTCGTCGGGATTGATGACGCCGCGAGAGACTAGCATGTTGAGCGCACGCCAGCGCCGGCCGCCATCGAATACCTCGAACGTCCCGCGTGGCCGCGAGACCGGCGTGACGAGCAGGTTCTGGAGGACGCCGCGGGCTTCGAGGTCGGCTGCGAACGGCTCGATCTGCAACGATTCATCAGGGGCGGTGCGGACGTTGCTGGCGGAGAGGCGGAGCTTCGAGAGTTTAACGGACTGGATCATGGGAAATCACCCTTCGTTTCTGAGCATCCGGAATCTTTTCCGAACACCCATCTCCTCCCCCCTTCCTCTCCTTGCCGCCTCGTCCCCTTGGGATGATTTGTATCCTTGGGGCTGCTCAGGCGGCTTTCAGGACGCGGCCGAGCACCGTCTCGGCATCGGTTGCCGGCACGAAGACGCGGGTCCGGTAGGCGATGATCTCGGTGAAGCAGCCGAGCGATTTCAGCCAAGGCAACTGCGAGGCGGGTGCGTCAACGATCTCCACCCTCGGGTTGCCGTTCACGATCGAGCGCCGGAGCGTCATCGGGAACGGCCGCACGACGTCGACACTGCGGCCTGAAAGGACCGATCGAGCGATTGCATCGACGGGCAGATCGTCGGTCTTGGCTATACCAAGCTTGGTGTAGAGCTGAACAACGTGCTGGTCGAATACGAGGCGGCCTAGCCACGAATTGCCATGGGCGTCCGCAATCCGGTTCACCGCGAGATGGTCCGGCGGCAGCGCCGACCAGATTGGTAGCAGAAGGCCGGTTGCCAGCCGGATCGTCTCGGTATCGACCTGACCCGCCGCCTCGGTGACCTCCGCGCTCCATTTGGCCTCGAAGGTCTCACGGTCGACGACGTCCCATGCAGTTTCCAGCAGATCGGCCTCGCGCAGATACTCACGCCGGCAGGGACGCTGCAGTTCGATGCGCGCGATCGGCTGACCATCGTCGTCCATCCACGACCGCGCACGGGTCCGGAGGGCGACGCGCCCCGACCGGATGTTGACCACGAACGCGACGTCGTCCTGCCATTTGGCGAGGTCGAGGATACGTTCGAGCGAGATGGGATTCTTGCGGCGCGCGATCTCGATCGTGAGAAGGTGCGAGGTCGCACCCGACAGGGGATCGGTGCGCAGCAGCGTGTCGTCGAGGACCGTCGCGGTATCCGCCGTGATCGTCTCGACGCCGACATCGAGCGTGCCGGCTTCGCGGGCTGCGGCGACGCGGGTTTCGACGAGCGCCAGGAATTCGTCGAAGATCAGGTTCTGGAGGCCGATCGGCAGCGCAAGCAGACGGTTCAGCCAGCGCTGAATGGGCGGCAGCTCTTCCTTGAGGACACCGTCATTGTCGTGCAACTCGAGGCCGGTGGCTGAGCAGAAGTCGTCCATCGTCGTGCTGGTCAACTTGCCTCCATCGAGGAGGGCGAACCATGTCAGGAGTGCATCCTTGGCATACTCGCTTTCGAGATTGTCGGCCGGATCGAACAGGTTTTGCCCGCCGGTCTGGCGCTGGCCGCGCGTGAGGGCGCCAAGGCTGTCGAGGCGCCGCGCGATCGTCGAGGTGAAGCGTAGCTCGCCCTTGCAGTCTGTTGTCACCGGCCGGAACAGCGGTGTCGTCGCCTGATGGGTACGGTGCGTGCGACCAAGTCCCTGGATCGCGCGATCGGCACGCCAGCCGGGTTCGAGAAGGAAGTGGGCGCGCTGCTGCTGGTTCTTTGCATCGAGGCTGGCATGGTACGAGCGCCCAGTGCCGCCAGCGTCTGAGAAGACCAGCACTCGCTTGGTACCAGCCATGAACGCCGCGGCCTCAACCTGGGAGGACCGACCTGAGCGGGTCTCGATCTTCTGGCGACCGTCCGACGTCGGTACGAGACGCCGCGACCGCCCCGTCACTTCGGCAACCATGTCGGTGCCGAAATGCTCGATCAGTGCGTCGAGAGCGGATTTGATCGGAGGCAGTGCACAGATGTGCTCGAGCATCTGGGCGCGGGCAGCGAGCGCGTCGGGGTTATGGACCGGGTTGCCGAACTCATCGCTCATCGGTGCCGAGCGCGCGGTGCCGGTATCGTCGGTATAGGTCTGCATCTGCCGCGTGGGGAACGCCCGCATCAGATAATCGGCAATATACTCGGTCGGTGACAAATCGATCGTCGGGTCCGCGCGCTCGTCGGCCGACATCTGAGCCAGGCGGCGATCTAGGATCGCCTCCGCGGTCGTGACCAGCTGCAGCACCACGGACTGGTCAGCCTTCAGATGCTGTTCGACCGCGGCGATGACCGTCGGCAGCTTCATCGAGAGCAGGACCTGCCCGAAAAAGCGCTGCTTGGTCGATTCCAGCCCCGAGCGAGCCGACGCCTTGGCACCACTGTTAAGCGTCGTCTTTTCGAACCCGTCGACGACGCCGGTCAGCTCTAGCGCCTCCTCCATGTTCTGGTGAATGACGCTCCAGGCCTTGGCATAGGTGTCGTAGATCTCGATCTGCGTTGGCGTCAGTGCGTGGCGCAGCACGTCGTACTCGACGCCGGCGAAGCTCAGCGCGCGCGAGGTGTAAAGACCAAGCGCCTTCAGGTCGCGGGCTACCAGTTCCATTGCCGCGATCCCGCCTTTACGGATTTCGGCAATGAACGCCTCACGGTCTGCGAACGCGGTGTCAGGTCCCCACAGGCCAAGCCGCACCGCGTAGGCGAGGTTGTTCACATCGGATGCGCCGGTTGCCGAGGCGTAGAGGACCCGGGCGCCGGGCAGGTTGTTCTGAAGCAGCACGCCGCAGATGCCCTGCTGGGACCCTTCCTTCTTGCCCATGGCACCCTCGCCACCGGCGACGCCGCCCATCTCGTGGGCCTCGTCGAAAGCGATCACCCCGTCGAAGTCTGCGCCTGCCCAATCAAGGATCTGCAGCAGGCGGCTATGGTCGCAGCGCATCGAGCGCAGCGTCGGGTAAGTGACGAAGAGCACGCCCTCGTCCAATTTGATCGGCTGGTCGATCTTCCAGTTAGAGACCGGCTGTACGTCCCCGGACATGCCACCGAGCGCGGTCCAGTCGCGACGCGCATCTTCCAGCAGCGGCTCGTTCTTCGATACCCAGATATGCCGGCGACGGCCCTGCAACCAATTGTCCAGGATGCATGCCGCGACCTGCCGGCCCTTGCCCGCCCCAGTGCCATCGCCCAGAAAGAAGCCCTTCCGGTAACGACTGCCCTCGGGATCGATGGTGAGTCCGACGCCTTCCTCGGCAGGCTTGAACGACCCGGGGAGCAGCTGACCCCAGGCATGGCCCGCATAGACCACGGTCTCGAGCTGCGAGGAGGACAGCATCCGCTCCGTCACGGTCCGCTCCGGGAGGTGGGCAATGTGCGTCGGGATCGGTGCGGGTATCGAGCCCATCGCTACCGATTCCACCAGCGCGGTCGGGTGGTCGCCGGCGACATCGAACACGATCCGGCTTGGCCGGTAGGGCAGATAGCAACCGACCTGGTCGGCCAGCGGCGCGGCGGTCGCTAGGGTTTTATAGGTGACCGGGAGTACGTTGTTACGCACCGGCGCATGATAGGTGCGGGCAATCGTCGCCTGGGCCTTCCGCGCCACGCCGAACAGGCTGGGTTTGGGCACCGGCAGTGCCGCTATCGGGGTATCAGCCACCAACGAGGCTCGCGGCGGGATGGTTACGGCGTCGAGGAAACCCGCGACCGAACTGCGCTGGATGACAGTGTGCGAGGTGCCGCCTGCCACCTTGTCGATGACGTAGAGCCGAACCGCGATATCGGTGCCGTGCTTGCGGTAGCAATGCTCAAGCCGCAGCGAGGTGCGAACCGTGCAGCCGGTCAGCACCGCCTCATAGGCCGCTTTCAGCCGTGCGCTTGGCGCGAACCAGTCGGGCATAATCGCTACCACCCGGCCGCCCTTTGCGACCCGCCGGATCGCGGCCTGCAGATGGCGAAGTGCGGCAAGATCGTCGGCGCCGCGACCGACGCTGCGCGAGAAGGGCGGATTCATTATCACCGCTGTCGGCTTCGGCAGTCGCGCGTGCAGGCTGACCAGCGCCGCGCCGTCGTGACCCGTGACGATCGCATCCGGGAAGAGGCCGGCGAGGCGTTCGCGGCGTTTCGTGTCGATCTCGTTCAGCTGCAGGTTGGCGCACGTCGGTGCTTGGATGATCAGGAGGCCGTTGCCAGCGCTAGGTTCGAGGACGACGTCATCCGCGTCGATCGCGGCCATCAGCACGGCGATCGCCGCGATATCGACCGGCGTCGAGAACTGCTGAAGGTCGATCTGTTTCTCGCTGCGCACCGTCTGGGTTGGCAGCATCGCCATGATCGCCGACGCCTGTGCCACGTCCGCCAAGCCAGTGAGCTGGTACGGCCGTGACGCGAGATGGAGCGCAATGCCGTGTTCGAGCATCTCGAAACTTTCGCGCTGCGTCCAATGGCCGTCGGCATCCGATCCGCCGAATGCCGCGGTCATCGCCTGATTAAGATCGCGGCGGGCGATCGGCGTGCCCGATGCGAGTAAGGCGGCAATTCGTGCCGCTGCGCTTTGATCGGTGACGGGCGGAAGATCGAGCAGGTCGAACATGGCAGGTTCCCTCAGGTTTGGCTGCCAACCCGACAGCTCACCGCTTCCCTCCCTCTCCCCTCTCTGCCGCTTCGAGCGCTTCGGCCCAGTCCTTGTAGTCCACCGGGTAATCGACCTGGATGACACGACTGTCGGATGCGAAGCGAGCAATGCTTCGCGCCACCGCACGGCGTCCGGCGAGATCATTATCGCCAGCGAGGATCAGCTTGGTGACGCTGTCGGGGATCGTCACGAGATCGAGCCGGCGCGAGCCGAGCGTTGCCCAGCAAGGTAGTCCGTGGATCCGGGACCAGGCCCGCGCCGTCTCGAATCCTTCGGCTAGGCCAATGGTCGCACCGATTCCGCCACCACGCCATGCCCCTGTGCCAAGCGTGCCGAGCGTCGCCTTCTCGGAATAGCCTCCGTCGACTTTCAGGAATATCCGTTGAAAGGCGACCAGGCGTTGCGCCTCACGGACCCCGACCAGCAGTGCGGGCTTGAACACGGTCATGGGTTTGGGACCAAGCGGGCAGCTCGGGTGGAAGCGCACGTCGGTCGGCGCCGGCAACAGTCGCCGCGAGGCGAGGTAGCGCTCGGCCAGGTTACCGGAGACACTCACCGCCTCGTTCCACAGCCGGTCGATGTTGGCCGTACCCTTTGCCTGGGCCGGAACGGGCGGTTCATACCGGAGCCCGATCGGTATCCGGTCCAGCTCACGCCAGAATGTCGCTGGCGTCGCAGCCCGCAAAGCAGGTTACCAGCAGACCACGGTCCCCTTGCCTGATCGAGAGGCTTGGTGTGCCGTCGGCATGGGCCGGGCATCGGCACATTGCAGTGTTGCCGTGCCAGGTGCCGCCAAGCGTGCCGACCAGGTCGACCATTTGTTGGGAGGGTCGGTTGGCGATGATGGCCACGTCCCGTACCCCTCAGCGGGCACCGCCGGCGACGCCGACGATGGTGTAGACTGCGGTTGGTGTCGCGAAATAGGCGGCGATGGCGTCGTCGTCGTTATCTGAATGCGGTAACGCCGCTTTTGTCCGCTTCCTGACATAGGTCGCAAGCGCCCGCCTTGCAGAGGCTTCATCGGAGTGAAAATCGACAACATCCTGTTGCCCGGCCTCCCGGATGAAAAGTAGAATGCGTTCCATGGTGAGGGCCTCTTTGTTCGGGAGACCATCGCTGATCGTCCCTGAAATTGAAGGGTTGAGGCCGCTCATCACGACCCTTCTGTTACCCTCCCTCTCCACTCCATTTTCAACGGACCAAGTGCGCTCCGTCTCATTTACCAGGGGTGGGTACATAGAACGGACCCGGATATACGGTAACGCGTCGGGGTGTCGGAAAACCCTCTGATCTTGGTTTCCGCATATCCGACCAAAGCGACAGGGTTTGCCGTACATTCGACAGTCCCGTCGCCACCACGCCGACGATCCGCAGCAAACCCCGTCGGAAATCATGTGTTTTGCGTCATTCAAAGAGCGAACCGTTCATTCCCATAACTCCGTCGAGATGACGCAATTTCGAGAAAACGTTTTGAGAACGGTTTTTGGGAAAGCTGCTTGCGGCGGGGGTAGCCTACTCTTCGCCGTTGTCCGCCGTTCCCAGGCCAGGTTCCTTTCTGGGAAAGGTTTGAAGCGCCTGATGACAGCTGTAGGCGAGCCCACGTGTCGGCGCTGCCGATCGGCAGCTCTCCCGTTTAGGTCGTCAGTCCAACGCCGTTGATGACTAGAGCAAGCCCGATGGAGTTCCGGCCGGTATCAGGCACACGAACTTCAAGCGCGTCGGCCGAACGCGTGAATGGCAAAGGTGCCTCGCTACCTGGCAGCGTCACGCGACGTACCTCGCCTCTACCAACGGGGTTGCCGCTTCCCAGCAAAGTCAGCCGCACCTTGCCGTCCGCAGGCCACCCTAGAACCAGCGCGTGAACTGCGCCGTTGCGGGTCACGTAACGCACGTCTTTCGCGGTGTAAGTGGAGGTCTGGCCGCCCTCCGAGAAAGCGCCACCGCCATCAGCCGTCGATCCTTCGCCATGTAGGCGCCAAGGGCGGGTGGCATAGATCGCCTCTCCATACCGGGCCATCCACGTCGCGATCTCCTCGACGATCTGCCGCTCCTTCTCGTCGATTGTACCATCGCCTCTGATCGGAACGCTCAGCATCAGGTTGCCGTTTTTGGATACCACGTCACACAATGTATGAAGGACCTTGGCTGGGGTCTTGTATCGGTTCTCCCGATAATATTGTTCGCCGTAGAACCAGTTTCCAAGGCAGGTTTCCGTCTGCCAAGGGAACTGGTCGATGTAGCTTTTCTGGCCACGCTCTACGACATCGACCAACCCCATCCTCCGCTGCGGGGGCGTTTCCTTGGCGGTTACCACACCTTCGAGCCGGCCACCGTTCCACTGCATGTTCCGGTTGTAGAAATACGCGGCCATGTCGAGCCCGGCTTGTTGCAACGGCAGGTCGTGGTTGTCGAAATAGAGCATATCGGGCCGATACTTGTCGATCAGCTCCTGGCATCGCAGCACCCACCGGCGGACAAACTCGGGATCCGGGGGCACACCCTCATCCCATAACCCGTCAGTTGCGGCGTGCCACGCGTTCGCCTCGGCAACCGAGGTGATGCCATCGGGCATCGCCATACTGTCTTGCGTGTAAAGTTGCTGCGGATCTAGCCCTTCCCACCAAGTGCCGCGGCCAGCGGCCTTCGTCAGCCTGGCGGCATCGTAGCGCTGTCCCCGCCGCGCTCCCTCGGCATCGTAGCCGTAGGCTACCTGATTCCAGTGCCAGGCATGGCCGGAATGGTTGGACACGGCAAAACGCAGGCCACGCTCCCGTGCGAGCTTTTCCCACGTACCGACGATATCCTTGCGCGGTCCGACCCGGGTCGAATTCCAGGCATGGTGAGAGGAGGCGTAGCAATCCAGATTATCGTGATGATTGGCGATTGCCATGAAATATCGCGCGCCAGCTCGCTTGTAGAGGTCCAGAAGTCCGGCAGGGTCCCAACGCTCGGCCCGCCAACGGTTCTGGATTTCCATGAACCCAGTGTCTGCGGGATGTCCGTAATTTTTCAGATGGTGTTCGTATGAGGGATGCCCCTGAAGGTACATGTCCCGAGCATACCAGTCGTCGCCCGCGGCCGGCACGGATGCAGCGCCCCAGTGCGCCCATATACCGAATTTCGCGTCGCGGAACCAGTCCGGGGCGCTGTATCCGGTCGTTAACGACGCCCAGTTGCCAGCGAAACTTTGCGGTGGGGCTACCTTCGCCGGCCGCAAAGTCGATGCAAGCGACGCGCCTTTGGAAACTCCGGTCAGCAACGGTGCAGCCGTTCCGGCAAGGCCCGCACCTAGAATCGTCCGTCTTGTAGGCCGCATGCTCGTTTCCCCTGTCAGTCTTAATGTAGAGGATAGAGACTTTCATTAGTAAAGGCGGTTTTCACCGCTTGCAGCGACAGATCGCTGATTCCGTTGTTCGCTCAGGTCGGCGGGCTTCCCAAAATTCGATCCTTTTGGGAAATTTGCTTACGCCACTACGTGCCCGGCTTCCCTCGCGGTGATCGTCGCGAGGGTGCCGGTAAGCGCATCCGCGTGCGTGCTACTTTAGGGGCACGATCAGGCAAGACGATGGGCAGGAGCGGCGATTGTGCCTTCGTCATCGTCAGCTTCGTTGAGCTGGCCCAGTTCGCCAGACGCGCGCGCTTTCCTGCCATAGACACGCTCGAACAATGGCGACGCCATCAATGTTGTGACGATGGCCATGATAACGAGCATCGAGAACAGCGCAGGGCCAATGATGCCCTTCTGCAGACCGATGTTGATGATGATGAGCTCCATAAGACCCCGGGCGTTCATCAGTGTACCAACTGCCATGGCAGTCGCATTGTCCTGCCCCGTGGCGCGCGCTGCCGCCCAGCACGCCAGCCCCTTGGCTGCGACGGAACCGACCAGGATCACAGCAGCGATGGCAGCCAGGTTGAGGCTGTTGACCATCGTCAGCTGAGTATTGAGGCCGGAGAAGGCAAAGAACATCGGCACGAGCAGCGCGGTGGTGAACGGCTCGACCTGCTTCCTAATTTCGACGGTTAGCAGTCCGCGTGGCATCGCGACGCCTAGCAGAAAGCCCCCAAATACCGAGTGGAGTCCGGCGGAATCCATAGCCCAGGCGCTTAGCCCGAACAGCATGACGACGACTGCCAGGATCTGCGGAGTAACCTTGCCTTCACGTTCTGCCCAGCGGGCGAGCGGTGCCAAGAGCTTGGGGCCGAGGACGATCATGAGGGCGGCGAACAAGCCACCACCGACGATAGCCTTAATTGCAACCTCAGGACCTCCACCGAAGCTTGCTAGCACAATCGCTAGGACCGTCCATGCGCCGGCATCGTCGATCGCACCCGCGGACAGCGCCAGCGATCCGAGCGGCGTTTTGGTTAGCCCACGTTCCTGAATGATGCGCGCCAGCACAGGGAACGCGGTGATTGAGATGCAGGCCCCCATGAACAGTGTCGCCTGAACGCTTGTGATGCCCTTGCCGAAGAGATCGAGACCAAGCAGCCACGGCGTAAGCGCGACGGCCACAAGAAAAGGCGCTGCCATGCCGGATAGGGAGACAGCAACCGCGCTTCTGGCGTTCATTCTGAAGTGATCGGTTCGGAAGCCTAGCCCTACGAGAAACATGTAAAGGCCGACACCTAGCTGAGCGCAGACATACAGAACGGGTTTTGCATCCTTGGGGAAGATCATCGCCTGAAGGTCCGGCGCAAGTAGCCCGAACAATGACGGCCCCAGGATCACGCCGGCGATCATCTCACCAATGACCTGAGGCTGATCGAAGAAACGTTTCATGATCCAGCCCATCGCGCGGCAAGCGCCAACGATGACGAAAACCTGCAAGAAAAACGCTACACTCAGCTCCGACAGAGCCATAATCCCCTCCCTGTGTACCGTTCGGCCGATCGCGTACCGATCATGCTCGCGTTTGCGGTATCCCGGGCGGAACAAGGCGCAACTGACGGCTGATTTCAAGTCCAATATGTCGTGTCCCATGCGACCGTTTACGGAGTTTTGCCAAGAGCGTTAGGCCATACGCTCTCGGGAAGTGCATTGGCTCGCCGATCCCTATTTTTAAATTATCATCGATTCCGAGAACGCCGATGCCTTCTCGATCGCGGTTCCTTTGCGGGAAAGCGGGGCATCGGCGGGGCCACGTAGGCCACACCAGCTATTGACCCTTAAATATACGATCCATATACGGAACGTATATTTACAGTATGGGAATCGGGCGATGGGTTTGGTGAAGATCGACGATGAGCTGCACGAGGAAGCTCGCCGCGCCAGCGCCGTCATGTGCCGGTCGATTAACGCCCAGGCCGAGTTCTGGATGAAGATCGGGATGCTGGTCGAAGCCAATCCCACCATGGCTTTCAACGACATCGTGAAGGCCCAACTCGCGGAGGCGAACGTCCGCTTGGTCCAGCCGCTCGCGGCTTGATCGAGCGCCCTCAACCATCCCGACCACCTGCTAGGACTGACATGCCCTTTAACGAAGAAATTACAGCCTTCTTCGGCCGCTACGTCGATGCCTTCGCGCGCGAGGACACCGACATGTTAAGCGAGCTATGGGACGAGGTTGGGCTGTTCCCCACCCCCACTGGCAACTTCGCCATGCCGCGATCCGCGTTCCGCGACCATTGCGCCACTCTGTTCGGTTTCTATCGAGCCCAGGGCGTCGTGCGGCCGGAAGGCGTCCTGCTGTCCGCCGACGAGCTATTCCCGGGCGTTGCTCAGGCGCGCATGGCCTATCGCATGATGGGCACTGACGACACTCTGGTCGCCGAGTGGGAGCATGTCTATGTCCTACGGCGCACCAATACCTGGCGCGTATCGCTGACCATAGCCGACGGCGAGATGGCGGCTTGGACGGCCAAAGGCGTGCAGCTTTGATCGAATTAGCTGCCGTTCGACTATTCTCCAAATAGCATCCCTCGCGAAATTGCTCCGGCCGTCTCAACTCCGGGGGATCGCCATTGACGGGCATGCTTATGTTGCGCCTCACGATCGTCGGTGACATCGTAAGGCCGATGGAACCCTCAAAAACAGCTTCGCGCGTTGGGGTTTCAGTTGGCTTGGCTGTTCTGATAGTCGTTATTGGAAGCTTTGGCTTCGGTCCGCGTGGGCTTACGATAGGCGTGGTAGCAACGTTTCTCATGCTGGCTTGGCGGCACGACAACAGTGCCGGGTTGCTCTTCCCAGTCGCGATGCTCATCGTCATCACGATCGCCGTCTTGCTGTTGCTGTCATCCGAGACGAAGCTTAGCGGAGAAGGCATGGTCAGCAGAATGACGACCGTTTTAGTCGCCGTCGCCGTCGCCTTGGCAATGGGCACGGTGTGTTCGTCCATACCACTTTGTACCAACCTGGGGTTTTGTGGAAAGTGGTCGGCACACTTTGTAGATCCGTGCAATCTGTTGCCGGAATCGGTCGACTTGTGCGGGTAAAGAGATCGGGTCATGCATCACGCTCGCCCTAAGGCGACGTTTCCGCCGGCGGGACGCTCTACGTCCGACTTGCGCCTGCCAACTGCCTTTACCCTGATGTGCGGAAAGCGACCGGCCTGGATCGGGGCAAAACAGATAGCAGGCACGGGCCTGCGCTTGCTCGCCTTGTGCTCGCAAGAGCCACCTTTCCTGGAAAGCCAGCTTGAGGCAGCCGCTGCGACAATGGCCGAACTCGACCGGCATGGCGCCAAGAGCGAGTTGGAGCGGCTACAGCAAGATCGTATCAGCGCGTTAATCCGGAGCTTGCCCGTACCGTTCGTGTTCGTCGACGCGCAGGCGACGGACGCGCTGATCAACAACGACGCGCGTTCCCTTTTGAGGCTCTCGCCTACCGAGGGTGGGGTGGAGCGGATTGCCAGTGCCTTGCGGGACCTGATCCAGTCCCAGGGCGACGCGGCATTTCATCACCAACTTGCAGCAGACCCGCGAGCCGCCGCGACCTTCTATGCTCCGCATCGCGGGCGCGCATATAAGGCCCACACCCAATGGATCGATGATGGTCTCGTGGGTCGCATCTGGACCTTCCACGACATTACAGAAGAACGCCGCCTCGAGGAGGCGTTGCGCGTTCTCGCCAGCACCGACCACCTGACCGGAGCGCTCAATCGACGAGCGTTCCAGCTGGCGTTCCGGTCAGAAGTTGCGCGATGCCGCCGCTACGGCGTTGCGCTGAGCCTCGTCATGCTTGATCTGGATCACTTCAAGCGGGTGAACGATACATACGGGCATCAGGCCGGCGACGAAGTCCTAAAGGAGACAAGCAGCCTCATTCGGTCGTCTCTGCGAGAAAGCGATATCTTCGGTCGCCTCGGGGGCGAGGAGTTTGCGCTACTGCTTCCGCACACAGATCTTGATCAAGGAACCGTGCTCGCCGAACGCCTCCGCAAAGCGATTGCAGATAAGCCCGTCAACGTCGGATCTGCATTAGTACGGATCACCACCAGCGTTGGCATCACGACCTGTCGGTCGCAGACCGATCCCATCGACACGATGATGCGACGGGCGGACGAGGCGCTGTATGCAGCGAAGGCTGATGGTCGCGACCGGGTTGTATCAATCCCGTAGAGCCAAACCCGATACCCGAGATGTGAACCTAAAGTCGCAGATGATGAGGCCAATTTTGGTGAGAACCGTTCGGCGCTAATTCAGCTCTGGCATCGAGACCGCCGGATTATGGGATCGGGCATGGATATTTCAGCTGCGTTGCTCATTAAACGGGTGTGGTCAGGGCCGACTCCAATGACAGGCGCACGTTCGGCGTTGTTCGAAAAGATTGTCTTGCGCGTAAGAACGCGTGAACTGCATTGGCTCTGTTCCGCATCATAAACGTGCAGAGAGACAGTAGTGGGCTGGGGAGGTTTTTCGGCCTCCCCCTTGGCTCACCGCCGAACATTCCCAAAATAGCATCCCAATCAGGAAGGCTGCGTCAGCCGCCTTCCCGAAGTCAGCCGCCTCCCCTGGCATGGCAATGGCAATGGCATTATACCTTTCCGGCTATGATCGATCCCAGGCGAGAACGGCACTACGCCGCAAATACATACTCTAGCGCCGTCTGATATTGCCAGAGGCCAATCAAGTAGCTAGATGCGCGTCCAGAAATGGAGCTTTTCTATGTCCGACACTACCCTCGACCTAAACCCCGTTGAACTCGCCACGGAATTAACAATTGCTTGGCTCGCCAACCCCAACACGCGTACCAATGCAGACGACATTCCAGCCTTCCTAAACAGAATGTACGAAACTGTTTCGGTGCTGGTCGGCGGTAACGCTACGGCTGCTGAGCCCGAAGCGCCTGCTCAACAATACACCCCGGCAGTAACGGCTCGTAAGTCCCTTGCTAGTCCCGACCACATCATCAGCATGATCGATGGTAAGCCGTACAAGACGTTGCGTCGTCACCTGGCCACCAACGGCATGACGCCAGCGGAATATCGCGAGCGTTACGGCCTGAAGGCGGATTATCCCATGGTCGCTCCTACCTATTCAGAAGCACGTCGCACGATGGCCAAGAGCATTGGCTTGGGTCGCAAGCCTGGCCAGACGAATGCAGCTAAGGCAGACGCCAAGCCCGCTTCGGCTCCCCGCAAGCGCAAGGCTGAAGAAGCAGCAGCGGAATAATATGGGGGCCTCGCTCCCTGGGAAACAGGGAGCCAGGCCAGACTAATGGCGCGCGGTGTTCAAGGCTGCCTACGCTCGGTACGTATATAGATACTGGCATACTGTAGCGATCACTGTGGCATATCGATGCAATCAGCGGTCTCTTCCTCTAGCCCGTTTCTCCTTCGTTTTGTCGGAATGGCTGGGTTTGCTGCCGAGCAGTCCGATAACATCGGGCCAAGAACCTTGGATAGCTGCCGTCCCGCGCCCACTCTACGGATGAAGATCTGCCTGCGGATCGATGAACAATCTTCCGACAGCGCGCGTGATACGACTGTCGACCCGTGGCGGTGAGCCATGATGTTAAGCGCCTGCAGCTTGATCCATGCAAAAGCACATGATGCCCGGCGCCTTCATTAATAATTACTTAGATCTTTGGGGGGGGGGGGGGCGATGAAAACTGATTCCTTAGCAAGTTTAATGACCGAGTTGCGTATGACGCTTTCAACGGTGGCAGCCGAGTTCAATGATCGGGTTTCCAAGGAGGCGCAGCCCGAAACACCGATCGGGGAGCCCAGTAAGGCGGCACTTGTTGAGCATGCCAATCTTTTACTTTCCGATCGACGTATTCGGCGCCAATTTTTGCCAGCAGACCTGTTCCACGAGCCCGCTTGGGATATGCTACTGGTTCTCTTTGTGGCACGCGGGGAGCACCTGCCAATGAACGTCAAAACGCTAGTCAGCTTCTCCGACGCGCCGATTACCACGTCACAGCGCTGGATCGAGCAGCTCCATAAGTTAAATTTAATCAACCGCGTCTCGGATCCTGTCGACCGTCGCCGAATGGAGATTTCGCTTAGTCACCAAGGTGATCAGGCGATGTCAGCCTATCTGCGCGCCCTAATCAGGAACGCCACTTACAATGCTGACGCTCAATGAAGCGATCGAACGGCCAGCAGGTAGGCGTTACACATTATCTTGAGTTGATCTCGGACGGTGTGTTCATTTTCTGACGACAGATTGCGCTTGAACACGTTACGAACTATCCCGAATACCGTGGCCAGCAGCCTCAAGTTGACGGTTGGCAGGTCGCTAAGGTGGCGTTGAATGCGGTTTTTAGCATCGTAGTGTCGCGGCGTCGACGCACAAAGCGAACGCCGCGATCAGTGCTTCGCTGTCGATCTCCACGACGGATCGATAAAGCCCACGTGTTACCTCCGGTAGCTCCGTATTGGCGTGCCAGTAGGCAGTTACTAGTGCCTCGACCGCACGGACCCATGATTTCCCTGTTAGCAAGGCGTGTGATAACATAGGTTTCGCGGCGAGCAGATAAACTAGATTAGGCCCTAAATGCGCGCAAACTTGCCCGAAATTGGATGGGAGAATTATGAGCAAAGCTAACGTCAGCCCTCTCGTTGCAATGCTGGACAAGCTTGCAATGTACGCGCCGATCTCATTTGAAGATCGTGCCGGATTACTGGAATTGCCCTACGCATCGCGCGTCTTCGAGGCCGGTAGCTACCTTGTTCGTGAAGGAGATGCCCCGGATCACTGTGGCATGCTTGTTTCCGGTCTGGTTTGCCGGCACAAAATCAGCGGCGAAGGCCTCCGGCAGATCGTCTCGATCCAAGTCCCAGGTGATATATACGACCTCCAGCAGCTATACTTCGTCACAGCTGATCACAACGTTCAGACCCTTACGCAGTGTGCAGTTATTATGGTCCCGCGAAAGGCATTGCGCCAACTGGCGGCTGATCGGCTTTCCATTACTCAAGCAATTTTCGCTAACGTGCTCGTCGAACTGTCGATAGCTCGCGAGTGGTTGCTCAATATTGGTCGTCGTGATGCTCGTACACGGATTGCCCATTTATTGTGTGAGTTAGCTGTTCGATTGGACCTGCCAGCTTTGCCGCCAGGGCAGCCATATGAATTGCCTATGACGCAAGAGCAATTAGGCGATGCACTCGGCTTAACGGCAGTCCATATTAGCAGAATGCTTAGGATCCTAGTTCGTGACGGGTTATTAAAATATAGTAGAAGAGGTGTAACCATCCCTGATTGGAAATCATTAGTCGATGTGGCAGACTTTAATAGCCGCTATTTGCATTTAGACACGCCCTCTCATCCGTTCCAGGCTCGACCTCAAAGCTAGGGTCAGGACTTCTGTGGTTGCCGCCCGTGATGCAAGAGGTTTCTGACCGTGTGGTTTAGTGATCGAGTGCGGTCTTCTGTAAGGCCTTTTGAGACGGCATTCAGAAGCCGCTGGCCGGTATGGTGATCCGCGGATCAGATCCAAATCTCATTGGCGAGCTGTAGCGCTCTGAGTCCTGAACTGGTTTTTCTGATCCAGATCTGTTCGATCGTTTTGCCCATTCGGGTCGTCGCCTTCTCACACTCCCGTTTATCCGGCCTCAGGCAGAATTTGCAGCATAATGTTATGCCGCTCCTGCCTGTGCCGGAACTCGATAATCCTCATTTTTCGTCAGCATCGCCCACATCGTCCGTGCCATCTTGTTGGCTAAGGCGATCGCCACGAGCATCCGCGGCTTCCGCGATGTAATTCGTGCTAGCCACGAGTCTTCTGGAATGGATTTGCGTCCCATCCAGTTCAACCGCGACATTGCACCGATAATCAGCAATCGGCGGATATCGGCCTGTCCTGCCTTTGAAGTGCGACCGAGCCGCTCTTTGCCGCCTGAGGAGAACTGGCGCGGAACAAGGCCTAGCCAGGCTGCAAAGGCGCGGCCGCAATTGAAACTCTCCATAGGTGGCGCAAATGCCTCGACCGCCAGAGCCGTCATCGGGCCGACCCCGGGGATCGTTTGCAAGCGACGAGCGGTGTCAGCCTCGGCCGCTAGAGCTTTGATCTTTTCCGTCCGCGCATTGATACGGACCGTCTGTTCGGCAATCTGTTCCAGCAGATCGCGGCATTCGTCCCGCATCAGATCAGGCAAGTCACTGTGTGGCGCCTCAAGGATATCCTCGATCCGTCCGATCTGACGGATGCCTTGCGGCACGACATGGCCGTATTCGTAAAGGGCTGCCCTGAGTGCGTTGATGAGCTCGGTACGCTGGTGGACGAGCCGTTCGCGAGCGCGAAACAGGATTGCTCGACTTTGTTGCTCGGCACCTTTGGGCTCGACGAAGCGCATTTCAGGCTGCCGGGCCGCGATCACGATCGCCTCCGCATCGGCCGCATCGTTCTTCTGTCGCTTTACGAACGGCTTCACATAGCGCGGCAATCAGCTTCACTTCATGACCAAGCCTGATCATCTCTCGAGCCCAGTGATGAGCGCTGCCACAAGCTTCCATCACGACCAAGGCGGGAGGCTGCTTGGCCATGAACTCGGAGAAGCTTTGGCGTGACAGCTTTTTGCGGAACATTGGTTCCCCGGTCATCGATGCCCCGTGAACTTGAAAAACAGCCTTTGCCAGATCCACGCCAATCATCGTCTCGTTCATCATGGTCGCCGTCCTCTCCGCTAAGCTTGAGCACTTCCTGGCATAATGCGATGCCGTCCGGGAGGGCGGCAACCACCCCATCTCATTGGTCATAGCCAGAAGATGACGGTGGCCGCGAGCGCGACGGCAGAGAAGAAGACGGTTGGGCAGCGGTCGTAGCGAGTGGCGACGCGGCGCCAATCCTTCAGACGGCCGAACATGATCTCGATGCGGCTGCGGCGCCGGTAGCGGCGCTTGTCGTATCTGACCGGCTCGTTCCGCGATCTGCGGCCCGGGATGCAGGGCTGGATGCCCTTGGCTTCCAGGGCGTCCCTGAACCAATCGGCGTCATAACCACGGTCGCCAAGCAGCCACTGTGCTTTCGGCAGATCGTCGAGCAAGGCTGCCGCGCCGGTGTAGTCGCTGACCTGCCCGGCGGTCATGAAGAAGCTCAAGGGCCGCCCATCCGCATCGCTGACGGCGTGCAGTTTGGTGTTCATGCCGCCTTTCGTGCGGCCGATCAGGCGGCCGAGATCCCCTTTTTTACCCGCAGACTCGATGCCGTGCGGTGTGCCTTCAGGTAGGTCGCGTCGATCATAACCGTTTTCGGTACGGCTTCTGCTGCCGCGAGCCCCTCCATCATGCGCAAGAACACACCCCTCTCGCCCCACCGCTTCCAGCGATTGTAGAGCGTCTTGTGCGGCCCATAGTCCTTCGGCGCATCACGCCAGCGTAGCCCGTTGCGGTTGACGAAAACGATACCGCTGAGCACCCGCCGATCATCAACCCGAGGCTTGCCATGGCTCTTGGGAAAATACGGTTGCAGACGCGCCATCTGCTCATCCGTCAGCCAGTACAGGTCGCTCATCCACGCTCTCCTCACGGAGCCTGAATCAGATCGCGCCTCTCACATCAATGGGTCCTGACCCTAATATTGATTCAATCGCAGCATATGTATGGAGCGAACGTAAACAATAGCGCTTGAATTCGACAGTTTAAATTCAGTTTTGCGGTCTCAAGGAGCAGGCCTAGGGCGGTATCTTATCAACAACTGCTCACGTTTAAGGTGCCGATCTGACGTTCGGGCAACGTCCACAACGGTCACGTGCTCGGAAGTAGACGTGCTATATCTTCTTCAAACCGGACGTTCCCGAAATTCGATTCCAACGAGAAAGCTCCACCGTCTCACGGTTAGTTCCCTTTCGGGAAAGCCGCGTTGGCAGCAGCTAACGCGTAGCTTTAAATTGCCCTTAAGCGGTGCAGCAGGTTCTGCGGTAAAGCATCGTCCATCTTGACCACATGGGTCACGTTGCCGTCATCACCGGCAATCAAAAACCGGCGTGCTCCGATATCTTGCTGTCTGAGGATCGCTGCGGCCCATAGTTGCCGCGCGGCGCTGAGGGCTTCCTCGCGAGCGGCTGCCAGATCAGGCAGGTCGCTGCCCTCCTCATCCTCGATCCGCTGCGCCCCGTCATCGATATGCAGGAAAAAACGAGGCATGTCTGGGTATCCATAAACTTGATTAAGGTTAGACTGATGGTTCAGCGCAGCGGACCGATCAAGCGTTCATATTCGGCCTCGGGCACGCCGTAGCCGGCACCTGCAAACTCTTCGAGTTCGCCGCGCTTGCGCACCTTTATCAGACCGCGAGTCGCTTTGATGAAGCCTAGGCCTTCAAGCGAGTGCAAGGCGATCGTCACGCTCGGTCGACGCACTCCGAGCATGAGTGCCAGGAAATCGTGGGTCAAAGGTATCTCGTCATCGTCCTGACGGTCGTGACTCATCAAAAGCCAACGTGCCAACCGCTCTTCGACGGTATGCATAACATTCGACAAGGCGGTGTACGTGGTCTGCGTCGAATACGCTTGAACGTAGCGTAGCAAAACCTTCCGAATGCCAGCCTGCTCGTCCAAAATTTGACGAAGATCGTCGCCGTCGACGCTATAGCCGGTGCCCGCGACCTGCATGAAGGCGCGGTGCGGAGTCCGATCGGCATCAAGAACGAGCGGCATTCCTATCAAGCCATCGCGGCCGGAAAGACCGACTTCGATACCCTGATCGGTCCCCGATATGGCGATGATCGAACTCAGCCCGCTTTCCAGAAACCATACGCGCTTGA
>NZ_JAUSZF010000003.1 GCF_030817315.1 Sphingomonas faeni | reverse complement strand
GCGTTCTTCAGCACTGGCAACTCTGCCAAGGCGTAGTCCCGCAGGAGACATGAAGGTCCATTTGGGTTCGGCACCTATGGCCATTGGGGGGGGCATCTAACCACCGGCCTAGCCTCAGTAGCCGGCTAAAACTTTTGCAAAACCACGCGGTGAAGACGGGAATGCGCCGATGGCTTCCGGCCCGATGAACGATCTCGAATAGCAGCCATCGTAAGGCAGCTTAACGGCAATCCAGGCACCTGAAGAGCTAACGACGTCCGCAACGTCACGACGCGAACCACGCGGGAAATTCACGCGAACCATCTCAATCGTCGACGAGTTGCTGACCATCTGTGGTCCATCAACAGATTTTGCGGCCTCGCTAATTTGCTTAGGCCGATAACTTATTAAGACTACTAAGCGATATGGTGGGTGATCGCGGGTTTGAACCGCCGTCATTCGTGTAAACGAGACGCTCTACCAACTAAGCTAATCGCCCCTTTCGGGTGGACGTCCGATTCCAAAGCCTGGTGACCGGGGCAACCTACAAGGGTTTGGCAGTCACGGAAATCCTTAAGCGTTTCCGCGTGGGATGGACAAAAACTGCGAACAGCTCGGCTGCTCCGTTTCCATCAGAACTGCCAGTCTCTTAGCGTACGTCTCCGATACCGTCTTCCAGCTAGACATGTCACGCATCGACATGTCGGGCATCGCCTTTTTTGTGGCTTCGACGAAACACCTCCACGCGTGGTTTTTGATATAGGCAAGCCACAACGAACAGTCTGGAGATCGTAATGCGCGTGCTGGTAACAGGTTTAGGCGACATTGCTTGCAAGGCCTATCTACCGATATTGGCGGCTCTTCCAGAGCTGGACGTGCATCTCGCGACGCGTGATCCACAAGTGCTGCGTGATGCTGGACGCATGTTCCGTGTGCCGCATCTGCATGCGAACATCGAACAGGCATTGGCGACCGCAACATTCGATGCAGCCTTTGTGCACTCAGCCACCAGTGCACATGCGACATCCGTCCAGTTGCTGCTCGAGCAGCGTATTCCGACCTTCGTTGACAAGCCGCTCGCCGACAACCTTGCGCAGGTGCAACAGCTTGTCGGACTTGCTGAACGCCAGGCGACGCTCCTGATGGTCGGCTTCAATCGACGTTTTGCCCCGGATTATGCCGCTCTTCGCGACACTGGCGCCAGTCTGATCCTGATGGAAAAACACCGCGATAAACAGCCTGATACGCCGCGGCGGGTGGTGTTCGACGACTTCATCCATATCATCGACACGCTGTTGTTCCTAGCACCTTCTCCCGTGAAACGCCGTACCATCGAAACGCATGTCGAGCATGGGTTGCTTAAAGCCGTAACACTGATGCTCGCCGGTGACGGGTACACGGCGATCGGCACCATGCACCGGGATAGCGGGCTAGACGAGGAGCGTCTGGACATGATCGGAAACGGGGTACGGCAGTCGGTCCAGGACATGGCGAAGACGATCCGCTCTGCAGGGACGGAATGTCGGCGCCGACGTGGCGACTGGACGTCGGTCGGACGCCAGCGCGGCTTTGAAGCGATGTGTGCCGACTTCCTGCTGGCTGTACGCGAGCAACGTCCGACCGTTGCTACAGACATTCTATCGACCCACGCGCTCTGCGAAGCCGTTACCGCTCATGCGGATGCGCAGTCACGCGATTGAACGTGCTGCCTTCCGACATTCGGCTCGACCGAGGTGTTTCTACCAAACCGTAAGTGCCTACTAAACCAGCTTGATCAGGCCGACTTTCTGCCATGTCGGATAGCCGGCATGTTAACTCGATGTCCCGTACTCAAACGGCCATCGCATTGCTGGCGAAAGCTATGCCAACAGCGCACGGCGCGTCGATCAGATCAGCGAAAAGCCCCCTTGCGCTCGTCTTCACTGACCCGGGTCGCTCATTCGCCATAACCGACCGCGAACTACGAAATATCGACAGTCCGGCGTGACGGGGTGGCCGCAAGCGCCAACGACGTCAGCTTCCCCCGTATTGCTCCGCCAGTTCCGTCGCGGCGCTTCGAACCGCGAGCCATCGTTGGCGCTCCGCCTCAGCGTCCGCCAGTGCCCTATGGACCGGCGCCCTGCCGCGCGCGCGGACCTCGATCAGCGCGACCAGATCCTTTATCGTTGCGTCCAGCAATTCGGGCGGGACACTCGAGGAAAGGACCATGCGTGCATCTTCGTCGATGGCATCATCGGTGTCGCGAAGGCAAAGCGCGCGCCGGTCGAGGCCGGCACCGCGAAGCAAGACGCTGAGCCACTTCCCGTCCCAGGATGGCGCGCTGGCGAGAAGGTCGTGGCCACCTAGTACTTCGATCATGCGCTGCGCGACTGCGTCATGGGGCTCGCCTGCGCTCAGCAGCGTGCTGCGAGAGATATGGTGGATCGCCTCCGATTGTTCGTCCCAGTCGGTCCACGACGGTGCTGGACGGATGAGGTGGGCTTCAGACCGTCCGTCCGCAAACACCCACGCCACCTCGATCGGATAGCTTCGCTTGGCGAGCGAGGAGGCCTCGAAGTCGAGAAAAACCAGCATTTGATGACTGCCTACTAGCAAAATTCGCGGAATATACTATCCAACATGTCGAGGTGACGCCATGTCAGATAGTAGGTGTGTCGACTATTAGACATGCTAGTCAGATACCAGAATATGCACGTGCCGCCATCGCCGGTTTGACGAGATATCGCTAATAATCAGAGGTTTATAAGAAACGTTGACCTGCGTGATCGTTGAACAGGTCCGCGTTGCGGACATAGTCGGCGAGCACCTGGACCGATTTATGTCGGCTGACTTCCTGAAGTTTAAAGATCGTCGCGCCTTGTGATGCACCCTCGGTGAGAAATCCTGCGCGTAAGGAATGCCCGGCGAACTGCGTCGGATCATAGCCAGCTGCTGCCGCATAATGCTGGACCAGGCGCGCGATCGCACGGTCTGACATTGGAGCAGGGGTCAGCGCATCAAGCCGCGACAAGCGCCGAAACAGCGGGCCCTCGGCATGCCCCGCCGCAGCCATCCACGCGAGAAGCAACGCCTTTGGCCGAATGCGCGACCCCTCGGGGATAGCGATGACGATGCCTTGCCGGGTCTGATCGGTTTTCGAATGAGCAATCGTAAGCCTCAGCCCTTCGGGTACGATCCCGATATGCTCGACCTGGAGCGCGACGATCTCGGAACGCCGTAACGCTGCGGCCATGCCGATTGCCAGGATCGCGCGATCGCGCAGTGCCCGCAAACCTTCGCCCTCGATCGCAGCCAGCATATTGCGTAGCGCAGCCGCGTCCGCGGGACGCTTTTGCCGTTTGGCACCGCCGTGTTCCGCGCGAATGCCGGCGAGCACTTCGGCCAGACGCCCCGCCGCCGGCATCGCGGTCGGCGCCGGATAGCCGCCTGCGCGATGATGATGCCCGATCGCCGCTACCCGCCGATTGATCGTCGATGGGTTGAGCCCTGTGCTTGCCTGATCGCTGGCGAAGACCGCGACGACGTCCGGCGTTGCCGGCAGGGATGCCAGGCCGTGCTGTGCGCACCACAACGTGAAGATCGCCCAATCGGAATCATACGCGCGCCGTGTCGCTCCGGCGCGGGCCGCTTTGGCGTACGCAGCCGCTCGTTCGATCTTTTCGTGAAGGATCGCGGGCAGCATCGGTTCATTCAAGGTCGCGGTGACGAGCGCCGTTGACGACAATGTGAGGTCCAGATCGAGCGGCATCGGGCCAAGAGTGCGGGAAGCGACCATATAGAGCGTGTGCCACGCTCGGTTCCGCCGCGCTACCCTTATGTCCGAGAATTACAGTTATCGGACGCAAGGGTGACGGCGAGGAGGGTGCTAGATGCGAACTCTCAACTCTCGCGCCGCTGTAAAACCAGCTAGACAGCCAATCCCTAAGCCCCGATGTTCCTCGCTACGATGGCGGACCCATAATAACGCCTTAACCTTCTTAATTCTGCGTAGCTGAACTACGTCTAAATGTATAAAAGGTATACAGCCGAATAAGAGCAACATTATACATTCATATTCTTGCCCGAAGGGCTCCTTGACCGTTCCCTACAATAGCAATCCACCCAAGAAATGTGGAAAGCTAAATGTACGCGCCTTACCTATCAAATGCGGTAGTTACGTACGAATGTGCCAACGCGTTGGCAATCGTTAATCTTTAAAAGTAACCGGAGTTTGACCGCGTAATACATAGCTCATTACCGCGCAATTTAAAGTCTATCGCGGATCATGCAACAAGCAGACAACGCGATCATTATCAGACTAACCGCTTTAAACAAACACGAGCAAAAAAAAGACTGGTATACTTAATATCCGATCACCGCATAATGAACCGTCTTACGCAGTGCTTCTACTAAGCAGACGAACCGCCTCAGATTTCGGGAACTTGTCGATCAGGCGTTAACACGGCTCGGCTTATCTGCCCAGATAAGCCGGTCGCACCCTCGACGGGACGCGCTATGAAAGACAGGGTTTGTACAGGACACGCCTCAGGGACCACAAACCGCCCATTAAAGTTTTTCAGTTGCTGCGACGGCGCCAACGAAACTCGACCAAGCTCACGTCCGTCGCGACAGGTAAGCTTCCAATATGGCAATGACGTGGAGGGTAAATCTCCCGCGTTTCCGATTCCAGACAATAGATACTCCCCGGGTGGAAGCACCTGAACTTGGGACAAAAGTACACCGTCGCGTTCCGGCAGCATTGAAAAATCGACTACACCGTTCGGGCCGCTACGATGAATTGTCACCGCGGCACTATCATCGTTGTTCGCAACCCAATCAAACTGGGATGTGCTCGCTGGACTGGCCCTAAAAGTAGGATCGCGTGAGCGATCTACACGAGCCGCCATATTTAACGAGGTATAATAGTTCCACGCCAACGTCGGCTCATTATAAAGCAGCAGGCGATTAATTAACGACGCCGATGCATCCGGCTGTATGGCAACCTTGGCCTGCCGAAGTTTGATGAACAATGCCAAGGTATTTTTGGGATCTGCCCTTCCCAGCGCATACCCCAAAAATGTTGGGCCCCATGCCGGCTTTTTTGCTAAAATGGGAATAAGATTAGTTTGGATGGACGGATCCGATAGGGCCCGTGTTAGCACAGGAAACAGCAAGTTCGATGCGTCACGCGATACGCGTAACGCGACGTCATAATGTCGAAGCGCGCCTTTCTCGTCGCCATCTTTTACCGCTTCTTCAATAGCCCATACCTGCGTCTGTATATTTCGACGCGACAAAGACTCCGAATACCTAAAGATCCGACGGGCCTCGACCAGATTTCCGCGCATCTGCGCCTGAGTACCCAGTACCGTTAATGCAGATATTGCCGTGGCATCTTGCCTCAGAGCAAGCCGTGCAAGATGGGCCGCTGGCGAGTCAACACTTCCGTCCGGCTTCGTCTGGAAAATGCTGAGTGCTAAATCAGCCGTCACTCGACCATTATAAGCCGCCAAACGATGAGCGGTATCGGGATCGGTCTTCTTAGTGACCTCGGCAAGACTTAGCGAGCAAGCAAAATAGCCAAGCGCTGTGGCGACGACGGCAAGACCCATTCGACGAGCGGAGTATGACGTAATACTCCGCTTAGATTTAGTGTTTGCCATCTGATCCGCCACCAAGACTATCGGTTACTTATCTTCACGGCCATATGAATAGCCATACTCGTAGCCATACCCATACGACGCCTTCTTGGATTCGAACTTTGTCAGAACGCTACCAAATATTCTAGCATGTGAGCCACGCAAACGCGCTATCGCGGCCTTTACCTGACTAGATCGGATTTGATGAGACTCAACAGCGTAGATCACGCCCTCTACACGACTGGCGATCAACGGCGCATCCGCCAGACCCATTACCGGCGGCGAGTCAATGATAACGTTGTCGAAACTTTCGAGCAGGCGCTCGACCAAGATCGACAAGCGGTTGCCAGTCAAAAGTTCCGCTGCGTTAGGCGGCAACGGCCCCGCCGTAATGATCGAAAGACCAAGGTCATCGACTGGAAATATAATACTGTTCAGATTGTCATACCCAGTCAGATAATTACTAAGGCCGATCTCATGCCCGACGCCGGCGAGCATATGTACCGACGGAGATCGCATATCGCCATCGACCAGGACGACACGCTGTCCAGCCCGGGCCAACATCGTTGCTAATGCTAACGCCGTCGTTGATTTGCCTTCGGCAGGCCGGGTTGATGTGACCGCAAGTGAACGTGGCACACCATGCTCAGTGGCAAAAGCAAGGCTAGTTTGAATTGCTAGATAAGCCTCGACAAGCGCCGACTTGCGATCAAGCAGCGCTTCGCGCGGCTCAGCATTGACGATTTTTGGCACAGTACCAAGCAATGGCAGGCCAAGCAAACGCTCGACCTCCGACGGATCGGTGATCGCTTCGTCTAGTTGTTCCAAGGCAAACGCGAGAATGGATCCCAAGCCGATACCTACAAGAAGAGCAAGTGCAAGGTTTAGGAATATCCGTGGACTTGATGGCGAGTCGGGCACAACCGCCGGATCAACAACAATAACATTGTTGATCCCAACACCGCCTGCGACGCCGATCTCTTTGTATCGTTGCAGTAGCGCATCATACAGAGCTCTGTTGGTGTCCACCTCCTGCTGGAAGATGTTATACCGGATGCTTCTCGTACGAAGATCTAAGAAACTGGACTTTAATGCCTCCACACGAGCGCTAAGTTCAGCTTCACGGCGAGATGCTTGGCGGTAAGCGGCTTCCGCCGATCCCGTAACCCGCGCTTCCTCTCGCGAAACGCTCTTATCTAGCTGATCAATCTGTGCCTTGATCGCCCGCGCCGGCGCGTAGCCCGGCTCGAATTGGACCATCATGCGTTGATAGTCTGACGCTAGCTCGGCGCGTCGTTGACGGAGCGCATTAATTGCCTGGTTTCGAAGGGCGTCACCAGAAGCCCCTGCACGGCCTTGCTCACGGTAAAGCGCCTCGGCCTGGATGCGATCCGCCGTCGCTTGCGTCAAGACGGCATTGAGACTTTGCAACTCATCTGCCACGAGCGACCGCTCTGACGTTCCACCCTGCGCAGTAGGTTGACCCGGCAGATTGATAATTCGTTGCGCAGAGGCATAGCGCACTAATTGACGTTGTGATTCATCGAGCCGCTCTTTCGCCTGCGCGAGTTGCCGCTGCAGGAGGTCTCTGCCGTAAGAGGTCGCCTGAATCTTGCGCTCTAAGTTCGTTTGAATGAAATTTTCAGCGTATGCGTTCGCGATCTTAGCGGAAAAGTCAGGTGACCTGCTGGTGAACCGAATTTCGACCAAACGCGAAAGCTGGGCAGGGGTTACCGCAAAGTTACGCCTAAGTACTTCGCCAGCTATTCGCAGGCGCGCAGTGCGACCTTGCACGGTGTAGCGTCCGCCCGCTTGCGCAAAGGCGCCGTCTTCGTCGGAGCTCACTCCGAACATTTCGAAGAATTTAGGATCGTTTACAAGTCGCAATTGCTGAGCGACCCGCTCGGATAGCGAGCGTGACTTGAGCAAGCCGTATTGCGTCTGGTAGAACTCTTGATCCGCCTCACTGGCTTCACGGTCCACACCTTGAAACTTTGTAACGCGTTCGGACTCACGTGAGATTTCGATGGTGCTTGACGCTGTGTACTTTGGCTTCATGAGAAGCGTTACGACTAGGCCCAACAATAGGCAGCCAACCACGCTACCGATCATCACATATCGCCACCTTAGTGCAATACGGATGTAGCGGCGAATAGGCGGTATATTGTCCTCGTTTGACGCGCCGGACAACAAGTCCTCGCTTGGGCGGGTACGATATTCTAAACTGGGATTTGCCACGTTCATGAAGCGAACCTTACTGCAAAACTGCGATTAGCGGCCCAGCCAGCAACGGCGATAGCTGCACAAAACTTCGGAAGAGGCGACGTTGTGGAGAATCGCCGACCACGATAATGTCATTGGCATAGACAAGAGGGTCTGCATACGCTCCCCGTTGAATCTGATCAAAGTCATACAACCCAGCCATGCGGCGGCCATTGACAGTTCTTAAGATTACAACGTCTTTGCTACTCGCAAACTCCGACAACCCCTTGGCGGAGGCAATGAGTCGAATTAAGGTCATTTGGTTTGTCACAGGATACAAACCTGGCTCAGTTACTTGACCATTTACCGTCGCGACTTGGCTAACGGAGCTTTTAATATTCACAACTACTTCTGGGTTGCGGACATAGTGTGCACGCAGCGACGCACTAATTGCTTGAGCCAGTTCTTCCGATGTTTTACCGCCGGCGTAGATCGTTCCTGCTAGTGGCATCGCGATGCGTCCGCTCGCGTCGACTTGCATTTGACGGCTCGACTCCGGAATGTTGATCACTTCGACCTCGATCGTGTCCAGAGGACCAATCAGCGCCGGGCGGTCGGCTGCGACCAGATCCGCACGTGCTGGAGCAGGCAGCGATGCAGCATCAGGCACGACCGTCAGATCGGCGGTTGATCGAAGAGGCTCTCCGCCACCGCACCCGGCTAGGAGCGCTGATAAGCATAAAGCGGCACAAATTTGGCTGGTGCGCATATTGTTCCCGTAAGCGGCAGAAGGGGTCCTATAGGTTGACCCGCGAAGACCGTAAAGCAGTCTGAGGGGTAGCACCCCACTCCAGCCAAACCGCAGCAAGGGCCGTCACGGCCATGACGATGGGTGTTCGAGCGGGATAATCAAACGCGCTAGCGACGAACACCAACAGCAACATAGCCGAGCCAACTCGGCCTTGCATGACCTCACCCACCGGCGGCATTCTCCAAACGCGCACGCTGGCGCTCACCCACCAACAAAGCGCTACGACAAGCAATATCACGGCTGGCAACCCTCCGCCGATCGCAACCTCAAGAAAATCATTATGGGCGTGGTTAAAGTAAGTAGGCTTCAGGAGCTCGAACGGTTCGCGCATTCTAAAGACGGTGTCAAAGCTGCCAAAACCTGATCCCACCGGAAAATACGCTTGAATGGCACCAAGTACGGTCGGCAGCCCTCGGGATCGCATGTCTTCGACGTTGTGAATGGCTACAAGTCGATCAATGGATTGAGTGCGTCCCGACATGGAGCTAGCAACGACAAAACCTGCTATTACCGCGATGATCGTCGCTGCTGCGACCGGTTCAGCCCACCGTGGCAGACGCCACTTTTGCTGATGCAAGGCATCACGCGCCATCCAAAAACCCAGCGTTGCGCCCAGCAGGCCGACAGCGACGCCAGCGCGAGATCCGCTGGCGAGAATGAGAAGAAGAAACAGGATTACTAGGCCAATTGCCAGCGGAACGCGCCATGTTGGAGCAGCGCTATTGCGTGTACCCCAAACTGGGGCAAGGACACAGCCGAGAGCTAAGAAGAGCGCGAAGTGATTGCGGTTGGCAAAGAACGAACTGACCTCGCCTGTCGAGTCATTCACAAAAGGGCTGTTGAAGGAACTGCCCGAGAATTGAATAATTCCGACAAGCGCCGTTACGCAGATCAGGATGAGGATTACCGTCAGAACAAGTTCACGCTCTGCACGACGGAGCATTGCTGCTACGAGAATTACTGTAGTAGGCACCAGAAGGGACATTACGGCATTCAGTGTTGCCCCTGGCTCAATGGACAACGGACGCCATGGCTGCGGATCGGCTATCGCTCGCTGGAACGCAGCGTGTCCAGGCAGCTCAGACCACAAGGATGGAGGCAGCGGAACTAACTGTAGAACGCCAAGCGATACGCTCACTACAATCAAACCCAACGATGCACGGATCGTCCGCCCCTCAAACTTAGTTCCGAAAAGAATTGCTGTGACCAATACGGCGGCCGCCACGCCTCGAACGATCGGCTGACCAAGAACGTCCGCGCGGGACGCTCCTCCCGCAAGTGTAAGAACACAAAATAAACCCACTAGCAGAAAAAATGATAGGCTGGGTCGGGTCAGGCGTGGTGCGCGGCTGTGTGCAGACATGATGCCGACGTACACGATTTGGCTCACTAAATGAGTGAAAAATGTCTGCCGCCGTCAGGAATCAGCACCGATGCGCCATTGCCACTTCGCAGCACCATCCTCCCTCGGTAGCTAGGCGGACGATCTGGACCTCCGTCGCCTGCTGCCTCGCGCAATCGACCAGTTCAGAGAAGGCTCGATCAGTCCGGGTTCGGTTCGAGATCAGTCATCAGGCAGCCTCTCGCACAAACGGCGTTTTGGGAGGCGTATCTATTCCAAGGTATATAACTCGTGAAACCGAGACTGCGGCAGATCAGCAATGCGGATAAGTACGTCTCCAAGTCACCCGAGCGGATCGACGCCAGTGAGCTTGGCGGCGCCGTCCAGGCTGCACATCATTACAGGACGTTCACCGCCGCGGTCCCAACCCACGAACAGCCAGCTTTACTGCCCCGCGCTACGCTGCTCCGTTCTCGTTCGACGGTCATGTTCGTCAGGCAAATCCGACCGTTCGCGAGGAACCTCGTGAACCATGCCCAGTCGTTGCGCAGATAGGCGATCGCTTTGGTGACGGCAGCGTGACGCGACCGAATGGTTCGGCTTTCCCGCATCCAGGTTTCCAAAGCGTGAATCAGCGGTGCGACGCGTAAGGGCAGGTGGCCGACGTATTTGGACACCAGTACCTGGCGACGAGCGCCTGGCTGGGCAGATCACCGTCGATGATATGGGCAATTGTCGGCGCTTGCAAAGGCGCCGGCTCGCATTCGGGGCAACCATAGCGCGGGCCGCGGGTGACGTGGACGTGGACGTGGGAGGTTGTGGGCACTACGGCGGGCCGCTCGGAAACGTCCTCGCCAATGACGTGAAGAGCACCACCGCAGCAGCTGTATGCCGTGTTCTCGATGTCGACGACCTGCTTGAACCGTTGCAAGTGAGCCGGGAGCTGTCTGCGGTTGGTCTTGCGCCGACCCGCCTCGCGCGGTGTGGCCGCTACGGCATCGAGACTGGCGGCAACCACGGCGAGTGCCGTCTCGGCATCCCCGAACGCCATCTCCAACCGCACGTCATCGAGCTTCTCGGAGCGTGCGCCGAAGCGGTGCCAGCGTAATACGGCGACGATGTCGTGCAGCCTTGCGAGCTCCGCCTCGGCATGGTCGTTGACAGCGCTGAGCCGTACGATCTCTGCGTGAGCCTCCACCTCGACCGCATGCAGGACAGCAACTTGCGCCTGCTACAGCTCATTGGCGCCACGCAGCGAGGCAAGTTCTTTTTCATGCGATTGCAACTGCGCCATGGTCGCGACGTGCATGGCGCGCAGAGCGTGCGGATCAAAAGGAAGATCAGCCTCGATCAGCGATGCGGAGCAATGTATTAGGCTGCTCGCACGACGTCAACCGGGGCAGTTGCTGCGTCACGGGCTTGCGCCCGCCATGGACCCGACGCCACTCTGAACAATCGAGCAGAACGGCCATCTGCGCGGTCGTCAACTGGATCACGCCGTCCCGGATACCTGGCCAACGAAAGCCGCCCTGCTCGAGCCGTTTAGTCATCAGGCACAAACCCGCGTCGTCCCACCAGACCAGCTTTACCCAGTCCGCCCTCTTTGTGCGGAAGACATCGACCAGCCCGAGAACGGGTCGGCACCGTACTGAACCTTCACCAACGCCGCGAGCGAGTTCGCACCTTTTCTAAAGTCCACCGGTGCAGTCGCGACCATGATCCGCGCATCGCTGCCAGGACCGATCAACGCGACACCTTCAAGGCATCGATCACCGCGGCGATGACGCTGGCATCCGCACCGCGCCGGATCTTCACCACCACACCATCGATCTCCAACACAACCATGCCGTACGCATCCGATAGAGGCCGCGGATTGACGGCTATCGGAGCGGGGCTGGTGCGTCAGTCCTTGTCGAGGAAGGCCTCGAAACCTTCTTCGGCCAGCGCGCTTTGGAAGGCTGCATCAGCGTCGCGATCGGTTTCGAACTGGTCGTCCCAGACGATCGAGGTGTTGTGATCGTTGACCACTTCGAGAGACCACCCTCGCTCAGTTGCTAGACGGACGATGTGGACTTCCAGTCGCCTGCCACCTCGCTCGATCGACCGGTTCAGCGAAGATTCGATCAGTTCGGGTTCGGGTTGGGGATCAGTCATCAGGCAGCCTCTTGCACGAGCGGCGTTTTACGAAAGCGAATCCATTCCCAAGGCAGCAGCTCATGAAGCCGGGACTGCGGCAGATCAGCGATGCGGACAAGGACGTCGGTAAGCCACGCGAGCGGATCGACGCCATTGAGCCTGGCGGTGCCGATGAGGCTGTACATCATCGCAGCGCGCTCACCGCCGCGATCCGAGCCGACAAACAACCAGGCTTTCCTGCCGCGCGCTACGCTGCGCAGCTCTCGCTCGGCCGCGTTATTCGTCAGGCAGATCCGACCGTCCACGAGGAATGTCGTGAACCCCGCCCAGTCGTTGAGCAGATAGGCGATCGCTTTGGCGACGGCATCGTGACGCGACAGAATGCCGCGCTTTTCCCGCATCCAGGTTTCCAGTGCTCGGATCAGGGGTGCGACGCGTTCCTGGCGCACGCTCAGGCGCTCGCCGGCAGTCCGCCCGGTGATCTCTCGCTCGATCGCGAAGATCTGGTCGATCCATTCCAGAGCCTCCTTCGCCAACGGCGAGACGAGCGGCACGCCGCCCTTCTGGCGCTTGAGTTGACGCGCCACATCGGCCAGCTCGAAGAACTGCCGGCGGGCGTGAGCCCAGCAGTTCGCCCGCGTCATCGGTTTGTCAGCCCAGCCATCGCGGAACAGGTCGTTGAAGCCGGCATAGCGGTCGACCTGCAGAATACCGGTATAGCCAGCGAGATGGCCGCGGGGATGTTCGCCTTTCCGGGTCCGCGAGTAATAGCACAGCACTGCCGGCGGTGCTGGACCGCCGAACGGGCGGTCGTCGCGCACGTAATCCCAGATCCGCGCGACGTCGGTCTTGTACTTCGCCAGCCGCGGAACGGTGGTGTCATCGCCGTGGAGACGCTCGGCCGCCAGGACGTGCGCTTCAATTAGCAGGAACAAGGGCCTGGCAGCTACGCTCACTGCGCCGATCTGATCTGCGAGCGTCGACAGGCTCAAGGAGATGCCCTCGCTCTCGAGGCGATCGCGCTGACTGTTGAGCGGCTGGTGCAGACCATATTTCTGAAAGACCAAACTGGCCAGAAAGTGCGGCCCGAACATGCCCCTCGGGGTGACGTGGAACGGCGCCGGTGGCTGGCTGATCTTCTCGCACTGACGGCAAGAGACCTTTTCCCGTACGGTCTGAATTACCTTGTGGCGGGCGGGCACCTTTTCGAGTGTCTCGGTAATATCGGCCGGAAGATGGCTGAGGTCGGCCGACCCGCAGCAAGGGCACAGCTCGGGTGCCGGGATGACGACCTGTTCGCGCGGCAAGCCTGGATCGAAGTCGCGGCGGGTGGACCTTACGCGGGTGAACGCGGTCAAAGTCGTCGCTTTGGCGGCAGCTATTGCGCCCAAGCCCTCCGCCTCGGTGGCGTCCGCCTCGAGCTCCTCGAACGTCAGTTCCAACTGGTCGATCAGCCGACGGCTGCGTTCCGAACTGGCGCCGTATTTGTCGCGCCGCATCTTCTCGTTCATCAACTCGAGATGAGCATTGCGGGCTAGCAGATCGGCATTGATAGCTCTGACGCGGGCCGTTTCGGCTTCGGCATTGAGCGCGTTCGCCTGGGCCTTTTCCGCGAGATCACGAGCGACCGCCAGTTCGGTGCGAAGCTGCAAAAGCTCGTCGGAGGCATCGCTCGAAAGCATGCCAGATTATACCAGAACACCCTTGAGAAACCTATGGTTTTTGGCGGATTTCCGCCGCTTTTCTCATCCTGACTGCCGCTGGAGGTAGTCACCCAACCCGGGTCGGACGCCACGTTTCCTGCGGATTGCGCCAGTCGATACCTTCGAGCAGGCACGCCATCGCCGAGCCCGAGATCGCGACCGTGCCGTCCTTGGCAGCCGGCCACACGAAGCGCCCGCGCTCCAGCCGCTTGGCGTACAGCGACATGCCCAGCCCGTCATGCCACAGGATCTTACACAGTGACCCGCTTTTCCCGCGGAACACGTACAGGTCGCCGGCATGGACGTCCTTGTTCAGCGCTTGCTGAACCTGCAATGCGAGCGAACGCATGCCACGCCGCATGTCCGTGTGACCCAACGCCAGCCAAACTTTCACGCCGTTCGGAACAGGTATCATCGGATCACGGACTTGAGCACCGCGGCCACCTGATCGGGCGACGCTGATGCGAAGACACTTACGCGTCCGCCCCGCGCCAGATCAACGACGATGGTCGGCTGCACGGTCGGCAATTCGACCGGGCAATCCTCAACGACCACCGCTTCGGCAAAGCCGGCGACCGCAGTCGGCGCATTTGACCGTCGGCGAAACTTGCGGCGCCAAGTATAGATCAACCCCGTCGAGACATCATGCCGCCGAGCGACCTGCGCAACAAACGCGCCCGGTGCAAAGGCCTCCGCCAGGATTTGCACCCGCTCCTCATCGCTCCACCGGCGACGGCGCTCAGGCCCGCCGAAAACCGTGATCTGACCCACAACACCTACTCCTAAGCGTACTCTTAAGAGCGCGCTTAAGACCGGTCCTTCGCCTGACCGGCAAGGCGGCCGCTACCGGAGGCGTACACCATGCCATCGGCACGCGCCTGTCAGGAACGCCGTCGGACCGATCACTCTGAAACAGCGGCGACCGAAGTCGGCTCAATGACAGCTAGCACGAATACCGGCGCTGTCACCTCCATGGCTTTGCGCGCCTCCCGCCGTTAGGTGAACAGTTGCGACGGGCCTAGCCCGTGGCGTCGGGCCACCGCGCTGACGCTTTCCAGCCCCGCGTAGCCCTCCCCAAAATCCGAGCCCGGGTCTCGTCGCCCCACTCGCGACGCCGGCCCGCTCCCGTAAACACCACGAACCGGACCGGCTTAGCGGCTCAGTGCCAGCATCGTCACATGACATCGTCATGGCTGTAGGCCTACCTACTTTTCAGAAAAGGCCGATCCGCCCGCGCTTACGCCGTCGTCAACATGGTGCCAGCAGAACACCGCTTACGAACGATGACCTGCGCGATATGTTTGCTTGACGTTGGATCACAAAGCAGTGTCACGCGCCGCGACCATCGATGGTCCAACGCTATGTTCAACACTCCGTTGAACTGATGTGCCGCTTACGACACAGGAAAGCATCTATGCTGAAAATATATATGACCGCCAACGGGTCGGGTCATCTGTCTTCGCTTTTATAAGGTCGACTCGCCCCTCTAGCCCCCCCGAAACACGGCATTTATTAATAGCAACCGTTCGCGAATACGTTTTAGATATGATCGTTTACTGACGGCGCCGGTAGCAGATAGGGCAGTCCCATGACGACGGTACAGAATAAAAGGCTCTCGAACGACCGCGAGCTGACCTATGCGCGCAGCATGAAAGGATAACCACATATCGTGTGGTACGCCTTCGGGGAAAGGCAGATGGCGCATTAAAAAGGCTCTCGTGCAGGCGAGCGTTGCCCCAATTACCGATGGCCGCATAACGATCGAAAGCGCACTAAATTTTGCTCCACGTTGCATAAAATGACTAGCATGAAGCACGTCTAGGTTTTGGTCGACAACTACTGCATCGCCACATACACATGAAGCCCCCTCGAGAGCTTCAAGAGAAAGCGGGACTCGTGCCGGCAGGCAAACATCGTCCTGATCAGAGAAGAATATGTACCGCCCCCGTGCCGCCGATATAGCGCGAGCAAAGTTACCCTGATAGCCTAGCCGGACGTCACCAATAACGACATAGATACGCGGATCGTTTATCGCCCTCACCCGTTCTATCGTGCCGTCGGATGATCCGTCATCAGAAACGATGACTTCATCCTCTTCACCTAGTGCAGCAAGAATACTATGTAGCTGCTCTTCTACGTAAATCGCGCCGTTAAAAGTCGCAACTACAAAGCTGACACGAACGTTGCTCATACGTGAAGACCTGCAGTTAGAATGGGCCGATCGACTACAGCTAAGCTTAAACGCCTAAGAGAAAATATCGCGCATAACAGATAAGTTAAACCGATCGAGTTATTAACGAACGGATTGAATGCGGTAACGACGTATAACATTACAACCCCAAAAAAGAATGCGCTAGCCAGCTTGCGGTACTCACTTTCATACGGAACTTTGAAGAAATATTTGGCAGAGATGAATAGTGGCAACAGCCAAAAAGATAGGCCAACAATGCCAAACCGCCATATCGCCCAAACATAACTGTTCTCAATATTGTGACGATTGTTAAGTAATGTACCGGTCCCATCGCCAAATAACAAAGTTCTAGAAGTGAACGTGGCTAAGAAGTAAGAGAAGTCTCGAGATCGTGTTTCCCCCGACGCAGCTCGACTTGGATCAAAGATTAAGTTAATTATTGTCTCGCCATAAAGACCAACAATCAAAATTGCCGCAACCAAGGTTAGCACGATGGCAATTGGTCGACGCCCAGCAAAGAAGCTAAATACTATAGCAAGAACTACAGCT
Source organism: Sphingomonas faeni (assembly GCF_030817315.1). Lineage (NCBI taxonomy): Bacteria > Pseudomonadati > Pseudomonadota > Alphaproteobacteria > Sphingomonadales > Sphingomonadaceae > Sphingomonas > Sphingomonas faeni. Next base: position 112,504 of record NZ_JAUSZF010000003.1, on the reverse strand, counting down.
AAATACAGGCCACGCGTAACTGACAGAACAAGAGAAAACGCAAGTATTGTCGCCATAGCTTTCCAGCGACGTGGTGCTAATATGACACAGAAAACTAAAGCGATACCGACAAAGAAATGACCCTTATAAAAAAAGGTCAGCGGGCCACGAAAGAATAACTCATTAGTTGCATCACCCCAAAGATATATTGCACCGAAACTGACAAAACCGGCATAGAGTCCGACCATCAATAACGATGTAACTGCCGCTACCGCTAAACCACCGAATAGGAGTATATTTCCTGCTTTTTCTACTGTTTTTGCATCTTGCAATGCCATCGCAAAGAATGGCGCACTAAGCCAGAAAAGAAGCGGCTGAAGTTCAAGACCAATTACACTCAATGACGTACCGTTGGAAGCGTCTACAAGCAGCCCCGGAACTAGGCTGGCAAAGAACGCGAGTACCAGAAACGCGGCGACGTTTAGCCCATCGCGCTGACGTGGAGAAGTTAAAGATACTGACAGGGAGGCTACAAGGCAGGCCGCGAACAGAAGCATCCTTAGACTGATAGCTCCAATGGAGAATGTTCGCCCACCCCCCCCAAGGACTACCTCAGTCAACACTAGCGGAAATAGGGTTTCAATCATGGCGAGGAGATACCATTCCAAAGAAAATGCCGCCTGCGACGAGGGCGGCCAAAGACAGGCGACCTGCCGCAGCGTACCTTGCCGCTCTCACCAGACGTCGGAACGGTAAGATCGCACGGGCCTTGCCGCCGAACGCCGCGTAAAATGACGTCTCCGCGTTCAAGATACTTGCCACTCTTGCATCAGATAATGTCTTTGGCGTACGCACAGAAAGATCGTGTGCCAATCGTGCATCTATTACACCAATTTTTTCGAAACGTTTGGATAGCTGCAAGAAAATCCAGTGATCGACATAGTCAAGCCAGATAGCTGATGGAAAGACCAACTGATGGATTATCGCACGCTGAATAATTGCACCTGAGGAGATTGCAGTCGGCATGCCCCTAGCTTGATTTGGATCAAGACAAGGTACAATTGATCCCATGGGGGTAATCGTTGCAGGTGAAATGAGTTGCCCGTCATGACTGACCCGGGGAACCACGATCGCAACATCAGTCCTATTATCAATCGCCTCCTGCCCCAGCTGAAGATAATCGAAGGGTAGGACGGTGTCTTGATCTAACAGTAGCAGCCAGTCGCATTCGACTCCAACGGCCCGCTCTGCAGCGGCATGGTACGCATTCGCCGTACCTCCGTTGTCACGTTGCCAAACGAGGGTAATATTGTCTCCGAGGACGGAGGGATCTACCATCGCAGTAGGCGAATTATCGTATATCAGGCAATGTTTTAGCCGAGGTCGCGAGTCCTCCTTGAGCCACGCTAGCAGCATCGGCCACGGCGTAGCCCGCTCGAGAGGGCGATTGTAAAGGACGAGTACTGCCATTATGCCGCGCGTTCCAGCGAAGCTAGTATCCTCGTTCGTCATCAAACGCGACCGACGGCGGACTTAGCCAAGAAGCCGGTTGGTTCGGTCAGGCCCAGAACGTCCAGCGCCCAAACACGAAGAGAGTATCGCTCCACAAGGCGTTTATCGACATCTGTGTATGCCACTGAAAGAAATTCAGGGTCTAACCGTGGACTTGCTGCATCGATTATTGAAACATTCTCGGGTCGGTAAAAGTCGTATACCGAGACACTCTTCGCAGTCGTCATCAACTTTTTGCCTGTCCCCACCGCTTCGGCCGCTCGCATCGTAAGGCCAGCTTGATCTGGATGAGGAAGGTCAACAATAATCTTCGACGAAGCAATGTAACGAGCATACCTTGCGAATGGCAATGTACGAACATGCACGTCTTTGCCCCGCCCTTGAATCAGTATTTCCAAACCTGTTCGAACGCCTGTAAAGAGGTAGAAGAACGAAGATAGGCCGAGACTATCAGCTTGTTCGCGCAATGCCTCGACCTGTTTAAGCCGGTCGTGATGAAGCCAACCTACAAAACACAAATCTATCGGGATGAGTTGCTCGGCCGTGAGCAGTTCAGGCCGAAAAAATGTCGGCCGGAATATAAAATCTGGATACGTAGCAGCGTCAGCTTGGTCGAATGTTAAGACTCGGTCAAACACCCGCTGGCGATCCACCAATTCGGGGAACCGCGCCATTGAGTCCCATTGATAAGATACGAAACATGCATGCCTATGCTTCGCCTTGAGGGTTCTCAGGAATGCTTCGCCAAGCAAAGTGCCTTTGATGACTACAACATAGTCAAGGGTCCCGATCGCCTGCGACCGTTCCAGTATCCCGGCATGATGTCGCGCCAAATGGGCATCCGATACGGGAGACAACCGACGCTTTATCGGCGCGAGCAGCCCTCGGCTCTCCGGCGCACTCTCATACTCAACGAGTACCTGTGCGCCCAGACGCTTAAATTCGTCGGCTATTACCCGCTCATAATCATAGAATCCTATCCCAATTAGCAGGATACGACGGTTTACTAAGGGGGTCATGCACGGTTTCCGCTGATTTGCGATGTATTATTAACCTGGATAGAAAATCGCGCCTACCCGATCTCCTAGGGCCGTTCTTAGCTATCATCGTTTTGCCATATCTATAACGATGACCGAAAGTTTTTTTTCATGGGCAAATTCATACGCCGTTAGTCCCGCTGCTTATACGTTCTCACGGGCTGGACCAACGGTTCGATCGCTCGGATAGCATTATACCCGACGACTGGTATTCCAGCTGACTGAAGCGTCGCGCCGGCCGGACGCCCACTCAACACCATACTATGCGAATTTACGACACATCAGTATGCTCCAATCTGGAAAGAAATATCGCCTGAGCGCGGTGATGATCGTTCGACTTGCACGCTGATCCCCGTTCGGGTCACCTCTCCACGTATCTCACCTCGTGGCTGCCCCGAAATATTAGCAAGTACGAGCGATACTCGATACATCCCTTCAGGCAAGTCAGGTAAGTTAAGTGACCGGAAACTTGCGGTTTGGTTCGTCTGCCCAGCCAGTATGATAATACCTCCCACGATTTTGGCACTATGCGGTCCAAAGCCAACGTCCGTAACTAGACCGGTATTTGCCGTAAGCGACATGCCCCCCCCTGCGAAATTATGCGCGACCGTCACGTCGGCGCATCGCTCCAGTGTAATGTTTCCAGCTACCTTGTTCTTGTGCAAACCGAGTCGGCGCGCACCACTCGCCTGAATGCCGGATTCCCATCTTCCACTGATGCTATTGCTATCAATTACAATATCGGACTGCTGGTTGCCCACCAAAATTCCGCAAGAGCCAGATGATGCCTTGTTAGAATTAATTCTGTTGTTTGATATTAAAATATTCGTGAGTTGAGGTTCGTACCCTAGAGCTGTGCAGTCAATGCCACGAACATTGGTCCCGTCTACCTGGACCCAGTTATCGCGAAACGTGAACCCACCGTCTGCGGTGACCAACTCAAGTCCTGTGTTGCTGCAGGCATCCAAGTCACAACTTACCACGCCGCCGAACAGCGCCTGCCGCCATACTATCGCTTTATTAAATCCAAAAATGATAGTTTTACTGACCTGAACGTCTTCCGGCCTAAATTTAGTTACCTCATCGCCAACTTGGATGCCGACAGATAGACCATCCCCTTTCAGTAAATCGCCTTGAGTGATACGACAATCATCGATGGTAATCTTTACATTTCTTCCACGAAGATGAAAACCGCGCCATACTTGATGCATACTTACCGTACGGAATGTAGTATGCCAAAATCCCCGACTATTTACGCCAATTCCGAAGAATGATAAATATAGATTTTCAAAGACTATGCCCTGCGCACGGTCGGCGTCGTCCAAATCACACGTGATAGCGGACGCGCGTTCGCATGAGCTACCAAGTATCGTGAAGTTGGATACCCGGCGGGGGCCGATCACGTCTGACTTACTAATAGCAATGCCGTCACAGCCATTGACATGGAGAACTGACGATTGGCCGTACCCTTGTAAGCTGACGTGCGGCGGCAACTTTAGAGGTGCGGTGATTTTGTAACTTCCTACAGGCAGGATCACAATGCCCCCCCCGGCAGACTCGACGATATTCAGAGCCTCCTGACACGCGGCCGTGTCATCAACGCTACCATCACCAATCGCTCCAGCCTGGAGCACATCAGGGGATTGCTCTGACAGACGGAAGCCTCGCCCGTTTGCATCGATAAATGCGGTGCGGCGATGTGAGGCTACATACCGCGCGTCCACGGCAGTATCATACGCATAAGAAGCAGCGCCCTGCCCGATTCGCGAATGGCCCGTCGTCCCGACGAAAGCACAGTCCGCCCGAAGACACGGTCGACTAATGTCTTTAAATAAACCAATGACTTCAATGTTGCTGCCTAACGTCGTCCCGGTCGAAGAACATCGGCTATCGTTTTGGACCGTTCCTGGAAGCTGAGTTGCCGTACCTGCAGCGAGTAAATGTCCGACTACGTCTCGACGGGTAACCGGATCAATCATAACTTATCCTAAGCTCATTAAATGGCAAAGCTGAGCAAAACATTCAGCGGCTATAACGCCTACCATTCCGTTAGATCAGACGTACCTATACGAACATCAAACAAGTCTTAACAACCCAGTGCCACGCGTGCTAGACTATCAGTCCGCCGGCGGAAGTGGTGCTTGTATGATTGTCATCCGGCTGGTTCCGTCATCTGCACTTACGCGATATGCCGCGGCTGGGTCGGAGTTGGGTACTTTGAAACGTTCGATCCGCGTATTTACGCGATTAGGCAAGCGGTTACTGAGTCGGGTCTCTAACCTGCGGCCACTCCCTTGGACAATGGTATCAAAGTCACGCTTATCAAGCCTATCACCGTACGCTTGACGAACGTCAGAAGCTGTTGATGCCTGCTGAGCAGGAGCGGGAGAGGCCAGCGCAACCAAGGCTATTATTATGATGTACCGCACGCGGCCTCCTACCCCGAAATCGACGGAGGCGTCTAGGTCCACCGGATTAATCCACCGCACGCGAAGCTCGACAGGTCGATCCTAACCAACCCTTTTTTGGCTCATTGCCTCTGTAGCGTTCAGAAACTAACGAGATAGCTCGGTAAACTCGCCATGGCGCACTGCGTGACATGCAAGGTTGCCGGCAACATAGGTATGCTCAAACCTAAAGCGCTTCGATACGCCGAGCTTGTGCGGCATAAGCTGGACCAGAGTAGGAGCCCGGCTACTTTCAAACGCGGGGGCCCGTAAGCGGAACCGGACCGCTACTGGCCAGCTGAGGATATTGGCAGGTCATGAACGTCCAGTTGCTAGCATCACATCATGACTGTAGATCAGCCGCCCATGACAATATCAGCATCACCCGTGCAACTCGTTCGCCCTCGTCGTTTTGGCGATAATCGGGGTTGGTTTACCGAAACATATAATCGCTCAACCTTCGAGGGTCTCGGGATTACGCAGACTTTCGTTCAGGACAATCACTCGTTGTCCGTGCCCCGGTACACTCTGCGTGGTCTGCATTTCCAGACACCGCCTCGTGGGCAGGACAAGCTTGTGCGCTGCATCCGTGGTGCGATTTTTGACGTGGCTGTCGACGTTCGTAAAGATTCACCGACCTATGGCCAATGGGTTGGGGCCGAGTTGTCAGCAGACAACGGCCATCAGCTCTTCATTCCTATCGGTTTTGCGCACGGTTTTCTGACACTCGACGATAATTGCGAGGTCACTTACAAGTGCACCGACGCCTATGCGCCTGATAACGACGGTGGAATTCGCTGGGACAGATGCGGTATCGATTGGCCGATGCCAGTAGGCGCTGTGCCGGAGCTATCGGACAAGGATCGCGTGCTGCCAGCGCTTTCCGATTTTAATAGCCCTTTTCCCTATGACGGCCGCCCCCTCAGCCCGCTTTCCTAAAGGATACTACCATGCGTATTTTCGTCACCGGCGGGGCCGGTTTCATCGGCTCGGCCCTTGTCCGTCATCTGATCGAGAACACCGACCATAAGGTCCTGAACTTCGACAAGCTGACCTATGCCGGCACGCTGTCGACGGTCGAGCGCGTCGCGGCCTCGAACCGCTACCGCTTCGTCCAGGGCGACATCTGCGACGCCGACGCCGTCAAGGCCGCTATCGCCGAGTTCAAGCCCGAGATCGTCACGCATCTCGCAGCCGAAAGCCATGTCGACCGTTCGATCGATGGACCCGGTGCGTTCGTCCAGACCAACGTCGTGGGCACCTTCACGATGCTGAGCGAGGCGCGCGCTTACTGGCTTGGCCTCGACGACGAGGCGAAGGCAGCGTTCCGGTTCCATCATATCTCGACCGACGAGGTCTATGGTTCGCTTGGCGATACCGGGCTGTTCACCGAAGAGACGCCCTACGATCCGCGTTCGCCCTATTCAGCGTCGAAGGCGGGCTCCGACCATCTCGTCAGCGCCTGGGGACACACGTTCGGGCTGCCGGTGCTGATCACCAACTGCTCGAACAATTACGGGCCCTATCACTTCCCAGAAAAGCTGATCCCGCTGATGATCGTCAAGGCGCTCGCCGGCGCCGACCTGCCGGTCTACGGCAAGGGCGACCAGGTCCGCGACTGGCTGTTCGTCGAGGATCATGTTCGCGCGCTGCATGCCGTATTCGAAAAGGGTGAGCCCGGCCGGACCTACAATGTCGGCGGAAACAACGAAAAGCAGAACCTCGAGGTCGTGAAGACCGTCTGCACGATCCTCGACCGGTTGCGCCCGCGGGGCGACGGTCGGTCGTATGCGACGCAGATTACCTACGTCGCGGACCGTCCCGGCCACGACAAGCGCTATGCAATCGACGCGAGCCGGATCAAGAACGAGCTCGGCTGGGAGCCTGCCGAGACGTTCGAGACGGGGATCGAGAAGACCGTCGCCTGGTATCTCGACAACCAGGGTTGGTGGGAAACCATCGTCGCCGAGCACAAGGCTGACCAGCGCCGCGGGCTTTCCGTATGAGCGAGGGCGGTATCAGCGACACCGTGAAGCGGATCCTCGTCACCGGCGGTAAGGGCCAGCTCGGTACCGAATTGAAGCGCTACGCCTGGCCGGAAGGTTGGACGGTGGCCGCGATCGATATCGACGAGCTTGACCTGCGCGATACCGCTGCGATCACCGCGATGGTCGCGTCGCAGCCCTGGGCGGCGGTCATCTCGGCTGGCGCCTACACCGCCGTCGACAAGGCCGAGAGCGATGTCGTCACCGCCTGGGCCGTCAACGCGATGGCACCTGCGGCGTTTGCCGAAGCGTGCGTGAAGGCCGATATCCCGATCGTCCAGGTTTCGACCGACTATGTCTTCGACGGCGCGCGCGACGGCGCGTGGGAGGTGACCGATCCGGTTGCCCCGCTCGGCGTCTACGGTGCCTCGAAGCTGGGTGGTGAACTCGCGGTTCGCACGTCGGGTGCACGGTACGCGATTGTCCGCACCGCCTGGGTGGTGAGCGCGCACGGCAACAACTTCATCAAAACGATGCTCCGCGTCGGTGCGACCAACCCCACTCTGCGGGTGGTCGACGACCAGCACGGCAGCCCGACGTCGGCCACCGACCTCGCAGCTGCGCTTGCAAAGATTACGATGCGGCTTGTCGAGGATGTTACCGCACCGACAGGCACCTATCACTTCAGCAACGCCGGCGCGGTCACATGGGCGGGCTTCGCCCGCGAGATCTTCGCACAGAGCGCCGCACGCGGCGGTGCCAGTGCCGAGGTGCAGGGCATCACCACCGCAGAGTACCCGACACCAGCGACACGGCCGGCCAACTCGTTGCTCAGCCACGATGCGATCATCTGTGACTACGGCATTCATCCGCCAGCGTGGCAGACCGCGCTCGGCAACATCCTCGACGAATTGCTCGGGGCACCCAACAAGGAGACACGCGCGTGAAGGGCATTATTTTAGCAGGCGGTTCAGGTACGCGCCTCCACCCGGCTACGCTGGCGGTCAACAAACAATTGCTGCCAGTCTACGACAAGCCTATGATATATTACCCGCTGTCGGTGCTGATGCTCGCCGGTATCCGCGACATCCTGATCATCTCGAGCCCCGAATATATCGGCAATTACAAGAACCTGTTCGGTGACGGTTCGGCGCTCGGCCTGACCATCGCCTATGCCGAACAGCCCAAGCCTGAGGGCCTCGCCCAAGCGTTCACCATCGGCGCGGACTTCATCGGCGACGATAATGTCGCGCTGGTGCTAGGTGACAACATCTTCTTCGGCGCCCACCTGACCGACCTGCTCGCGAGCGCCGTTGCGCGCAAGAGCGGGGCGACGGTGTTTTCCTACCGCGTCGAGGATCCCGAGCGCTACGGCGTGGTCGAGTTCGGTGAAGGCGGCAAGGCGATCAGCCTTGAGGAAAAGCCCGAGAAGCCGAAGTCGCATCACGCGGTTACCGGCCTGTATTTCTACGACAACCGCGTCGTCCAGCTCGCGCGCGACCTGAAGCCGTCAGCACGCGGCGAACTCGAGATCACCGATCTAAACCGCCTGTACATGGACGCCGGCGACCTGTTCGTCGAACAAATGGGCCGCGGCTATGCCTGGCTCGATACCGGCACACACGACAGCCTGCTCGAGGCCAGCGAGTTCGTCCGGACGATCCAGCATCGCCAAGGCATACAGATCGCCTGCTTAGAAGAAATTGCGTTTGAGATGGGATTCATTACAGCAGATATCGCCCGATCGGCTGGTGAACGCTTCAAGAAAACCGCTTATGGTCGAGCGATTTTAACCGCTATTAACGCGTAAAGCTCGCATCGACGCGTATCATACACGCACCTACATAGGACGTAATCATGCCACGCGTGTCGGTCATTATGGCGTCATATAACCACGCCCAGTTCATTGAACGTGCCATTGGCTCAATTCTAAATCAAACTATGCGTGATTTAGAATTGATCATTGTAGACGATGGGTCGAACGATTCGTCGAATAGCATCATAGCGTCCGTAGAAGACGAGCGGGTTTACCATATCCCATTGAGCCCAAATGCTGGAGCATGCAACGCGATGAATATCGCAATTGCACGTGCAAAGGGTGATTTTATCGCTGTATGTAACTCAGATGATATATGGGAAGAGAACAAGCTTACATTGCAATTAGATAAATTGATATCGATGCCAAGTGTTGCAGCGATATTTTCAGATGTCACGTGGATTGACGAGAACGATGCTCAAGTTATACCGAGCGTTGTAGCAGATATCGATCAATTCCGACAGGAAAATAAATCCCGTCAGGCGTGGCTTCGGCAAATCATTGAAAGTGACAACTGCTTATGTCATCCATCGGTGCTTTTGCGTAGAGAAGTATATGGGCAAATCGGATTGCTCGATAACATGCTTCGTCAGCTACCAGATTTGGATCTGTGGATTAGGCTACTTCAGCACTTCGATATTTACGTTATGCCCGAGAAACTTGTGCGGTTTCGCATACATCAAAATAATACATCAAGGCCCTCGCCAGCGAAACAGAACCGCTTACGCCGTGAGCATTTTCTAATAACGAAGCGCTTTTTTAACGATGTAAGTCCAGAAAACTTTTATGGCTCGCTTCTTCCAGACTCGCCCGATAGTGCTGATACTGAAACCTCGGTGAGGTTTTGTCGAGATAAAGTCAATTACTTGCTTAATGCCCGGTGGGGATCATCGAGCGATTTGCAGGAACTGGCGTTAGAAGTTGCCTACTTTGGATCTATTGCAAACGGTATCGAAATTATTCCCGCACTTAATTTTCACAACCTTACAGCTAGTCCTATCGATCCGCCCATTTGGCCGGTTATGAAACGAAACGCCGGCAAGGCATTAAGAGTGATAACCGGCGAAAGGACCGGGCAAATCGTAACGGGATTTGTAAAAAAGATAACGGCGAGGTGAAACCCTTAATAGAAGACTTATATGCGACAGAATAAAACTGTTTCCGCAGGAATTTGGAGCGGACTAGATCTTAGTGCAAGATTTATCATTCAATTTATAGTCTCTATTGTTCTTGCCCGAATCTTGTCGCCTGCGGAGTTTGGTATCTATGCATTAACACTGATTTTCGTCGCCCTATCACAAGTCTTGGTAGACGGTGGATTCTCGACGGCTATTATACAAGCCGAAGAGATCAGCGACGAAGAGATGACGTCTGTATTCTGGTACAACCTCATTATATCTATTATTTTGTCGGCGTTTATTGCCATGGTAGCTCCGGCGGTAGCACGGTTATTCGGCTATCCGATACTCACCCCCCTGCTATATGGCACGGCCGTCATTGTACCATTTAGCGCACTTGCTACAGTTCCCGCAGCAAAAATACAGCGCGAACTGCGGTTTGATCGCGTAGCGAAGGCTGGTCTTTCGGCGTCTATAATTAGCGGCGTTATCGCGGTAGTCGCAGCAATGAATGGCGCGGGAATTTGGAGTTTCACGTTTCAAGCCGCAGCCTACGCGGTCGTAAATACGGGTCTAATATGGCTGCTAGCGGGATGGCGCCCACTTCGAAGTCCGCATTTACGCGCCGCTCGGCGGCTTGCCAGCTTTGGCTCGCTTGTTGCACTGTCTGGTTTGTTAGACGTAGTCTACGTTCAGGGATCAACGCTTATAATAGGTAAATTGTATGGGGCGAAGGAGCTAGGATTTTACAACCGCGCTCAGAACCTACAAAGTCTTCCCGCTAGTATTCTATCCGCGATCGTAACACGTGTTGCCTTACCTATTTTTTCTAGCAAGTTTAACGACAAAACCGCACTAAGACGAGGTACCCGATTAGCTCAAGGCGTGGTCATGCTTATCAATCTGCCACTGATGGCGATGTTAGCAACGGTGCCGGACCTAATTATAAACGTTTTGTACGGTGCAAAATGGCTGCCGGCGGCGCCAATCTTGACGATCCTGGCAATCGGCGGCGTTTTGTTTCCCTTGCACGCCGTTAATCTTCAACTCATACTATCTCAGGGGCGGTCTGATCTGTACTTAAAGGTAGAAATAGCAAAGAAGTTTATTGGAGTATTGTTTTTAGGTATTGGTAGCTTTTTTGGTGTCACAGGACTAGCGCTTGGTCAGACTGCTTTTGTTTTCTTGGCTTTCTTTCTCAATGCTGGGGTAGCTGGCCGCATGATTGACTATCGCCCATTTCGCCAGTTACGTGATTTGGGCGGGACAATCGCGATTACACTATTAATGGCTGGCATCGTACTTCTTGTTCGCCCGTTGTTACCATTCGGAAACTTCTGGAAGCTAGTAACCTTGTCTATTATTGCGGGCGTATCGTTCGCTGGCACTGCCTTTCTGTTACGCATCGGCGCAACTTACGAGTTACTCCAGATGACTCCGCTAGGACGGTTTCTGAAGCAACCAGAGGGCGGCTGAGTGTTGTTGCCCCCCTAAATGCCTCACAGAGCCTCGCAGGTTTGCGCGATGAACTCGAACAGCCCCGCGGACATCTCGCTGGCTATACCGGCGTTTTACAGGTCGACCGCTATGCTCGCAGATCAGATCGGCGCAGTGAGCGTAGCTGCCAGGCCCTTGTTCCTGCTAATTGAAGCGCACGTCCTGGCGGCCGAGCGTCTCCACGGCGATGACACCACCGTTCCGCGGCTGGCGAAGTACAAGACCGACGTCGCGCGGATCTGGGATTACGTGCGCGACGACCGCCCGTTCGGCGGTCCAGCACCGCCGGCAGTGCTGTGCTATTACTCGCGGCCCCGGAAAGGCGAACATCCCCGCGGCCATCTCGCTGGCTATACCGGTATTCTGCAGGTCGACCGCTATGCCGACTTCAACGACCTGTTCCGCGATGGCTGGGCTGACAAACCGATGACGCGGGCGAACTGCTGGGCTCACGCCCGCCGGCAGTTCTTCGAGCTGGCCGATGTGGCGCGTCAACTCAAGCGCCAGAAGGGCGGCGTGCCGCTCGTCTCGCCGTTGGCGAAGGAGGCTCTCGAATGGATCGACCAGATCTTCGCGATCGAGCGAGAGATCACCGGGCGGACTGCCGGCGAGCGCCCGAGCGTGCGCCAGGAACGCGTCGCACCCCTGATCCGAGCACTGGAAACCTGGATGCGGGAAAAGCGCGGCATTCTGTCGCGTCACGATGCCGTCGCCAAAGCGATCGCCTATCTGCTCAACGACTGGGCGGGGTTCACGACATTCCTCGTGGACGGTCGGATCTGCCTGACGAATAACGCGGCCGAGCGAGAGCTGCGCAGCGTAGCGCGCGGCAGGAAAGCCTGGTTGTTTGTCGGCTCGGATCGCGGCGGTGAGCGCGCTGCGATGATGTACAGCCTCATCGGCACCGCCAGGCTCAATGGCGTCGATCCGCTCGCGTGGCTTACCGACGTCCTTGTCCGCATCGCTGATCTGCCGCAGTCCCGGCTTCACGAGCTGCTGCCTTGGGAATGGATCCGCCTTCGTAAAACGCCGCTCGTGCAAGAGGCTGCCTGATGACTGATCCCCAACCCGAACCCGAACTGATCGAATCTTCGCTGAACCGGTCAATCGAGCGAGGTGGCAGGCGACTGGAAGTCCACATCGTCCGTCTAGCAACTGAGCGAGGGTGGTCTCTCGAAGTGGTCAACGATCACAACACCTCGATCGTCTGGGACGACCAGTTCGAAACCGATCGCGACGCTGATGCAGCCTTCCAAAGCGCGCTGGCCGAAGAAGGTTTCGAGGCCTTCCTCGACAAGGACTGACGCACCAGCCCCGCTCCGATAGCCGTCAATCCGCGGCCTCTATCGGATGCGTACGATCCAAGCACTGGCAACCTGGACGCGGGAGAAGCGCGGCATTCGGTCGCGTCACGATGCCGTAGCCAAAGCGATCGCCTATCTGCTCAACGACTGGGCTGGGTTCACGATATTCCTTGCGGACGGTCGGCTCGGATCGCGGCGGTGAGCGCGCTGCGATGATGTACAGCCTGATCGGCACCGCCAGGCTCAATGGCGTCGATCCGCTCGCGTGGCTTACCGACGTACTTGTTGGCATCGCTGATCTGCCGCAGTCCCGGCTTCGCGAGTTGCTGCCTTGGGAATGGATCCGCCTTCGTAATCCGCCTTCGTAAAACGCCGCTCGTGCAAGAGGCTGTCTGATGAGTTATCCCCAACCCGAACCCGAACTGATCGAATCCCCGCTGAACCGGTCGCTCGAACGAGGCGGCAGGCGATTGGAGGTTCACATCGTCCATCTAGCTACCAAGCGAGGATGGACGCTCGAAGTGGTCAACGACCACAACACCTCGATCGTCTGGGACGACCGGTTCGAAACCGATCGCGCTGCTGATGCAGCCTTCCGAAGCGCGCTGGCCGAAGAAGGTTTCGAGGCCTTCCTCGACAAGGACTGACGCACCAGCCCGGCTCCACTAGCCGACAATCCGCGGCCACTATCGGATGCGTACTTTCGGAGCAGACGTTTATCGCTGGAAGCAAGGTGTACGGCGGTTTCGGTCTCGCCGAGCTGGGGGCTTGCAGCAGCCCTAGGATAAGAACCGGCTGCTGAAACAGCTGGTTGCGGACCCTCAGCATCGACAAACATATCGTGCAGGACGTTCTGGCGAAATAGCTCTGACGCCTCACCGACGTTGACCCGCATGCGTTGCTCCGCGACGTAGCTACTCAAAATCCCAGACGGCCACAGAGCCCACTTTACACCCCGCAAGCTCGAGTTCTATCTCTTGCAAATAAAGCAGTTGTCTTGGCCTACTGATGACATAAAATACAGTTCATTAGCCAAGTGCCTAGTAAAGCGGTGACAAACGGTAATCACCCTCGCAACAAGCCCTTCGGCAACTATAATATGCTTAATTTTGTGCCAATTGCGGTTGCCCCGCTTGGTATATGTTTTAGTACCGTTGCGGACATACCAATAGTTGCTCCTTGGCCAATACGGAGCCGTTGAGCAGATACCCCATTTCGTATAACCGCACCTGCGCCTACAAATACGTCATCATCAATTCTAACCCAGCCGTTACATGATACCCGCGGCGATAACGTCACGTAATTGCCAATTACACAGTCGTGCGAGACTTGGGAAAAGACATTGCAAAGAAAATGGTCTCCAATCTCAACTGAGTTATTGATCACCGCAAAATCACAAATTATTGCTCCAGTACCAATGCGCGCTGAAGGCGAGACGATAGCGTGATCTGAAATGAGTGTTGCGAACGATCGGCCTGAGAATCGTGCAGCCAGCGTGCGCCGATCCGCCGAACTGCCGATCGCAAAACAGATTTCATCACCAGCCTCAAGCGTGTCCGGATGGACGACTGGGATGCCCTGAACTGGGTCGCCGGGGTTGTCGACAACGAAGACTAAATGTTCATATCTCGAACGAAGCCTAGGGGAACGGGCAACCATATCGGCTAACTCGCGGCCCATGCCCCCCGTACCAAAGATGGCCAATTTCATTAGCGCGAATGCATCAAAATTGCGTCGCAAATCCTAAGCTGGTCCTCGTTCGAAAGATCCGGATATATCGGAAGACTCAGCACTTGCCTTGCAGCACGTTCAGCAATTGGTAAAAGTCCCAACGCAGCCGACGGCAGATGCTCGTACATTGGTAAAGAGGACAAGAGAGGAAAGAAGTATCGCCTCGAAAAGATGTTCTGCTCTTTAAGTACGCCATAAAGCATATCGCGACTCATAGGAAAATGTTCGTTAACCAAGATAGGAAAATAAGAGTAATTGGGCTCAACATCTTCCGGTATGTCAATAAGATCTATACCAGTGACACCGCCCAACATTTCTCGATACAATGTATCAATGGCCCGGCGTTCACGACGAACTTGCTCAAAGTGTTTAAGCTGGACGATACCGAATGCAGCGTTTATCTCGCTCATCTTTGCATTTGTACCAAGAGAAGGAATATTTACCTCGTCTGCAATCCCGAAGTTTCTAGCTGAGTTAACCGCAAGTTTACGATCTTCACTATTAGAAACTACTGCCCCCCCCTCGAATGTATTGAAAGCTTTGGTCGCATGAAAACTGAGAGCTGCAAAATCGCCGTATGATAATAGACTGCGCCCCTTGTAGCGCACGCCGAAGGCATGAGCTGCATCGTATATAATGATCAAGTCGTGACGTTTCGCGATCTCTTCAATGGCTTCCACTGCACAAGGATTACCATAAACATGGACGGCCATAATTGCGCTAGTGCGGGGCGTGATCGCGGCTTCAATAGCGTCCGGATCAATGTTGAGATCGTGAGACCGAACATCTACAAATACTGGCTCCAGCCCCTGTAACGCCAGCGCATGCGTTGTCGCTACAAAAGAATATGGAGTTGTGATTACTTCACCAGTCAACTTTGCAGCGTCAATTGCTGCAGTTAACGCAAGCATGCCATTGGACGTCAATGACACATATTGCGAGTCAAACACGCCAGTAAGTTGAGATTCTAGCTCCTGGTGGAAAGGCCCATTGTTGGTAAGAACTCGGGTTTCCCAAATCTTCTCCAGAAACGGTAGGAACTCTTCCAATGGCGGAAGGTAAGGACGTGTGACATAAATTGGATTCAACGGGTGAAGCTCCCGGTGGGGAATTGGACCGCCTAAATGGCGGACGAAAGGCTTGTTCAATAGCCGTTTCAAAGCCTTCCGTCGAGACCGTGATGCACGTTTGCCGGAAAAGTACCGAGCCCCCGTATTTAGCGTCCAAACCCAATCGGCGGGTTGAGACGGAGCGACCTTCCTAATTTACTGGCGTGCTTTAACGGAGGCGTCGCATGGCATTGTTCTGGTTGTCGGACGAGGCGTCGTCACCGATCGAGCCGCATTTGCCCAAGAACGTCCGGCGCGAGGAGGGTGGACGATCGTCGGGTGATTTTGGGTAGCCTACGTGCTGAAAGTGGTTTGCTACGGATGCGGCGGCCAGACCGACTATGGTCCCTTCCACGACGGCGTACAAACGCTTCAATCGTTGGTCGCACTGAAGCTTCTAGCTCAAGCTCCTTGATGCGCTGGTCGACGCGGCGCGGTGACCACAAGCACCGCGATCGCCAACACGTATGTAAAGGCGCAACGCGCTACGTTTGGGGTAAAAATGGGCTAAAGCGCAGGCGCTCGGCCGCTCACGCGGAGACTGGACGGTCAAGATTCACTCCCTTACGACGTCGTCGGTCGTCCATTTGCACTGATGCTGACGCCTGGCAACGTCGCCGACATAACCGTCGCGCCGGAGTTGCTAGCTCGCATGGGCAGCGCGTTACGTTCTTGCGGATAAAAGCTCTGATGCCGACCCTCTCCGTCATGCGCTACGTCAGTCGGGGCTGTACCTATCATCCCAAGCCGATCCAGCCGTAAGCGGAATGTTCGCTACGATCGCACGCGCTACAAAGATCGACATCTAGTCGAGAACGCCTTTTGCCACCTGAAGAAACCTCGCCGAGTGCCACCCGTCACAACAAGCTCGGCGCCAACTTCCTGGCAGGCGTAGCGCTGGTCACCGTCGTCCCCTTCTGGCTGTGAATGATTCTGAGCCCTAACACCAATCGCCGTGTAAGTGCGCGCTGTTGCAGGTCAAATCCGCAGGGGCGAAGGTCGGGGTGAATGGATGCGATAGCCTCAATCCGCTTTAGAGCCAAAATCATGATCGGGGTTAGCAATACGCCGCGTCATTCACACTATAAACCAAACGACCATTCAGGCTTCGATCTACGCGATGATGGTTTCTCAGTCTTTGGCCAGACGCCGGCATCTGATGATGCGCCTCGCCGATTATACGTACGCACGCCATTTAAATATTCGTCGCGCATTCGGCGCACACTAGCGCTACGGGGTAGCGCGTATGTGATGCTTAACGAAAGCCATACTAAACAACAACTAAACCGCAGCGTCAGTCGCTGTTGTAAAAACATTGTCAAGCTGAAATCTGGCGCAGCTCCTTCGCGCCATGATTATTTATATGAACATAGTCCAGAACGTCGACCGTTGGAGCAAACTCCTTGACTGTCGCGACCAGTATCTGGCGAACCTTGTCCGACCGTCGATCGTTGACTGCCTCACGTAGCAGCTGAAGCTGGATATTCAGCTCCTTCACCGGAAGGAAACCTTCTACAGCCTTTCTAATACGCGGATGCCCCGTTGTGATAGGAGCATCCTCTATCAGTAGTTCTTCGTACAGTTTCTCCCCGGGCCTTAACCCGACGACACGCAATTCGATATCACCGAAAGGATTGCCGTGATCACGGACGGTCAAACCTGACAATTCTATCATGTTTCTCGCTAGATCGACAATCTTTACTGGCTCACCCATATCTAGAACGAAAACCTCCCCGCCGGTCGCCATCGCGCCAGCTTGGATTACCAGCTGGGCCGCCTCGGGAATTGTCATAAAGAACCGGGTGATCCGGTCGTCAGTAATTGTTACCGGCCCGCCAGCTAGAATCTGTTGCCTAAATAGGGGTACTACGGACCCAGAAGAACCGAGAACGTTTCCAAAACGTACCATCGACAAACATGTATCACCACTCTCTTCTGACAATGCTTGAAGCACCATCTCAGCGAGGCGCTTGGTAGCTCCCATCGTATTGGTCGGGCGAACAGCCTTATCCGTGCTCACTAGAACAAAATGACCCACCTTATGCTTAACGCATTGCTGCGCAACCGTCATAGTACCGAACACATTGTTAACAACACCTTGAATAGGGTTGTGCTCGACTAAAGGGACATGCTTGTATGCGGCTGCGTGATAAACATGGCTTGGCTTCCAGCATGCCATTATTTCGTCTACACGTTGTTCATTTTGTACCGAACCCAGTAACGGGATAAGCTCTACCTCGATATCTCTATCGCTAGTAGCACGAGCCGCCAAGAACGCCTCTAGTTCTCGATGAATACTGTATAGGGAAAACTCACTGTTATCGAACAACAGAATTTTTGAGGGGTTTGCTGCAATAATTTGCCGGCATAGTTCTGACCCGATCGACCCCCCCGCCCCTGTCACCAAAATTGTTCGGTGCGCTAGATGAGCGTTCATTACAAGGCGATCAGGCGTGACAATATCCCGGCCGAGCAAGTCGTGAATATCTAGATTGGTTATATTTTGATTAGGAAAGTCGTTAAGTACTAGCTCGATGATATCCGGTAATGTTCTCACCCTAACACGTAAGGAACGAAGAAGAGCTAAAATCTCATTGCGGCGCTGCTGTGTCGCAGAAGGTATGGCTAAAAGAACCTCGTCAACAACCAACTTGTCGACGAGCTCAGATATACCCTCTGTCGAATATATACGAATTCCGTTGACCGAAGCTCCCTGTAGGCCCTTATTATCGTCAAGAAATCCGGCAACTTTCATCTCTCGACGGCTGCCGATCGCCGCAGCTAGTTGGCGCCCTGATACTCCAGCGCCGTAAATCAGTACTCTTGGGAGGACGCGCACGCCATCACTACGATCGATCAACTCACGCAAAATATAGCGTGCGAGAACGCGTGCCAAAATCATGAATACGAATAGCAATACCGGCTGGATAATGCCGACGGTTCGTGGCACACCCGGGACACTCCAAGCCGTAAACACTGTGAAGTACGCCAAACCGTAGATTAGGAGAGCGAAAAGGATCTGGTTGTATCCCGCAGCTTCAGCATGGCGGAATACCGGACGGTAGATTCCTACGATCGCGAATACGGGAATTGCAAGAACCAAAGATCCAACCACTGCCCACGCCATAGGCCCGTAAAGCGGGGTCCACTCGCTCAGCCGAAGGAAATAGGCTATCCATACGGCAAGAACGCATAGGCTTACGTCGATCGTCACGATCAAGGTGCGTTTCGCCCATCTGGGCAGGGAAAGCATGAGTTGCGCTACATTAACCAGTCGCATGTTGACGTAGGTCTCTCTTATGAACTGATACGCTGAGCGCGCGCCTTTACCGCCATCAACCTCGCTTGACCAGCCGACAGCTTTCCCTCTATCCGGCCCAGCCATGCGGAATGACCCAATAAAAAGCAAAGGAAAGCGTTTACTCGATCTGGCGTTAGTGCTGGCTCTCGGGTTGCCATCGGCGTTGGCATGCCTCGGCGCCGCTTTGCTGATCTGGCTAGACGACCGTGCCAATCCCTTCTTTGTTCAGTTGAGGGTGGGCCGTGATGGAAAGCTGTTTCGGCTTGTAAAATTGCGGACAATGCGCGTTGGTACGGGTGACCGCCCTTCCCATGAAACGATGCGCAACAGCATCACCCGCGTGGGTGCGTTACTCCGCAGAACGAAATTGGACGAACTACCGCAGTTATGGAACGTTCTTATTGGCGATATGAGCTTTGTCGGCCCACGGCCCGGACTGCCCAGTCAACTCACGTTGACGGACAGCCGCCGCAGCCATGGCGTAGATAGACTTCGTCCCGGGATCACCGGTGTTTCGCAAGTTCAAGGTTTAGATATGTCTACGCCGGAACTCCTTGCAAAGACGGATGCTACGTATATTAGTAACTGGTCCGTACGAAGAGACTTTAGTTTGTTATTGCGCACGGCAATGGGGGGCGGACGTGGTGATGCCGCTAAACTCTAAATTGGTTTCCGATCAGTCTGCATCCTAGCCACTAGCGACGAAATAGTTCGAGCATTCTTGGGAATATTAGAGGTCGACGATGCGGCCGATGGCCCGCGCCGCACGGACGACTTTTCCCATTGTCCTGACGCGCCTTAGCAATGCGCAGTTTGAGATCTTCGATAATGGCGTTTGCATCGGCGACCTGAGCCTGGGCGATGGCGGCGAGTGCCTCGGCCTTGGGTAAAACTGCGCGGGCAATGAGAACGGTGTGGCGATCGGCAATCAACAGCGCCTTGAGCGCTTCGATATCATCCGGAAGGCCCGCCGGTATCCATCGAGGCTTATTTTACAACAGAAACCGTAGATTTTTCCAGGCGTTTCGGAACCAAAAGCCTAGGAAAACTGGGCGTTTCACCCCGCCAATTCGAGCCTTAGCGTGTATCGTGGATGCTGCCAGCCGATGCCTTCCAGAAGGAAGCCCAGTTACCCCGCCGAAATGGAAATGATGCCGTCAGATGTTGCTGGCCAAGTGAAACGACGCGCTCCAGCCGTTTTGCGTAGAGCGACATTCCGAGGCCATCATGCCACAGAATCTTTAGCAGATCGCCGCAGCGCCCCCTAGAAACATAGAGGTCGCCGGCGTGCGGGTTTCGTACAAATCCCCGCTGGATCTGCGTCGCCAGCGAAACACGCCCTTGCGTATGCCCGTCCTGCCGGTGGCTATCTTAACCCTGGAACCACCCGGAACAGGAATCATGCTTTGAGCGTATGCATTCGGTGAGCGCCCTCAAGGTTGGCGTAGATGGTGCTACGAGCCGTCGAGCCTGGTTTTGTCGATGATGTATCGGAGGTTCTCGATACCTTCATCAGTGAAGGCGGACGCCAGGGCCCAATCCTCGTCGCCGAAATCGTCGTCGATGACCTGGATGGCGCCATCCTCGGGAAACATGCTGATAGCCGCGTCGGAGACGGTGTCCTCGGTCTCGCCCAGCAGTCTGGCCGCGTGTCGCAAGGTGTAGACGCGGCTTGTAGCAGGCATGTCTAAGCGGCTTGCGCGATGGCTTCGGGACGCTGCTGTCGTGCTTTCCATTCCCACGGCAATAGCTCGTGAAGCCGTGTCTGCGGATGGTCGGAGATCTGCGCGATGACGTCGCGGAGCCAGGCATGCGGGTCGACGTCGTTTAGGCGGCAGGTCTGGATCAGCGTATACATGGCGGCTGCACGGTCACCGCCGCGGTCCGAGCCGCAAAAGGTCCAGTTCCGGCGCCCGACCGCGACGGTTCTCACCCGGCGTTCCGCGGCATTGTTGGTCATGCAGATCCTGCCGTCAGATACGAAGCGGGCAAAGCTGTCCCAGCGTGCCAGCATGTAGTTGATGGCCTTGGCCAGATCGCCCTTGCGCGACAGGCGGCCATATTGCTGACGCAGGAACTGCTCGAGCTCGGCGACGAGCGGGGCGACGTGGACTTGTCGCGCGGCGAGCCGTTCGCTTGCGTTCCGGCCCCAGATCACGCGTTCGGCAGCGAAGATCGCATCCATGCGGGTGACGATGTCGACCGCGAGCGGCGCCTGGCTCAGGCGAGCTTCCTTGAAGAACGGGCGACGGGCGTGTGCCCAGCACGCTGCTTCCAGGATGGGTCCTGGCTTGCGGCCCGCGGCGTAGAGCGCGTCATAGCCGCTATAGGCGTCCGCCTGCAGGATGCCGGCATACCGAGCAAGCTGTCGCTGCGGATGGGCTCCTGTGCGGTCGCGGGTGTAGTAATAGCAGACGGCGGGCGGGTCGGTCCCGCCAAAGGGGCGGTCGTCGCGGACGGATGCCCAGATCCTGCCCGTTATGGTCTTGCCGGCCGCCATGACCGGCACGGTCGTATCGTCATGGTGGATGCGCTCGCCGGCGAGGATGTGCGCCTCTATGAGATCGACCAGGCCGCGCAACAGGACGGTCCCGTGGCCGACATAGTCGGCAAGCGTCGACACGCTGATGCTCATGCCTTCGGCGGCATAGGTCTCGCTCTGGCGGTTGAGCGGCTGATGCAGGCCGAATTTGTTGAATAGGACCATCGCCAGCAAATTAGGGCCAGCCGATGCGCGTGGAATGGGGTGGAAGGGCGCTGGCGGCTGCGTGATGGTTTCGCAGGCCTTGCAGATGAACTTCTCACGGACCGTCTGCACGACGATCCACTGGCGAGGAACGACCTCACGGCTTTCCGTGATGGTCTCACCAATCTTCTTAAGCTCCGCACCGTGGCAGCATGGGCAGCTCTCTGGGGCGGGTACGACGACACGGTGCCGGGGAAGATCGGCAGATAACGGAGCGCGGGTCGGCTTCTTGCGAGTGAACGGCACCACGGGAACGCCGGCTGCACTAGCTTTGGCGACCGCAATCTCAGCGGCGAGCTCATCCTCGGTCGCCGTGGCTACAACGTCCTCGAGTTGCATCTCGAGCTGATCGAGCAGCTGCTTGTGCCGCTCGGACGACTGCCCCCATTTGTCCTGACGTGCCTTGGCGATGCGCAGCTTGAGATCTTCGATGATGGCGTGTGCATCGGCGACCTGAGCCTGGGCGATGGCGGCGAGCGCCTCGGCCTCGAGTAGCGCTTCGCGGGCAATGAGGACGGTGTAACGCTCGGCGATCAACAGCGCTTTGAGCGCTTCGATATCATCGGGAAGGGCCTCGATGCCGGTGTTCATCGAGGCTCATTTTACAGCAGAAAACCGCCAATTTGTCGAGGCGTTTGATGCCGAACGCCTAGGAAAACCGAGTATTTCAGCCCGCCAGTTCGGGCCTGAACGTGTATTGTGGATTCCGCCAATCGATGCCTTCCAGCAGGAAGCCGAGTTGCCCCGCCGAGATCGAAATGACGCCGTCAGATGTCGCCGGCCAGGTGAACCGACCGCGCTCCAGCCGTTTTGCGTAGAGCGACATTCCGAGGCCATCGTGCCACAGGATCTTCAGCAGATCGCCGCGGCGACCTCTAAAAACATAGAGATCGCCGGCATGCGGGTTTCGTCCGAACCCCTGCTGGATCTGCATCGCCAGCGACGACATCCCCTTGCGCATGTCCGTCTTGCCGGTGGCTATCCAGACCCGTGCTCCGCCCGGAACAGGGATCATGCTTTGAGCTCCCGCAACGCCGCTACCAGCAAGCTCGCAGACACGCCGCCAGCCGCACGGATAATCACACCGCTGAGCTCGATGACCAGCATGTCGGACGGGCCGTAGTCGAGCTCGGGCGGATCCGCATGAACGGCCACAGCGGCAAAGCCGGTCGGCTGCGCGAGCTTGCTGCACAGTTTGCGCCGCCAACGATAGATCGACGAGGGCGAGACGTCGGCATCGCGCGCGATAGCGGCAACTGACGCGCCAGGCACGATGGCTGCCTCCACGAGGGCAAGCTTGCGCTCGTCGCTCCAGTGGCGACGCCGCTCAACGCCGGACAGTACAGTGATCTGGGTCATCGCCACGTCTCTAGCCACGGTGCAAACCACGGTGCTTGCACTGTGGCTAACATCTCAGCTCAGACCGTCACCCGCCAGATGCCCCTCACCGGATGCACACCTTTGAGCTCGCGCAACGTCGCTATCAGCAAGCTAGCAGACACGCCGCCAGCCGCACGATGGTCACACCGCTGAGCTCGATGACCAGCACGGTCGGTCTCGGGCGGATACGCATGAACGGCCACAGCTGCAAAGCCGGTCGCTGCGCAAGCTTGCTGCACAGTTTGCGCCGCCAACGGTAGATTGACGAGGGCGAGACGTTGGCAACGGGCGATAGCGGCAACCGGCGCGCCTGGCATAATGGCTGCCTTCACCAGGGCAAGCTTGCGCCCGTCGCTCCAATGGCGACGCGCTCAACGCCGGACAGTACAGTAATCTGGGTCATCGCCACGTCTCTCGCCACGGTGTAAATCACGGTGCTTGCACTGTGGCTAACATCTCAGCTCGGACCATCACCCGCCAGATGCCTCTCGCCGGATGCAGACTGATGAACAGCCATATCGTGCCGAGTGCGACCTCGGTGGCGTAATCGGCAAAAGACGCCTGCAACTCAGCCAGATGATGTTAGGCGTCGCCTTGTAAGTGGCCACAATCAACCCGGCATGCGTCTTGATATTAATCAAGCATCGATCGCCACCCTGCTGGCGTGGCGCCGGCGTTCCGTGCTGGTCTGCAAGCTACTGCCCCGGATGGCGCTCACAGCGCTGACACCGAACCGTACCGCCGCCTGCCGACGCGACAGACCAGCCGCGATCGCCGTTACAACTCTATCCCGAAGAGCTACCGACGAAGACCGCGCCATCCATGGCAGCCTCCTGTTCCGGTAGGAATCCTGAATAGAGGAACTGTGGCGACGGGTATCCCCTTACGGATCAGCCAAGAGAGAAACCGTTTTAATTGCCGGGCTATGCCGGCCGCAGGCTAATATTTTGCCTGCCATCCTATCGCATTCTCAAGTGCGTCACGATCATTCTCGAGTTGTTGCCGAGATACGTGTCCGCCAAGAATGCGATCAATCCAAGGGACAGGTAGCAGCCTTGCCTTCCCTTGTCCGAAAGCACGCGTGAGGGCGGCGAGGCTTCCTTGCTGTACATTTACGGGTACCCAAATTTTTCCGGCTGCTCGCGCAAAGATTGAATTATCAATCTGCAACAAATGAACGCACAGGTCAGCTAATGCGTCTAGCGAAAGAAAGCGACGGGGGGCCTTAGCGACGGCGAAAGGCAGCGGCCACCCTTTAGCGACTGCGTTCGCAATATGCCGCACAGCTCCACGTGCCCCCTGACCGTGCAAAGGAGGCAGTCGCAAGATCAACGCTGGGGGCGCCGATATTGGGGCCAACCCCGCCGCCTCCATGGCTTTTTTGGACCGCACGTATCTATCGTCTGGCCGGTCACGGCGTTCGGCATAAATCGAGCTAGCCGCGACAATGCGCGATATACCATTAGCCTCACACGCAGCTCGGATTGCTGTCAGATTGGTAGCCGCGATCCCAACGTGGGCCTCTTCATAGGACTTACGGTCGGCACGATCAGCGAAATGAAAGACCGCGTCACATCCGTGCAGCGCTGCGGTTAGACTTACTACGTCAGTTAGATCTGCCACAGTACGGATTATTCCTCCCGCTCCGTCGCCCGATGCCGTTCGGCTTATGCCAATGACACGATGACCTGCCGCATTTAATGCGTGCGCGACACGCCCCCCAGCCAGGCCTGTAATGCCTGTAATTGCTACTGTTACCATTCTCGATATGTAGACCCGTCCCTTTTCCACGGCAATGCGTTTGAACGGCCGCGCTATTTGTTTGCTCGGACTCGATCCATTTTTTTCGCTATCCGCCAGCACCCCACTTCCAGTATGACGATCGGTATAACGATCGCACAACCAAGCCTCAGGATACAATCAATTGAGTAAGTTCCATCACATCGCGACGCAAGCAAGTCAGTCAATTCCCGAAGATATTGATGTTTGTGTTTCATTTGTTTTATTTGGCAACAGCAGAGACGAAATCAGGCGATCCATAGCTCAGGTTCGGAAAAGCGCTGTATCCTTCCATATCGTATTAATAGATAATAGCTCTCCGCCAATAGAATTGGCAGATATCGAGGCTGATGATGTTACTATTATAGCCACGAATATTAACCTCGGGTATGGGCGGGGTCATAATATCGCTTTATCTGCCAGCAAAGGTAGATGTCGTTATAATCTGATTATGAACACCGACCTTGAGGTAAAAGATGATGCGATCGGCGGCATGGTTGCCTTTATGGATAAGCATCTAGACGCCGGATTGGCTATGCCTAAGGTTATTTACCCTGATGGATCATTACAACGCCTATGCAGACTTTTGCCGGACCCAGCGAATATTGTAGCCAGGCGATTCCTAAGCGGCACAACGTGGGCAAAATCTAAAAACGATAGATATGAGTTTAGCGGCTGGAATTATGACTCGGTTGCCGAATTCCCGTTTCTATCTGGTTGTTTTATGATGTGTCGTCGGTCGGTGTTGGACCAAATAGGTTATTTCGATGAAAGGTATTTTCTTTATGCCGAAGATCTTGACTTATCTAGGCGAATACATGCTGTATCTAAGACGCTTTTTAACCCAAGCGAAGTGGTAATTCACGAATACAGAAGTCAGTCAACACCCTCATTTGCGAGGATTAGATATGCCTGCGTGAGCTTGGTAAGGTACTTCTCAAAATGGGGGTGGATAGTTGATCAGGACCGAAACCGGATAAATCAAGAAACGGTCGATCAGTTCAGGTGATGAAAATTCCAAGCTAGCGTTCGCCAACAAGAGTCTCATCTCAGGGCAATGCCCTGATGAGACCACGTGGCGCCATTAAATAAGTGACATTTAGGGTCTTACGAACGCCGGAACTTATACTTACGGTAGATAATAACCGGGAATAGGCAACCGCCGCCCTATCAAATACCAATATTTTATTTGGTCCCTAATAACTTGAAGTAAATCATGTAAGCAAATGTATCTATACTGTTTTTGTTAGCAATATTTTGGCTGACGCGACGTATGCACAGGCTAAATCTTCCAGTCTATCCGGTAACATACCTCAGTTGGCAACTAGAGTGCCCGCGTTCCCAACTGAGCTAGATAGAGCCGTATCGGGCCCTTCTACTGCCGGTGGGCCACCAGGTCGGGCCGTAGCTATGTCGGAATAACGGCCACAATATCGTTTCCCGGTCAATTTACCCAGTACTAGCTCGCCGCAATAATCTTTTGCACGCATAACTACATCTCGAAGGATTAGCAGGCGTTCGTTGCGCAATTCTATCGTCAGATGTCCATCAGGGCCGACCATAACAAAGGCCGTCGACAACGTCCGGCGCCCTAAGGCGTCTGCGGACAAGTCAGCCAGTTGCGCAGCGACGGCGACAACCGAATTTTCAGATGCCGAAGTCGGCTTTAGAATGGGGCCTTGAGCGGCAGGTGCGCGGCTAATAGCGTCCTGTCCGGTCGAACCCAAATTGACGCCCCCCCCCTCTTCCAGCCTTGCTTCGTTTGTATCCCGAATGGCCGTTCGTGAAATCGAACCCGATTTGCGCATGCCCGCGTCCTGAAGTGAAGGCGTCCATACAGCGAGCGCCGAAGAACATGAAAGTAAAATGCGGAGCACCGCGTTCTCCTTCGACTAACTAGACTCTGTGATACGCCAACCGCGTCCGTGAGTCACGAGTGGGCCGGCATATGCTTCGGTATGTTAGGCATGAGAGGGCGGGCGGCAGCTAACATGACAGTTCATAATCAATTCCGGCTGTCTGCAACTTGTTTTGCAGGTAAAGCTTCGCCGACCACCGCCCAAGTTTTTTTAAGCGTTTCAGACGCTTCCCGCCAAAATGAACGTACTAGCCCTTGCCGATATCGGCACGCTGTGAAACTATGAAAATAATATGAACGAATCAAGGTGCCGCGCATGCGGTGATCTTGATCGGATGCGATCGTGTTAATGCGTTTGATCAACAAGAACGACATAATCGTGCCAAACAGGGGAAGCATAGATGAGCATTTTGGGCCTCGGCAATATCAAGCCTGCAGATGATAATGTCATTGGTTCCCAGGATCCACGGTCGCATGCCGAAAACCTGCCTGGCAACGAGGTAGTTATCGCCTCCTACGAACCGGTAGCAAACATCACCCCCTTGACCGACGGCGCTATGGGTGTTGGCACTTGGGACCCACTGGCCGAAATCGACCATCTGACGATCATGGACGGCTGCAACTGCGCTGCCTGCCAGGGCTTGCGCGAAACAAAGGACGGCGTCGACGGTGCCAACCCGAAGAGCGTAGACCCGACCGGTGCCAATCCGGAAGGCAACAACATCGGCGAGTTGCTGCCTCTCGGCACCAATCCGGACGGAAGTCATTTCTTCACGGGCAATCGCAACGTCGATGCCACCCTCATCGGGTCCAAATGGGGTATCCTGAACCTTACCTACAGCTTCCCGACATCGGGCTCGAACTATAACGGCAGCGGCTATGACACCAACGGCGTCAGCCTCTATCATGTCGACCTGGGCACGCAGCAGCAGACAGCAGCGCGCGCATCCTTCGCCCAGCTCTCGGCTGCAACCGGCCTGACGTTCCAGGAGATTACCGATACGGACACGGTTCACGCGAACATCCGCATCTCGCAGAGCGCAGACAACGACGTGGGATCGGCTTACGGCAACTTCCCGTCCGACACGCGCGGCCTTTCGGGCGACATCTGGTTCGGCCGTACCAACCAGCCCTATTACGACCTCGCCTTCAAGGGCACGTGGGGCTACGCCACCATGATGCACGAGATCGGCCATACGATGGGGCTAAAGCACGGGCATCAGGACTACACGAACAGCGATCTGTCCTTCTATTTTGGCGGCGCGCCGCGCTACGGTACCCAGTCGCTAACCCCGGACCGCGACGGGCAAGCCTGGTCGCTGATGACCTATACGCCGGCGCCGTTCACCAACAGCAACTTCGCCGGCGAGAAGATCAACCAGCCGCAGACCTACATGCAGTATGATCTGGCCGCTCTCCAGTACATGTACGGCGCCAACTATACGACCAATGCGGGCGACAGCGTCTACACCTTCAGCCAGACGACCGGCGAGATGTTCATTAACGGCGTCGGCCAGGGCGCACCGTCGGGTAACAAAATCTTCCTCACCGTCTGGGATGGAGGCGGTAACGACACAATTGATGCCAGCAACTATTCCAATGGGATCACGGTCGATCTGCGCCCGGGCGAGTTCTCAACGTTCGACCAGTCGCAGCTGGCCAACAGCCTGGCCTATCAGGGCCTGACGTCGCTCGCGCCCGGCAACATCGCCATGTCGCTGCTCTACAACAACGACACGCGTTCACTCATCGAGAACGTCAAGGGGGGCGCTGGCAACGACGTCCTCGTTGGCAACACTGCCAACAACATCCTCGACGGCGGTGCCGGCAGCGACGCGGTTATCTTCACCAACACTACCGGCGTGACCGTCACCCTGAACGATACCGGCGCGGACGTCATCGTCAGCCATGACGGCGAGACCGACACGCTGCGCAACATCGAGAATATCGGAGGTACGATCGGCAACGACACGCTGACCGGCAACAGCCAGGATAACATCCTCAGCGGTGGTGCATCGGGAGCAGATACCCTGATTGGCGGCGCCGGCAACGACCGTCTGATCGGTGGTGGCTTCACTGTTACTACAAGCTTCGTCGTGACGCCTGAGTCCGCACCGTCGAAGGCCGACATCACCAAGCCGCAGACCGCCAACAACGGCAGCATTGCCACTGCGGTGGATACGGCCGGCGCCTACGATATCGATGCCAATGCCAACATTACCAATTCGACCACGATCCCGCATGCGACCATCAACGCCACCGCCGCGGGGGGCGCTTTGGAATACTACCGCGTGGACGTAACCGCGGCGGGCGCTCAGGCTATCTTCGACATCGACGGCACCGGCTCGCTGGACGACAGCATCATCGAGTTGGTCGACGGCGCCGGGACCTTGCTGGCCACCAACGATACGGGTCCGGGCGATCCGGGCACGAGCTTCAACGACGACGCCTATATCACCTACACGTTCGCTGCGGCGGGAACCTACTACATCCGCGTCGGCCGCTATACGTCTTCGGCGGTCGCCCAGCCGATGCTGGCGGGTCAAACATACCAGCTAAATATCTCGCTTCAGGGTGCGGCCGGATCGACCATCTTCACGACCAACAATACCAGCAGTCTCGTGGCCGACGGCGGAGAGGGGAACGACTACCTGCAGGGAACGATCGCTAACGACATCCTGAATGGCGGCAACGGTAATGACACTGCGTCGTTCGTGACGGCAAACAGCACCACGGCGACCGGCGTTACGGTCGACCTAAACCTGCAGGGCGCAGCACAGAACACCGTTGCGGCAGGGAACGACACGCTGACCGGTATCGAGAACCTGATCGGTTCGCGGCTCGACGACATGCTGATCGGCAACGCCGACGCCAACGTCATCGAAGGCGGGCTCGGTAACGACACGCTGGTCGGCGGAGCTGGTAACGACACCGCGTCCTATGCAGGCGCCACGGCCGGAGTGGCTGTAAGCCTCGCTTTGCAAGGTACCGTACAGAATACCGGAATCGCGGGCATAGACACGCTCAGCGGCTTCCAGAACCTTCAAGGTTCGGCCTTTAACGACACGCTCACAGGCGATGCTGCCGAGAACGTGCTGTCGGGCGGCGATGGTGACGACACCCTCAACCCAGGTGCAAACGCCGGCGGCACGGTAGACCTGCTGGACGGTGGCGCCGGATCGGATACCGCGTCGTTCGCGAGCTACACCGCCGGCGTGACGGCCTCGCTTAACGGTGCAACGGACAGCGTTGCCACCGTTGGTGGTGTGCAAATCGCTGCCTTGCGCAACATCGAGAATTTGACCGGTGGCGACGGGAACGACGTCCTGGCGGGCGACGGCAACGCTAACGTGATCGACGGTGGCCTTGGCGACGACGTGCTCAACGGCGGCGCAGGGATAGACACCGTGTCCTTCAGCGGCACGACGGGCGTGACGGTCGACCTGAACGTTCAGGCGGCGCAGGCTACAGGCGTCGGCAACGACATCATCGTCGGCTTCGAGAACGTCCGTACCGGCTCTGGTGCGGATACGATTACGGGCGATGCCAACGACAACATCGTCTTCGATGGCGGCGGTGCCGACATTTATGATGGCGCGGCCGGGTCGGATACCATCGACTATTCCGCCTCGACGTCGACGGTCTCGGTCAACCTGAACACCATCGTCGCCCAGACGGTCGGAACCTTCGGGGGCCGCGACACGATCACCAACATGGAGAACGTAATCGGTGCGGTCGGGTTCGCCAACGTGCTCACGGGCAGCGATACGGCGGCAAACCGTCTGGTCGGCGGCTCGGTCGCTGATTTCCTAGTCGGCGGTGGTGGTGCTGATACCCTTGTCGGCAATGCCGGCAACGACGTAATCTTCGGGGACTATGTCAACACGTTCAACACCGGGGCGACGACCGCCGACGGTAACGACGTGCTTGAGGGTGGGGCCGGTAACGACAGCCTCATTGGCGGCATGGGCAACGACATCCTGCGCGGTGGCGACGGCGACGATACCCTGGTGGGCGGCATCGCCAGCGGGAGTGCGGCCGGGTTGACCACCGTCTTCACCAACGACGGCGGCGACGACACGTTCGATGGTGGCGACGGCAGCGATACTGCCTACGCCTATTACACTGATCACACCGGTGCGATCAGCTTCGATCTCGCCAACTTGGCCGGCAATAGCGCGATTACGGTCAACGGCGTCCAAAGCGGCTCCTTCACGAGCATCGAGCGCGTGATCTTCCGCGGTGGTCTCGGCGACGACGTCGTGCGCGGCAGCGGTAGCGCAGACACGCTGGTCGGCAATCAGGGCAATGACCGGCTCGACGGCTGGTTTGGCAACGACACCCTGTCCGGTGGACTGGGCGACGATATTCTAAACGGCGGCGAGGGCCTGGACACCGCCACCTATGTGAACGCGACGGCGGGCGTGAACGTCGATCTCCGGATCCAGGGCGTGGCGCAGGACACCGGTGGCGAGGGTGTCGATACCCTGGTCGACATCGAATACCTGGCCGGATCGAGCTACGGCGACACGTTGCGCGGCAATGACGACTTCAACCTGATCACCGACACCGGGGTGGCCGCCACGACTGCGCTCGGTCAGACGGACTCGCTGTTCGGCTATGGCGGGAACGACAGCATTTTCGTGACGCGTGCAGCCGCAGCCGTAGCGACCAACATCACCATGGACGGTGGCGACGGCAACGACTTTATCGAACTCCGCGGCGGTACGGTCACCGCGGCACCGGCCGCGATTGCGGTCGGTCTCTCGACCGCCACCTACCTGGCCCCGGGTGCGACCTCCAACGATCGCAACCTCGATGTCGTCAATGTCGTGGGTGGTGAAGGGAACGACCGCATCATCCTGACCGGCGTCGCCAGCGCCACGATCGACGCAGGAACCGGTGCCGACATCGTCAGCATCAGCATGCGCGGTGCATCCACCGTCAACAACTACCAACTCACGCTGGGCGCTGGTGCGGACACCATCCAGTTGGGTGTTGGTGCCACCGCCGGCTCCTCGACCGACGTGGCCACGACGACTCGAACCAACCGCGTGACGGACTTTGAGCGGGGCAATACCGGCGACCGGTTCGAACTGAGCAGCTTTCTGAACTTGGGGCTGACCGGTTACACCGCCAACAGCAACGCCTTTGCCAGCGGCAATCTGCGTCTGGTCCAGTCGGGAACAGATCTGCTGCTCCAGAGCGACCGCGACGGCGCGGGCGTCACCAACAGCTTCACGACCATATTTGCGATCAGCAACGGCTACACGGGCGGGTTCACGGCCTTCAACTTCGACGGGTTCATCGGCAGCCTGGTGCTGACGGGCTTCGCCACCGACGAGACCCTCACGGGCGCCACTGGCAACGATGTCCTCAGCGGCATGGGCGGCAACGACGTACTAATCGGCCTGGCCGGCAACGACACACTGGACGGTGGTGATGGCGACGACGTGCTGATCGGCGGGACCGGCGACGACACCCTGATCGGCGGTGCCGGAAACGACACGGCGAGCTACACCGATGCAGCCCTCGGCGTGACGGTCAGTCTCGGCCTTACCGGCGCGCAGGCGACCGGTGCCGGCTCCGATACCATCAGTGGAGTTGAGAACCTGATCGGGTCGGTCTTCGATGACAATTTGACCGGAGACGCTGGGGCCAACCGCCTCGACGGCGGCGTTGGCAACGATACGTTGAACGGTGGCGATGGCGACGATATGCTGCACGGCGGTCTCGGCAACAACACCCTTATCGGCGGTACCGGAAGCGACACGGCCTCGTATAGTGATGCACTGGCAGGCGTGACGGCGAACCTCAGCCTCGGGGGCGCACAGGTTGCCGGGGGAAGCTTCGACATCCTCAGCGGGATCGAAGGTCTTGTGGGCTCGGCGTTCGACGACGCTATGACTGGCGACACAGGTGCCAACACCATCGATGCAGGCGCGGGCAACGATTATGTCTCTGGCGGTGCGGGGAATGACCTCCTGATCGGCGGTGCTGGCATCGATACTTTGTTCTATGGCGACCTGACTGATACGGTGCAGATCAACCTGGCTTCAGGTCAGGTGAATGCCGGCACGCAGGGGGGCATCGACCAGGTTTCGGGCTTCGAGATCGCGATCCTAGGGTCGGGCAACGATCTGTTTATTGGCGATGCGACCGACAACACCGTCCAAGGCGGTGCTGGCGACGACCAGCTGTTCGGGTCTGCAGGCAACGACAGGCTGTACGGCGGGATTGGTTCGGACCAGCTGTTCGGGGGCGAGGGCAATGACTTGCTTGACGGCGGGATGGGCGTAGACTTCCTGAATGGCGGGGCGGGCGACGATCGTTACGTGATCGACAATGTGGGCGATCAAATCAGCGAATTCGGCGGCAGTGGTATCGATACAGTGATGTCGAGCATCAGTTACGTGCTCGGTGCCGATCTGGAGAATCTGGTGCTGACCGGCACTGCGGCCATCAACGCGACCGGCAATGATGGCGCGAACTATATACTCGGCAATGCCGGCAACAACGTTCTGGCAGGCGGCGCAGGCGATGACACCATCGTTACGGTCACCGGCACTGCCGGTATCAAGCCGGATGCGGGCTTCGACCGGATCGATGGCGGCAGCGGTATCGATACATTGATGCTGGGTGGGGTGCAGTCAGACTATCACGTGCTCAACGCCGACGGCCATACATTCTTGGTAACCGCCCGCGGTGCGACCGAGGTTTCGGGTATCGAGCAGGGTGCCTTCGGCTTTACGGCGGCCCAATCCTGGTCGACCGTGTTGACAGGCACAGCCGCGTTTGACGGATTGAGCTATATCGCTGGTTGGAGTGACTTGCGTGCTGTCTACGGCACGGATGCCGCTGCGGGGCAGGAGCACTTCTTACAGTACGGCTTTACCGAAGGCCGGTCATTGTCGTTCAACGCGCTCGACTACATCGCTTCGTGGAGCGACCTGCGTCTAACCTTCGGCACCGACGCAACTGCTGGGGCACGGCACTTCATTGAGTACGGCGCAACCGAGAACCGTGACGTCACTTTCGATGGCTGGACCTATCTTGCCTCCTATAGCGATCTTATCCAGACGTATGGTGCCAATGAGACGGCAGCAGCAGAGCACTACATCCGGTTTGGCGCTGACGAAGGCCGGGCGACCAGCTTTGACGCGGTCGCGTATGCGGCAGCCAACGTTGATCTAGCTGCCGCGTTTGGTACCGATCAAGAGGCACTGGCCCGCCACTACGTTACGTACGGCTATGCGGAGGGCCGGGCACTTGGACCCGGCGCTGCAGTCATTGCTCCCGCGGCGCTAGTTGCAGTTTCAGCAGATACGACCGTCCCTACCGCTGCGTTCGTTGATACCAACACAGGCCATCATGATACGCCGCTGTTCCATGGTGAGGGGTGGCTTGTTGCCCCTGACGTCACGGCTTTCGAAACCAACACGCTCATTATCGCCTAGTCGGTCCCACACACGTAGAGCCGAAACCCACAGTTACTAAAAACTGTGGTTTGACCGGCGCGGAAGGAAGCTTCTGCGCCGGTCCTATTTTTACCTGTCGACCTCTTTCGGCCGTAATACGAACAGCGACTTTATGCGACAGTGCGATGGCAAGACCGATATGATTCCGTCCGCGGCCAGCAAGCGCCGCATAGGACACGCCATCATTCTTGGCGGGTTAGCGATCACGGTCGCACCCGTAGCGGTCGCGCAAGTCGTTACGACGCCGCCCGGCTCCCTTGTGATAGATCCGCAACAAGGAGCAACGCCGCGCCCGCTTCCGGCTTCGCCGATGCTGCCCTCTCCGATGTTGCCGGCAAGTTCTGTACCCGCACCGACCACGCCTCCTCAGCAAAGTCCGCTGCTGCCTATCCCTACTACGAACGATCCCATCGCGAATGCTCCTGTTCGGTCGCCCGCGACGCACTCTGCTTCAACCCAGCCTCTTCCTGTGCTTCGCCGTACATTCGAGGGGGGACTGCCTGCCCCTGCCCCAGACCCGCTGCGGATTGATCCAGCGACCGATCCGGTATTGCGTCTGGCCCGAAGTTCTATCGATCCCGTACCATTTCGTGCCGCAGTTGCCGAAGCGGTGCGCCGCAACCCGGCGCTGGACGAGTCCCTCGCGCTAGTCGAGGAGGCGGACGCTGTCCGCGACGAAGCCAAGGCGCGAAGGCTGCCAACCGCGGACGTGTCTGTGTCCAGTTTTCAGATTTTAAGCCGCGCTTTTTCGAACGACCCCGGCAACGTGCTCGAACGCTCGCGCCCGCGCGGTCGAACCGACGGGCTCATCCGGGTGCAGCAACCCGTGGTGGACTGGGGCTCGAGCCTCAGCCGCGTCCGCGCAGGTGAGGCGCGGCTCGAGGCGGCACGCACAGCCGTGGAAGATACTGGTACGCAGGTCGCATTGAGAGCTGTAGCAGCCTGGTATCAGGTCTACGGCTACCGTGTCTTGGTACGGCTTGCCGATGCGTTCACGGCCAGTCAGCGGGACCTGCGCGTGGCGCTCGAAGGTCGCATCATGCAGGGTGCCGCAGCCCCTGGCGACATCGCGCAGGTCGATGGGTATATTGCTTCGGCCGATGCCCAAGCTGTCGACTTCCGTCGTCTTCTAATGAGCGCTGAAGCCCAATATACGGCGGTGATCGGATCCTCCCCTCCCCGCGACCTTGGCCGGGCGCCCGTCCCGGCCCTCGGTGCGATCACACACGCCGGACTTCCCGACGATGTTGATCGCCTGCCAACAGTACGCGCTGCAAAACTGGGCGTGGACGCCGCGCGGCTTGAAGCGCGTGCGCTTCGCTCTGATCAGCTGCCTCAGCTGTCGGCCGGCCTTGACGCGGGCCGGTACGGTATCATCGAAACCGAGCGGGACTATGATATCCGCGGGAGTATTACCTTGTCGATGCGGCTCGGCGGGGGTGCGGCAGAGCGCATGCGCCAAGCGGCGGCACGCGCTAATGGTGCCGATGCGCGGTTGCGGCGCACCCGTATCGACGCCCAGCGCGATGCCGAAATTGCGCTGTCCGATATCACCGCGTTGGAGGGCGCACGCGGAGCGATCGAGACCAACTACATCGCAAGCCGCCGGTCTCGAGACGTGCTGGCCGAACGGTTCCGGGTTGCCCGCGGAACGCTTTTCGAGTTGCTGAATGCCGAAAACAACTATTTCGGGGTCGCGGCTCGCTATATCCAGACCGTGATCGAGCTCGACAGTGCTCGATATGCCCTTCTCGCCCGTACTGGCCGGTTACTGCCGGCACTTGGCATCGACCCTGCAACGCTGGACTCACGATGAGCAGATCAACTGACTTGGTTGAGCACCCCCGCCCACGCTTCGCGCCGTGGCTAACAGAGCCGATGCTTCGCAACAAGGCGACCTACATGAAGGTCGCTCTCGCTGCAGCGATGGTGAATATTTTTGGGCTTATCACCTCGCTCTTCACGATGACGGTGTACGACCGTGTCGTGCCGAACAA
This sequence comes from Sphingomonas faeni, assembly GCF_030817315.1. Lineage (NCBI taxonomy): Bacteria > Pseudomonadati > Pseudomonadota > Alphaproteobacteria > Sphingomonadales > Sphingomonadaceae > Sphingomonas > Sphingomonas faeni. Next base: position 76,430 of record NZ_JAUSZF010000003.1, on the reverse strand, counting down.
CGCCGTCAGCTCCTTGGTCGCTCTGTCGATCGGGCTGCTTGTCGTCGTCGTCTTCGACTTTCTACTCCGTATTCTGCGCGCCTATTTTACGGATCTTGCCGGCGCTGACATCGATCATGACGTGGGTAGCCGAGTTTTTCGACGGCTGGTTGCAATCCGGCTTGACCAGAAGAAAGGCTCAACCGGAGCCCTGACGGGCATGATGCGAGAGCTGGAAACGCTGCGAGACTTCTTTGCCTCCGCAACCATGACGGCACTGGTCGACGTGCCCTTCATCATCGTGACCCTAGTGTTCATTGCGATACTGGGGGGACCGCTGGTCTGGGTACCGCTTGCCGCAATTCCAATCGTGGTGGGTGCCGGATGGCTGACCCGCCCAGCCCTTGATCGGCTCTCGGCGAAGGCAATGAGCGAAGGACTGTCCAAGCAAAGCGTGTTGGTTGAAACCATAGGCGCATTGGAAATGGTCAAGACCTCCGGGGCCGGACGTTTGCTCGGGCGGCGTTGGAGCCGCGCAAACGTCGCGCATGGCGATAGCTCGACGCGTCAGCGGCTGGTGTCGACAATCGCAACAACGGTGGCGGCGTCGGCCAACACCCTCTCTTATGCGGGAACAGTGGTCGCTGGCGTGTTTCTCATCGCTGACCATCGGCTTACCACCGGCGCTCTGGTCGCCTGTTCAATTCTGTCCGGGCGGGCAGTGCAACCGCTCGCGACCATCGCGGCGCTGCTCTCGCGCCTGTCATCGACGCGTACCGCTTACAAACAGATCAATGGCATGATGGAGACCGGGTCTGAGGAACCAGGCACCGGTGCTCTGCGCCCCAGTAAGTTCGACGGTCGTATCGAGCTACGCGGGGTCGAGTTTGGCTATCCAGGTGCTGCAGAGAAGACGCTTGCGGGATTGAACCTTGTTATCCCGGCGGGTCAGCGTGTCGCACTGTTGGGCAGAGTCGGATCGGGTAAATCAACGATAGCGCGCCTTATTCTCGGCCTCTATCCGCCGCAGGAGGGCCTGGTGATGATCGACGGAACCGACATTCGCCAATACGATCCCTCGGTAATGCGCGGATTGATCGGCACCGCTCTTCAGGAGCCGGTACTGCTTTCTGGAAGCGTCCGAGACAATATCATGCTCGCTCGTGACAAAATCGACGACGTCGAGATGCTCCGTGTCGCCGAATTATCGGGTACTCATAGTTTTATGGGGCGGATTGCTAACGGCTACGACCTTCAACTCACCGACCGTGGCGAGGGATTGTCGGGTGGGCAGCGTCAGGCGATTTCTCTTGCCCGAGCCCTTGCCGGCAGACCTCAGATCATTGTGTTCGACGAGCCTACCAGCGCTATGGACCAAGCCAGCGAAGCTCAACTGATCGGACGACTGGAAACCGAACTCCAGGGGCGGACCTTCGTGCTCATTACGCATCGGCCTGCGTTGCTGCGCCTCGTCGAACGGATTGTCGTGGTGGAAAACGGCCGTGTGTCGCAAGATGGCCCGCGTGACGCGGTGCTGAAGGAACTCCAGCGCCCCCGTGCAGTCGCGTAAGAGGCCAGATATGACCGACACAGCGCACCACACGCACCTCGAAGATTTGGCCGACAGGATTAAACCCAAAGCCGTTTCCAACCTTCTTCTCTGGCTCATCATTGGCTTCGTCACGATCTTTGTGATCTGGGCGATCGTGGTGAAGCTCGACCGCACAGTTCATGCCAGTGGTCGAGTAGTGCCGTCCAACCGGCTTCAAGTGCTGAGCAATTTGGAAGGTGGCATTGTCTCGGAGATCCTGGTGCGCGCTGGCGACGTCGTTCGCCGCGGCCAGCCTTTGATCCGCCTCGATCGCACCCAGGCAGGATCGGAACTAGGCAGTTCGGAAGCAACGGTAGCGGCGCTTGCCGCCAAGATCGCGCGGCTGCAAGCCGAAATTGCTGGCCGCGATCCAGTCTATCCTGCCGCATCGACCCCCGAAATTGCCGAACAGATTAGTATCGAGCGCTCGCTTCACGCCGCCCGAATGAGCGATCTTTTCAGTTTGACCTCAGCTGCTGCTGCGCGTGCAGCGCAAGCGTCGCGGGCCGTCGCGGAGGCGCGCGCCGCCTATCAGTCCCGAGTTTCCGCGCGGGATTCGGCACGGCGGCAACTTGATCTAATGCGTCCTCTGGTGGAACGCGGGATCGAGCCGCAGATAACTCTTATCCAGCTTGAAAGCAGTGCGGCAGTCTCTGGCACCGATGCCGCACAAGCAGCAGCTGGCATAGCGCGAGCGGAATCGGGCGTTGCAGAGGCGCGCGCTTCGCTCTCGCAGGTTCGTGGTGCATGGCGAGCGCAGGCGGGTACCGAACTTGCTGCAGCGCAGGCAGAACTGGGTGCTCGGCGCCAGGCTGTACCAGCACTGGCCGCCCGGCTTAGCCGAGCAACGGTATCGGCACCGGTCAGCGGGCAGGTCAATCGGGTTCTGGTTTCTACCGTCGGTGCAAGCATCGGTGCTGGGCAACCTATAGTAGAAGTCGTGCCGTCCGCTGATGCGCTCACCGTAGAAGCGATGGTCAGTCCCAAGGACATCGCCTTCGTTCGGCTTGGCCAGCACGCCAAGATCAATATTACTGCGTATGAATCCGGCATCTACGGCGGGATGGACGGCCGGGTTGTTATCATATCGCCAGACGCAACAGTGGATGAACGCTCCGGCGACAGCCACTACATCGTACGCGTACGGGCCGACGCTCAAAATTTTAGGGGCCCGGACGGCAAGCGACTTGCGATCGGTTCTGGCATGACGGCAGACGTAAACCTGATCGGAGACAAAAGGTCTGTTATGGCTTACATATTGTCTCCGTTCACTCGGCTTCGTGAGAATGCTTTCAGGGAGTAGTAGCTGCAACGTGACACGCTAGGTTCGCTGGCGCCGTAGAGCCTTGCCGTCTCAGCGCCGGATTTGCGGCCGGAGACCACAGACTCTGCGATCTCTTGACGCTGTTTGTCGGCGAGCTTGCGCCGGCACCCGCCAATCGTACTTCTGCTCTAGCTTTATAAGACAGCGCTGGCGCGCTCACGGATCACCGCCCGTTCGAACTCGGCGAAGCTGCCGACCATCTGCATCATCATGCGCCCCGTGGCCGTAGTGGTGTTGATCACTTCGGTCAACGAGCGGAAGCCCGCGCCGAGCGCGTCTCCGATCAATGTCCGTCTTTACCTTCCGGGAAATGAGCTACTGCGCTACTACAGTTGATGGCGTGTCCTATGCGGCGCTTGCTGGCCGCGGACGGAATCATATCGGTCTTGCCATCGCACTGTCGCATAAAGTCGCTGTTCGTATTACGGCCGAAAGAGGTCGACAGGTAAAAATAGGACCGGCGCAGAAGCTTCCTTCCGCGCCGGTCAAACCACAGTTTTTATTAACTGTGGGTTTCGGCTCTACGTGTGTGGGACCGACTAGGCGATAATGAGCGTGTTGGTTTCGAAAGCCGTGACGTCAGGGGCAACAAGCCACCCCTCACCATGGAACAGCGGCGTATCATGATGGCCTGTGTTGGTATCAACGAACGCAGCGGTAGGGACGGTCGTATCTGCTGAAACTGCAACTAGCGCCGCGGGAGCAATGACTGCAGCGCCGGGTCCAAGTGCCCGGCCCTCCGCATAGCCGTACGTAACGTAGTGGCGGGCCAGTGCCTCTTGATCGGTACCAAACGCGGCAGCTAGATCAACGTTGGCTGCCGCATACGCGACCGCGTCAAAGCTGGTCGCCCGGCCTTCGTCAGCGCCAAACCGGATGTAGTGCTCTGCTGCTGCCGTCTCATTGGCACCATACGTCTGGATAAGATCGCTATAGGAGGCAAGATAGGTCCAGCCATCGAAAGTGACGTCACGGTTCTCGGTTGCGCCGTACTCAATGAAGTGCCGTGCCCCAGCAGTTGCGTCGGTGCCGAAGGTTAGACGCAGGTCGCTCCACGAAGCGATGTAGTCGAGCGCGTTGAACGACAATGACCGGCCTTCGGTAAAGCCGTACTGTAAGAAGTGCTCCTGCCCCGCAGCGGCATCCGTGCCGTAGACAGCACGCAAGTCACTCCAACCAGCGATATAGCTCAATCCGTCAAACGCGGCTGTGCCTGTCAACACGGTCGACCAGGATTGGGCCGCCGTAAAGCCGAAGGCACCCTGCTCGATACCCGAAACCTCGGTCGCACCGCGGGCGGTTACCAAGAATGTATGGCCGTCGGCGTTGAGCACGTGATAGTCTGACTGCACCCCACCCAGCATCAATGTATCGATACCGCTGCCGCCATCGATCCGGTCGAAGCCCGCATCCGGCTTGATACCGGCAGTGCCGGTGACCGTAACGATGGTGTCATCGCCTGCGCCGCCTGCCAGAACGTTGTTGCCGGCATTGCCGAGTATATAGTTCGCGCCATCATTGCCGGTCGCGTTGATGGCCGCAGTGCCGGTCAGCACCAGATTCTCCAGATCGGCACCGAGCACGTAACTGATGCTCGACATCACTGTATCGATACCACTGCCGCCGAATTCGCTGATTTGATCGCCCACATTGTCGATCACGTAACGATCGTCGCCCGCCCCGCCATTCAGGAAGTCTACGCCCATCCCGCCGTCAAGCAAGTCATTGCCCTCGCCCCCGAACAGCTGGTCCGAACCAATCCCGCCGTACAGCCTGTCGTTGCCGCCGCCCATCAAGAACAGATCATCGCCCGCTCCGCCGATGATCGTTTCGTTAGCGTCAGTACCGATGACTATCTCTGGATTTACGTCCGTGACGGTAACGGTGAACTGTTGATCGCGGAAAAGTCCGCCTGCGTCGGTGACCCGCGCCGTGAACGCCACCGTTGGCGTTGCCTCGTAATCGAGCAAGGTCCGCGTGGTGACTTCCCCCGTCGTTCCATTGATCGCGAAGCGCTCGCCCGCATCGTCGAGCAAGCTGTAGCTAAGAGCGCCACCTTCGGCATCCTGGCCGGTAACGGTGCCGACCACCGTGCCTGCCGCCAAGTTTTCGGCCACACTGCTGGCGCTGATCGTGAGATTGGTAGGCGCCGTGTTCGCTCGTGGAATGTAAAGTTTGGCCAGCGCTTGATCATGATCAGTGATGCGAATGCTATCGGGCTGCTCAGCGTTGTAGTGCACCACATCGAATGCAGCGCCATCGAGCAGATTGTTCGAGACAATGATATTGTCGAACGCTTGTAGATAACCTTCGAATAGATAGGAGTAGCGCTCTTCAACGGGCAGCAGGGTGTAGAGATTGGTCAACCTGCCATCATCGGTCAGTCGCGATAGCGCAGTCTCGTAATAGTAACCATTGAAGTCGCCGAGCGTCGCCACATGCACGTTCACATTCGCAGCCTGAAGCGTGTCGATGTAGCTCTTAATCGCATTAGCTTGGGCTGTACGCGAGCCGTCGCCAGCTTGGGCGGGGGGCTGATTGGCTCCAAACAGCGTGTCCGACCCACCTCGCGACGTGCTGTGGGCATTCACCACTGTGACCTCTTCGCCATTGAAGCCGAACGTCGCGACCAGCGGTCGCCGGCTGCCGGTGAACGCTTGATCCTCAATCAGCCGGACACTTCCGTCTACCAGGCTGACCCGGTCAGGATTGTACAGGTAGCCGTTGCGGATGTTGCCGCCCGGTTCGCCGCCCGTCGTGTTAGGCGCGGAAGGCGCCACCTCGGTGTAACGATAGCGGGGGCCGCCAGCTGCGACGATCGCATCAATAATCGACTGGGCGGTCGCCGTTCCCGACAGGTCAGTGCCGGTCCCCGCGCCATCAGCGTCCTGTATTTCCTGCAGACCGATCACGTCCGGGTTACGTAGCGCCTGCGTCACCTCAGTCGCGATCAGCTGAAACTTCTGCGCTCCGTCGCCCGGGTCGGCGTTTTCGACGTTGAAGCTTGCGATCGTCATGTGATCAAGGTCGCCAACAAGCGTGCTAGTCTCGCGACTTGGTGCTGGCCGGTCGGTAGTGACACTGAGCCCCCCGATTGGATCCAACTCATAGCCTGCGCTCGTGCCGCCAGTGTTGCCGAAATACGTGAGGATTCCCGTAACGTCGCCAAGCACATCGCCCTGATCGAACGTGCCGCCACCTGGAGCGTAGATCTTGATCTTCTCCGGCCCGTTGTCGCCAGCTGAGATAGTTAGGCCAAACCGCTCATTAAGGCCGGTCGCGCCGATACCTTGGTTGGCCACGACGTAAGTCTGGCCGACAATGTCCGTCGCCGACACAACTAAAGGCGCGCGTACGGTAACCATCATACCTTCGAGCGACTCATAATAATCGATGCCGTCGGTCGAAGGTTCGTAGCTCTGCAGGCGATCGTCGTCGATGATCTGCGTTGGTGGAGCATAACCGCCCGCTTCTGTTGAGATCAGTGTCGCGGCTGGAAGCGCTGCCGCGGCGGTAGTGACGGTGACGCCCGTGGTGCCGGTCAGGCGGGTGATCGTAAGGTTGGCAGCGTTGGCAGTATACTCGGTAACATTCCCCGTCAGAGTGACGGCGTTGCCTACCGCGACGGTCGGCGAAACACTACCCGTTGCCACGAAGATTGCATCGGAAGTACGGCTATCGCCATCGCCGGTCGCATCTTGAAGATAGTAACCGCGGTCTGAGCCATTGGTCCGTAACGCAGTGACGACGCCCGAGGTTTGGACTGTCAAACCCTCGTAGGTGGACCGGTGACCGAGACCTTGGATGTCATAGATCGACACTGGTCCGGTGTCATCGTTGATGATAGTCACCCGCGCCTGATTGTCGGGTAGCAGAAAGCCCTGCGGGCTGGAGAAATTGACGAAGAAAGATTCGTTTGGCTCGTTGCGCGTATCACCTAGTATTGCGAGCTGGATCGTCACGGTGGCGATACCAGGATTGAAGGTCACGACCCCGGCGTCCATGCGGTAATCGCTACCTACGAGTGCAGTCCCATTGGCCGTCGTGTAATTAACGGTCGCCGTCCCTTCCGTGTCCGTGCGGGTCAGTGTCAGAGCCGCAAAACGCGTTCCGCTATTCCCCTCTTCGATCGTAACGTCCGAGAAAGTAAGGGTCGGGGCATCGGTGACACCGGCGCGTACATTGAGGTTATCAATGCCAATCTCGTCACGATTACCGCTGCCGGATGAGCCGGTATGCCCCCAACGCAAGTATAAGTAGCCGCTGTCAGCTACCACCACGTCGCTGATCGACACCATAGCCGCGACGTTAGTGAAGCTAGCTGCCACCGTTGTATCAGCGGCGCCAGGCGTCGTGAAGGCAGTCGAAGAAACCGGTGTAAAGCTGACGCCATCGGACGAATAAGACAGCTGTAGCCCGTCGGCCCGTCCACCGCTGTTCCGGTAAGCCCAATCGAAGGCTACTTCGAAGCTCGTGGCAGTGAAGCCAGTCGTGTTCTGGATGCGGGCTTCAATCGCGCCGTTGCCTTCAACAAAGTCGCTGCCAGTTGGCTGAATCACCAGCGCTGCGTTGGCCGATGGGGAATATACTCCTCCGCTAGTCGGGTCTGCCGAGCCTAGGATCACGCCACGACCAAAGTCATTAGCCGGGGCTCCAACCGTGGGGGAAGTGAAGCCGTAGGCCGGAGCGGCTAAGTCGCTTAGCCCCAAAATACGGAAAACGTTCGAGTTCAGTCGACCGCTGGTTGCGTCGGGCGCGAAGCCGGTCCCGGTGAAGCCATCAAAGCTTGTTGAGTAGAGAGGCTGCGGTCCCTGTGGCGCAATCGCGTCGTTGGTTCTCGTGCCGGCATGCTTGCTATCGGTGGACGCAGTCATCTCTACCCCGTTTTTATGAGTGCGCCGTTTGGGATTTGGCGCCGTTGATCCGGTCATCTATAAGAAAGATGACACTAGAATGACGAGAGGTTATCAAAGTTTACAACCTTTTACGGACCTGAGCTTTGTAAATTCTGTTTCCGCTTGAGCCTAGCCACCAATCTCGTGCTCCCAACGATCTGCGGGTACGGCAGGCGTGATACTCGTCAAATTTCTCATTGAAGCGTAGACGCACCACGTGGCTGATCCCACAACGTCCATCGTCGGCATCGACTTTCCGAACGAGGATAAATCGAGAGCACAGGCACATGGAGTGAATGCTCTGCGCGCCTAGCGAACTGGTCGAGCTACGAGCTCAAGCATGATTACATAATGCAAGCAACACTCAAGAGTGTGACCGCCAGTCAACGACCGAAAGGCTGAGCATCTCGCCACCGCCCAACCAGGGTCATCTGGTCATTAGTATCTATGCGCTGTGGTATCCTTGATACCAGTGAACAAAACGCGGAACGCCATCTGCTATAGTCGTTCGTGGCTCGAAGCCCAGATCACGCTGGATCGCCCCAATGTCTGCGAACGTATCGCGCACGTCCCCGGGCTGCATTGGTAGCAAGCGACGCGTGGCAGTACGGCCACAGGCTTGCTCGATAACTGATATCATATCATTAAGATCTTCAGAGCGGCTATTACCAATATTGTAGATACGGTGCGGACTAATGCTGCCACCGGCCTTAACCACGCCGTCGTCGGCGGGGGGATTGTCAAGACACGCAACGACACCAGCGACGATGTCGTCAATATAGGTAAAGTCGCGCCGCATTCGCCCTTCGCCGAACACGTCGATCGGCTGACCTTCCAAGATAGCCTTGGTAAACAACCACATTGCCATATCGGGCCGACCCCACGGGCCATAGACGGTGAAGAACCGCAAGCCGGTCTGTGGCAGACGGTAAAGATGCGCGTAGGTCTCGCTTATCAGCTCGTCGGCCTTCTTGGTGGCAGCGTACAGCGACAGGGGCTGGTCTACGCGATCCTCGACGCGAAAGGGCAAAGTGTCGTTGCCGCCATATACCGATGATGACGACGCGTAGACGAGATGCTCAACCCGACGGTTGCGTCCGATCTCGATCATGTTGAGATGACCGGCGAGATTGGCTTGGAGATAGGCGCGCGGATTCTCGATTGAATAGCGGACCCCGGCCTGCGCGCCGAGATGGACGATGCGGTCGAAATGCTCGCCGTCGAGCTGGGCGTCGAGTGCAACGTGATCGGAGAAATCTACCTGTTTGAAGGTGAAGCCCCCGTTTGAGTTGGCGCCATCCTTGCCAAGTTCGGCCAGTCGCGCATGCTTCAGCGTGACGGCGTAATAGTCGTTGAGGCTGTCGATACCGAGCACTTTATCCCCGCGGGCAAGCAGGTGACGACTGACGTGGAAGCCGATAAACCCGGCCGCGCCGGTAACGAGAACGCGCATAGGTGTCTCCTGTATCGCTCAGGCCTTACGGAAGGACCGTCCCGCCCGGCAAGCAGCATCGGCACCCTCTAGGGCCCCGCCCAAGTAGCCGGCCGCGTTCCAAGGTGTAGGGGCAAGCACCCCCGCAACCTAGCAGCGGGCCTCGAACGCGCGCAGGCGCTGTCAGGGCAGACTTTGGTTGCGTTTTTTACCCTTATGCTCGGCACGCATCCGTAAGGAGGCGCTGAAATCGCCGCATACGCCAAGGCAAACGATCCGCACACCTAGGCCTGACACGAAACACCTTGGTCGACTGCGGCAACAACTGCCCAGAACGAACATTAGTCAGCGGTCCAAGTGGCGAAGTCGATCTACGACAAACCTGCACGTTAAAGCATATAGACCGCTCCGCCGATGCATTTATATGTCACGTCACCACGGGAGACGATGATTCCGCGATGGTACTTGCCAGCCCTAACAAGCTGAGGAAGGTAGTCAGACGTCACCTACTTTCCATCAACGGTTAAGCGACATCCATCACCATTCCGCTGTACGTTCGCGACAAAAAGAACGTCGTTGGCTTGGCTTTTGGCTCTCGGCACAATTAACATGGTCGCGATCACGGATTCCAAGAGCAGAGGCTGTTTCATGGCAGCATCATGAGATACTACGCATCTACTCGCAACGTCCGCTGCTGCACACATGTCTTCGTTGCGATTGAAGGCCCTAAAAGCCGGCCCTAAAGCACCAACGCAACGATGACGAACTGAGCAAGGGCGCGATCGGGGCAGTTCCGGGTGGAACGGACTGCCATTTAGAGCAAACGAATGGGCCTGAGTATCGCGATCGATACCGATCGTGACCATGAACACACAAAATGCCATACCACCCTCGATTTTCTGCAACATTGGTATTGTTTTGATATTGCGGACGTGACAGCATGCGTCAGTCCGAGGGCCCGGATGATACTGCGAACACTGTCGACAAGGTCACGGGACGATAGATTCCGATGAACCGAGCAACATGCTGTTCACCGAATGCTTCCGAACAGGGTCGGCAGCAGTCGATATCGCGCGGCATCATCCATGGGAGCTGATCGGCAACAACAGGGGGTGATAGAATGGTGTTGTTCAGGGCGTTTATGACCACGACATGTTGCGTGGCGGCGTTGATTGCGTTGCCGGCTCAAGCCAAGGCCCAGTCGTCGGATACGGAGACTTCGGATACAGGGAGTGACGCTGCCCAGGACGGACAGACCGAGATCGGCGATCCTGTCGCGTCAGCAAAGCTGGCTGCGGATACGGCACGCACCGGCGAACAGCGCGAAGGGTCAGATATCGTCGTGACCGGTACGCGCATCACGCGTCCGAACAACCGCTCTGCCGCACCGATCGTCACGACCACCGCGGCGGAAATCGCCGCGCAAGGCGCGACGACGATCGAGGAAGTGTTGAACCGTCTGCCGCAGGTCCAAGTGAACTCGGAACAGAATTTCAGCGATTCCGAAGGTCGCCAGCGCATCAAGCTGCGCAGCCTGGGGTATGAGCGGACGCTGACGCTAATCGACGGCCTTCGCATCGGGCTGGCCAACACGGTCGACGTCGGCATCATCCCCAACGCGCTGGTCGAGCGGATCGACGTACTGACCGGCGGTGCCTCGTCGGTCTACGGCTCGGACGCGGTGTCGGGCGTCGTCAACTTCGTCTTGAAGAAAAACTTCGAAGGCATCCGCCTCGACGCGAACTACAGCTTCTTCAATCACGACAATGGCAGCAACGCCGTCACGGAGGCCGCGGACCGCGCGGGGTTCAACGCCAAGCGCGGATTGACCAACGATGGCGGCCGCTCGGACCTGAGCCTGGCTGCGGGCGCCAATTTGTTCGGCGACCGGGTGAACATCACCGGTTTCGTCAACTATCGTCAGTCCAACCCGGTCGAGCTGATCGATCGTTCGTATTCGGTCTGCGAGGCGGTGCAGCCGACGAATACCTCTCCCCTCGGCTGTTCGCGCGCCAGCTTCACGCCGGCGGGCACGATCGTTCCGCAGTCGGGACCGCGCGCCGGCCAGATCCTGGTCAACAACCCCAACGGCAACGGCACCTTCATTCCTATCAACAGCGGACCGCCGGGCACCTCTGCCAACCCCTATGACAATTGGGCGGTCCAGCGCGCCTTCGATCGCATCAATCTTGGCGGCTTCCTGACCGCAAAAATCAGCGACGACATCGAGCTTTATGGCAACGGGCTGTTCTACCGCGACAAATCGTACAACACGCAGCTCAATCGCACCTTCAACTTCGGCGCGTACGGCACCGATCCGTTCCGCGTGAATTGCGACAACGTGTTCCTGTCGGGCTCGCAGGCTCAGGATCTGTGCGGCGCCAATGCCGGCGTCGCCGGGCAATATGCGCCGATCGACGTCCGCTATCGCTTCGACGGACTGCCTCTGGTGCAGCAGCGCTTCACCAACGAGGGGTACCGGATCGTCGCGGGGCTGCGCGGTCGCGGGCTGAACAACGTGTGGTCCTACGATCTCGCGGGCATGATCTCGCGCGCGCGCCTCGACACCATCGACGTGCCGTTAGCGCGCTACGACAACATCAACCGCTCGCTCGACGTCGTGCGGGTCAACGGTACGCCGACCTGTCGTGCAGTCGTCAACGGTACCGATCCGTCATGCGTGCCCTTCAACGCGTTCGCACCGTTCAATCAGGACGCCGCACTCAACCAGTATCTGTATGGCGGCGCGACCGGTGGGGTCAGCACGCGTATTCCGCGGCTGTTGCAGTTCGTCGGCACCGTCAGCGGCGACCTGGGCAAATACGGCATCACTTCGCCGTTTGCCGAACAAGGCATCGCGATCGCTTTGGGCGCCGAATATCGCGAGGAGATGGAACGCACGATCGTCAACGAAATCTTCCAGCAGAACAATGGCGGCGAGAACCAGCGCTTCACCCAGAGCATCCTAGAGGCCAATGCCGAGATACAGGCGCCGCTAATCGAACACCGCCCGTTCGCAGAGCTGTTACAGGTCAATGCAGGCTACCGCGTGTCGCAGTACAACCGGCTCGACGGCAAGTTCGATACCTGGAAGGTCGAGGGCCTTTGGTCGCCGGTGCCCGACATCACGCTGCGCGCGTCTTATAACAAGTCGCAGGCCGCACCGGGCGTCAGCACCGCGCAGGGTGCAGCCAACATTTTCTGGAACCAAGGTTTCTATTCCGACCCCTGTGCGCCCCGGGTCGATCCGTCGAACCCCAATGGCGGGCGCCTCGCGCCATCCGCGACGTTGCAACAATGCCGCAACACCGGCCTTCCTGACAATCTCTACGGCAGCGCCTCGCTGATCTGCCCGGACGATCGATGCACCGTGCGTGAGGGCGGATTCAACCTGACGCCGGAAAGCGCTTATACCAAGACGTTCGGCGTCGTGCTGCGTCCGCGCTTCTTGCCTGGCCTGACGGTATCGATCGACCGCTGGCTGATCGACCTCAAGGACCAGCTCGACTTCCTCCAGCCGCAAAACATCATCGGCGAGTGCCTGGCCACCGGAAACGAATATTTCTGCCGCGGCATCGTCCGCAATCCCGGCACCGGTACGCTGTCCAGCTCGCCTGCGACCAGCCCGGCAACGGGTTGGGTCGCACGCGGTTCGGCCAACGGCTACAAGTCCCAGTCGCACGGCTGGGATTTCCAGGGGCAGTATACCGTTGGCCTAGGCCCCGTTGGGCGGCTCGACATGAGCTTCAACGGTACGCTGATGACTCGTGTCGGCTCGCAGTCGTCGCCGACGATCGAACCGCGGGACTGCGTGGGGTATTTCGGCAACCTGTGCGGCGAAAGCATGCCGCGCTGGGCCCACCAGCTCCGCACCACCTGGACAGCACCGGACCGCGCGACCAGCCTGTCGGTCAACTGGCGTCACCGCGGCGCGATGCCACTCGACAACTATGCGCCTACGGACACCGGCATCCCAGCGCAGGACGCAAGCGCACTGCGCGATCAATACCCGGGCGTCGGCTCGTACAACTGGATCGACATCGCGCTAACCTTTGACATCAACAAGCAGATGACATTCCGGCTGGCGGCGAACAACGTGTTCGACCGCGATCCGCCGCTCATCCCGGACAGCCGTTCGCGGATCGGGTTGCTCCGTGGCAACACCGTGATGGGGTATGACTTGCTCGGACGGCAGCTCGTCGCAGGGGTTTCGCTGCGGCTGTAATAACATCCAGACGCCTAATCCCGGGATCCCGATCAATGTCGATCGGGATCCCGGCGATATCTGGTCTTCGCAGCAGACCGAAAGGCACGGCAGTCAGGTCACCCGCCGTCGCAACTATGCGATCTCAAATCGATTAATGTAATCTCAGTACCATCGGTACTCACACGGTCGCGGTCATGGATGACGCAGGATCGGAATCGCAGTTACACGGGCTTTGATCCGCGCAGACGCGCCTGAAGATCTTCCCATTCCCGTGTGACCTGAGCGTCCTCAACGCGTTTATTTTGGCTTCGGCGCAGCTGCATCTGCTGCTGCTGGCGAGAGCGTATCGCAATGACGGCAAGGCCAACAACGCTAGTAGCGGCAAACCCGAGCGCGATTTCTAACCAAGGCACCAGCTTCTCCCCGTCCGGATCCGGGCGAATTCATAGAAGCCAATACGGTCCTATTCGCCTCTTGACCACTAGGGCCCTCATCATGACCAATAGCAACGTCACGCCCTGCAAGGGCACAGGGAATGACGCATAACGGCGATAGCCACTAGCAACTACACTTGGGCGACGTCCGCACTTGCCCCACCCTCCCTCGCTGACAACCCCCGGGCTACTCGCCTGGACCTGTTCGTCATGATCGCGGCTATCCGCGTCGGGCTGATGATAGCCGGCCGACAGGCGCGAAGGCTCTGAGCATCAGGCGCACCGACAATCCATCGACCTACCGGACCTTGATCTTTCTCCCCCTAGTCTTGGTAGTTATTCGGGGTGGCGCCAGAAGCTGTAAGCCTATGGTCGTGGAGTTCGGTAAAGTCGGGACGATCGAGCGCCCGGTCGCCCTCGATAGATCGTAATTCCCCAACCCATAATCACGTCCTGTTACTAGTACTCTTTGTCCGAACCGTCGTCCGCCGGTCCCGTCATGATCGTGCATTTGACGAGCTTGCCTGCTGCTGCGGCGGCTTTGCGGCACTTCGCCAGGGCTGTCCGGTTCTCCCGCTCGATGACGGTACCATCGGACATCCTGTTCCAGGTCTCGACCGATCCGGTCGCCGCCATTCGCAACGCTCCCTCCCACACGGTATCGACACCAAGGCTGCGTGCCGCCAGCTTCTCTGGCCATTGCCAACTCGTCGGTGCCAGTTCACGGGCGACCAGCCCCGGCAGCATCATCCATAACAATATGCCGGCCGTCATCCCGCCCAGCCCGAACCATAGCTGCCGGTTTTTCTGGTCATGCTTGATCCACGCGGACCCCGCGACGGCGCGAAGCTCGGCTATGACACGGGCCTTGTCCTCGCCAGCCTTGGAGAGCATCGCCTGATCGTCACGCCGGGCGGCGCTGCCCGCGGCCGCGATCCGCTGCGCCATCTGCTCAGGCGTCATCGCCAGCGCCGGGGCTTGGGCGAGTATCTGGCCGATCGCGTTGATCCGCGCGGTCGCGGTGTTCACGCCCTGCTGCATCGCGCCAAGCGTCTCGGTATAATCCGGCACGTCGATATGCGCCCGCTCGGCCGCCAAGCCCTCCACGGCGCGGCGTAGCAACGCCAGCTCGCGGTCCTGACCTTCTACGACGGCCCGCAACCGGTCGAACGCCTCCGCCGGATCGCCGCCTTCCTGAATATCGTTGTCCATCATGTCCCCTTAACGGCTCATGTCGCGGTCGCGGTCGCGGTCGCGGGTAGGCTGTATCGACTGCGCCAGCTCCTGCCCGACCGACCGACCGCGCTCCCTGCCGGGCGTCAGCTCGGGGGCGCGACGCCGCAACACGGATTCGAGTTGCGGGTCGCGGTGCAGCCTGCTCGCGATGCTCTCCATGCGCTTGCCTAGCTTCTCCGCACCCGCACGGTCGCCGGCGCGCTCCATGTTGGTCTTCGCATCCGTCATGACCTGCCACAGCTCCATGAACCGGTCGGCGCGTTTCTCAGGGTCGATGCGGACCTGCCGCTCCGTCTCCATCGCCTTGGCCGCGACACGCGTGTTGCCCTCGGCCGCGTCGCGCGCAAGCCGGGGGTCGCGCGTGATCGCGCTGGCAAGGTCACGCGCAGCATGGGGCCGGGTCTGGTCGAGCACGTCGCCCGCCTTCGCCAGCGCCTGCTTCTGGTGCGCCAGCACCGGCAACCCCTTGTCCGTCATCCGGACTATATCGGCTGCAGCGCGGCCATAACGTTCGATCGCACGGGCCTGCGAGGGTGCCGGCGACCGATCGGCTGCGATACGCTCCGACGACGTCGCCTTCTCGATCGCCAGCCCCTCGACCTTGCTCGGGAAAGCCTTCGGCCGGAAACCGTCGAACATGCCTCGCGCCTTGTCGCGTACCTTCTCGACCACCTGGCGGGCGCGTTCCGGGAACCGGATCTCGCGCCGATCGGCGAACGCGCGCGCCTGGTCCTGCTCGGGCTTGGCATAGTCGCCCGCCATGTCTTTGCCGCGGTCGCGCGACAGGGCGCGGACGAGCTGGCCCCGATCGACGAAATCGTCGTGGCCATAATGGACCTGCATGCTGTCACGGTGCCGCGACATGCCGACATAGGCGCTGTGGCGGTCCATGCCGGGGGTGGCGAGAATGTGCGCCCGGTCGACCGTCACGCCCTGCGATTTGTGGAACGTTGCCGCATAGCCATGATCGACATGGGTATAGTCCTTGGTGTCGAACGCGACGCCGCGCCCGTCATCGAGGCGCACCGCCATGCCCTCGGCCGATACCCGCTCGATCGTGGCGAGCGTACCGTTCTTGACCCCCATGCCGCGCTCGTTGCGAAGGAACATGATGCGGTCGCCAGTAGCGAACTGCCGATCGCCGCGTTCGGTTTTCACCGCCACGTCGTCGCCAAGGTCGCCGCTCGCGCGCAACCGGCCCCGCGCCTCCTCATTCAGCTCGCGAACTTCGGCGTTGGTATGGGTGAGGATGATCCGGCTGTTGCCTGATTCGGCTTGGCGCGCACGATCCCAACCGTCGACCAGCGCGCCCCGCGCCGCTTCCCGCGTCTCGGCCGCATGGACCATGCCGCGACCGTCATAGGCATGGATCGCCTCGCCGGTCCGCCCAGTCGCCAGCGCCCGCGTCGCGTCGCGCTGCCAGTCTTCACGCTGCCGGCGTATCTCGGTGATCTCGGCCGCGCCGTGGCGCTCGGTGACGCTGCGGAACGCAGCACCCGCCTCGATCGCCTGCAACTGCTCGGGGTCGCCAACCATGACGACCTTGGGGACGATCAAGCCTGACAGGGCGTTCTACGCCGGCCTGACCGCAAAGCTGGGTTGCGAGGCCGGCGAACTGCTGATGGTGGGGTCACTGTACAAAAGTGAAGTTTACGTACGCTAGGACCGAACGAACGGCGAACGCTACGGTGCTAACGTCGGAAGGGTATGACGACGGCCTGGTCGAGGAAGGCGCGCATACCTTCTGCATCGACGGTCTGACGAAAAGCAGCATGTGCTGCATCATCAGTCGCGAACAGGTCGTCCCAGACCGTAGACGTTCCATGCTCGTTTTCGACTTCAAGCGACCAGCCCGGCTCATTTCCAACCGGATGATGTTCACTCTTACGGTGACGCCCTGCTCGGCAACGAAACCAGACAGGGTCGAGGTAGCGATGTTGGGATCGCGTTCGTGCATCACTCTTTCCTCATGCTTTGACTGCGGTTTTAGAAGCGGTGCCTTCGAGCGCTTTGTAGAGCGCGGTTTTGCCGACCTTGAGGCGCGTGGCCGCTTCGCGAACCGTCAGCCCTGCCGCGATATAATCGCGCGCCTTACGCAATTTGTCAGGCGTGATGACCGGACGCCGACCGCCAAGGCTCCCCCGTTCCCGCGCAGCCTTCAATCCGGCGGTGGTGCGCTCGCGGATAAGGTCGCGCTCGAACTGGGCGAGCGAACCGAAGATGTTGAACACGAGCATCCCGCCCGACGTGGTGGTGTCGATCTGCGGTAAGCGATCGGAAACCAACACCATGCGCAGCCAGTTCGCCGACCTTTTCGATCAGGTGGCTCATCGAGCGGCCGAGGCGGTCCAGCTTCCACACAACTAGCGTGTCACCGGCACGTAGATAGGCTAGTGCCTCGGCAAGCCCCGGCCGATCGGTCTTCGCGCCGGACGCATGGTCGTCGAACGTCCGCTCGCATCCGGCCGCGTTCAGCGCATCGTGCTGGAGCGCAAGCTTCTGGTCGCCGGTCGATACCCGCGCATAGCCGATCAGCGCCACGGCCGGTCCTGATCTGTCCGCTTTTCCATCGATTTGCATTCTTGTCCGAATCGCCGTCGCGGGTCCAGAGTTGACGGACATATTAATGCTGACGCCAGAGGACCGTCTGACGGACACGACAGAAGATCGTAGCGCTGAGACTTGCACCGCACCATGATGGCTGAGCTCGCGCTGTTTCTAGGGCACGCGTCGACATTGCCGGTATGCCTTCAATCCGGCATTGGTGAAGATAGAGATCCGTCAAAGGGTGGGTTACGGATCGCATTACCGTTACCGGCCTTGAACCGATGGAGGACGGCAATTCCAATGATGGCACGACAAAGCCGGAACCTGATAGCGAGACACAGACTGAGCTTCGCTTAGAGGACATGTTCGATCGGAAGAAGATGGATGCCTATACCGACCAGTTTATGAACCGACAGCCAATTCTTATTGGCCGCAATCGCACCAAGCGTTGATCCCGAATTGCAGGACCTTACCCTGCCTCGACACGCCGGCGTATCTCCTGTCGGTCCCCGGCGACCAGAAGAACATCGCTGATAAACTTTTCGAGATTCTGTCTCAAATCGACGACGATCTTTCCGAGCAAAAATCGCTGGTAGCCTGAAAATCCATCGCGGAGTTCCAGCGTCAAGATACCTGCCAATGAAACGAGCTGTTCGGCCTCCTCGGCCAACCATTCGATATAAACATCTCTGGAACAGCCCATGCCGATTGGTCGGTTCAGCGGTAGTTTTGTGATGGCAGAAAACAGAGAATCCTCGAGCTCCGTTGAGCAAGATCCAGATGGCCGGTTCTGGCGTAGGACGTCCAGCAATTCTTGAATTTTACGCTCCGGTTTGTCTGCCACGATCGCCTCCTCCTTTGAGATAGAGGCATCACCCGGCTGAAAAGCCGGGCGTTCGTAACCCTGCACGTCGCACAAGGCGCCGCCGCTTTTAGGCAGAACCCTGGACATGTGCGTCGGCCACCCGGCCGAGAAACTCGACCAGATCGACGTGATGAAGAGGTTACGACGCCCCACGGCCGGGATTTACCGAACCGCGGGTCCATGTTGCAGAAGGAGACGTTTCGGACAAGCCGCTGCGATCGAGACGGAGGTTTCGACGATCGTTACCCCTATCAAGCAAGGACGATCCTGCCATGAGCGATGCCCTTCCGAGTTTCCGCTTACCAGCCGAGCAGGCCGCCTATGCGGCCGTGCTGGCTGACCTCGCCGGTCGTGATCGAGGAGACGAGGCGGTCATGGTATTCCGCGAGCCGTCCGACCCGGACGCGGCGGTGGTCGCAGACTCCATGATCCGCGCCGGCAATGTCAGCGACGCGCTGTACGCCCGCCTGCTCGCTGCTGTTGATCGGCTCTATGCTCCACCGCCGGTCACCCGCGCGGTCGCATTCGATGCGTTCGGCACGCTGGTCCATATCGGCCGCAAGCGGCATCCGTTCGAACGGCTGATCCGGCAGGCCCGGGACCAGGCGCAGGCCCTGCCCTCGCCGATGGTCCAGTCGATCGGCCTCGCGGACTATGCCGCTGCACTGGGGTTGCCGCACCCGGACGCCGAACTAGCGATGCTGGATGAGGAATTGGCGACGATCGCGCCCTACCCCGATACGCTGGATGCCCTGCGTCGGGTTCGTGAGACGGGAGTGAGGGTCGCCGTCGCCTCTAACCTCGCCCTGCCCTACGCGGCCCCGCTAAAGGCCCTCCTGGGCGATCTGGTGGATGTCTGGCACTTCTCCTTCGATGCAGCGGCGATAAAGCCTGACAGGGCGTTCTACGCCGGCCTGACGGACCTTCTGGGATGCGAGGCCAGTGAACTGCTGATGGTGGGCGATACCTGGCGCGATGATATCGTCGGCGCCGTCAAGGCTGGATCCCGTGCTCGCTGGATCGATCGCGAGGGCCGTGCTTCCTACGCCCGCCGCTTTATCGCTATTCGCGACCTGAGTGACGCTTATCCCGATCGCCGGAGAGCCGCGCAAATGACGGAGCTAGAACTCGTCCGCGGCGGCATTGATGCGAACCTTGACGACCTTCACGCTCAGCAGTGGGCGCTTGAGGCAGCAAACTTTCGGCAGATCCTTAGGGATGCCCCGGAGACGGAAAAGGCAGCTGCTAAGCGGGCGCTGAACGATCATTACGATACGCGTGATCAGCCCGAAACCAGCCGTGCTGCCCTGATGCACAGCGCGATCTCGACTATCGCTGCACGTAAAGCATGAGTGACGGCTTACCGGTAAAGCCTCTACCGGATCTGTGGCGACTAGCTTCCGGTTGGCATTAATACTCCTTGAGCCCTCGCCTACCACCGTCGGGGAAGTCGTGGATGAAATCCTTGTCCTCCGTGACCACCGATCCCTTGGCCGATCCTGTGGCGTCATCTGCGTCACCGGCAACGCGGGCTCAACGGTCGATGACCGGAAGTGCAACCTGACTGCGAACGAACGACCTGAGGTGATCAGGTGAGGCGTGAGTGCCACGTACAAGTTGTGTAGCACTGATGGCCCTCTCCGCCCCCTGCCCTCAAGCCGACAAATGATGGCGTGCAAGGCGCTCCCGCGTGAGGCGAGGATCTTCGTATAGATCGCGAAGCGCGCACAGACGAAAGACGTTCCACCACCGCTGCCAGCGATGTTCGGCAGCATCGTGAAGCATGTGGCAGCGCTGGCACAATGCGGCGAGATTACCCGGCAGATTGTGCCCCGGATCGTGATCGAGATGCGCGCATGCAAGCACCACATAGGTCGTACGGACGGCGGCCATGTCGAACCGTTCCCGTCCCTGCCCCCGAACCGCGATCCGTCGGCCACGATCCGAGCGCCAATACCCGGCGTCGGCATCCCACCATCGTCCGTCGCCCAGGTGCGCGACAAAGCGCAAATGCGGTCGCGCGCATTGTTCGCAGCGCGCGCCAGCACGATCGAAGCGGATCGTGTCCGACAGTTGCTGCCAATCGATTGGGTAGAGCCAGCGGTTCTCGGGGCGGATCGGCATCATGACTCTATGAGTCAGGACGGATACGAACGAAAGGAAATTCGACAACATGTCGCCAGGTCGACCTGTAGATGCGTCGTTTTGTTGCAGTGTCGACGTGTGTACATACCATTTGACTACACTCCATTGATATCGACATGTCATTGGCGACCTGTTGCCGTGTCGACCTGTCATCGTGTCGGGATGTCGGCGTCTCGGCGTCTCGGCGTCTCGGCGTTTCCGCATGTCGACGTATCGACGTATCGACATATCGACGTATCGACGTATCGACGTATCGACGTATCGACGTATCGACGTATCGGCGTATCGGCGTATCGGCGTGTCGGCGTGTCGGCGTGTCGACGTGTCGACGTATCGGCAAGCTAAGCTATTGAATGCATCAACCTCGGCGCCCCGACATGTCGACACGAAAACACATCGCCAAGTATGGATGTCAACATGGCACGCCAACGGCGCTCGGCGCTCGGCGCTCAAATATCTCGGTGTTAGCCTGATAGCTGAGAGCCTTTATTCCCTACATATGCAGAGAATAACGGCGAGAATGCCGTCCGCGACTGTTTGCCCTGCGTTGATTTCCGCCGAGAGCTAACCCGAACAAGGCATGAATTCCCACCAAGAAGTGATCCGTGTCTCAACCTCACTCCGGCTGGCGGTCACGACCATGCGTCATCGTTCCCGCGACCGTAAGAGTCGCGATGCTGCTGTTCATGATGGCGGTTCTCAGTTGGGAAATGGCGTCCCTAGCCGATAAGTTGGTGGTCTAAACTGAGGCGTTTGACGCCGGTTGCGCTTAGGTCTGCGATTATTGCGTTAATATGCGGACTGACCGGATGGTTGAACCGCGCCGGGTCTACCGGAGGCGTTGGGTTGTGAGTCACGCAGCCATATCGATGTTGTCTGCGGCAGCATAATATTGATCTTCGGCTTCGGCAGGCGGGATGTTGCCGATTGGCTCCAGCAGCCGTCGATGGTTGAACCAGTCGACCCATTCGAGGGTCGCGTATTCCACCGCTTCGAAGGATCGCCAAGGTCCACGGCGATGGATGACCTCGGCCTTGTAGAGGCCGTTGATCGTCTCTGCTAAAGCGTTGTCGTAGCTGTCGCCGACGCTGCCAACCGAGGGCTCGATCCCGGCCTCGGCGAGGCGCTCGGTGTACTTGATGGACACATATTGCGACCCGCGGTCGCTATGATGGATGAGGCCGCCCCGATGGGCCGGCCGACGATCGTGAAGCGCCTGTTCCAACGCATCGAGGACGAAGCTGGCATGAGCCGTCCTGCTGGCCCGCCAGCCGACGATCCGGCGAGCATAGGTATCGATGACGAAGGCGACGTAGACGAACCCCGCCCAGGTCGCGACGTAGGTGAAGTCTGAGACCCACAGCATGTTCGGCGCTGGCGCGTAGAACTGGCGGTTGACGTGATCGAGCGGGCACGGCGCCGCCTTGTTGCTGATCGTGGTGCGCACTGGCTTACCCCGGATTACGCCTGCCAGGCCCATCTCGCGCATCAGTCGCGCGACCGTACAGCGGGCGACGGGCACGCCCTCTCGTATCATCTGCCGCCAGACCTTGCGCACGCCGTAGACCGCGAAGTTCTCGGCGAACACGCGCGCGATCTCAGCCTTTAGGAGCGCATCCTGCCGTGCCCGCGCCGACAGGCGTGTCGGGTCCTGTCGCTGCGCGACGCGCTCGTGATAGGTCGATGGGGCGATCGGCAGGACACGGCAGATCGGCTCGACCCCATAGGCATCGCGGTGATCGTCAATGAACGCGATCATCGCCGGAACGGGCGGTCGAGCTCCGCCTGCGCAAAATATGCGGACGCCTTGCGCAGAATCTCGTTGGCCTGACGCAGCTCACGGACCTCGCGCTCGAGTGCCTTCACCTTGTCGGCAACCTCGGTCGGGACACCGGCACGCTTGCCGCTGTTGACCTCAGCCTTCTTCACCCACTCATGCAGTGTCTGCGGAACGCAGCCGATCTTCTCCGCGATCGACACCACCGCTGCCCATCGCGAGGGGTGATCCCGCTCGTGGTCGAAAACCATCCGTACCGCGCGTTCGCGAACTTCCGGCGCAAACTTGTTCGTCGTCTTGCTCATACAGGCTCCACCTTCTCAGGAGTTGGAGCCTCCGGCAAACCCGGCGCGGTTCAGGTGGACTAACGCCGCTATCTCTGAGCTGCTCGCTCGAATCCCTTTTCGGGACAGACATACTGAACGCGGGCTGGCGGCCAACGGTACGCTGCGCCATTTACTCTTTAGTAACCATTAGTCGTGCGAACCCCAGCCTCGCGAAGGCCGGCTAGCGGAGCCCACCATGCGAATTATCAGACGTTTCATTTGCCTCGTGAACGGCGGCCATAAATTCACACCAAGCAATCGCCAGCTTGGTAAGAAGACTTGCGTTAGGTGCCGCTCGCGGAAGGCGATAAGGTAATACCCACCCAGCAGCCTCCCGCAGCTATCAGATCCTGTCCGGTGATGGGCGCTTCCAGATAGGCCGCCCTACCGATCGAGGCCATAGCATCGGACAGCGCTGCGCTCATCGAAACAAGCGTATTGTTGTCGCCGCTCCATTCATACAGCGACGCGGAATGGAACAGCGTCGTTGAGACGTACGCGCCTTTTAGCGGAGCGATCGATGCGGGCGGGGCAAACAAGCGGCCGTACGCCATATTGGATACAGCCACATTGGATGTTAACACCCGACATGTCGGGTGTAGCGCTGTCGGACTGCCGGCAAATTTACTTTTCCGCCCACGCTCAAAAATTCTGTCGATTTCCAGCCGGCGGTGTTGCGTTGTCGTGATGTAGACATGTAGGGGAACCGACATGCCGACTATCGCAATCATTAGCCAAAAGGGGGGCGCGGGTAAGACGACGCTAGCGCTTCACCTTGCCGCTGCCGCCCATGACGCAGGGCGTGTCGCGCTCGTCATCGATACCGATCCCCAGGCGACTGCCAGCCAATGGGCGGCCTGGCGTCAGGACGCGCCACCCGAAGTGATCGATAGCCCACCGCCACGGCTCTCTGCCAAGATCGAGCAGGCGATGGGGCAGGGGGCCGATTTCATCGTCATCGATACTCCGCCTCATGCCGATAGTGCTGCACGTGCTGCGGTCGAGGTAGCCGATCTGGTGCTGATCCCATGCCGTCCCAGCGCCTTCGATCTGGCGGCGATCCAGACGACGGCCAAGCTGGTGCAATTGCTCCGCAAGCCGGCGTTCGTGGTGTTCACCGCCGGGTCGCCCAATGCGCCGCGCATGTACCAGGAGGCGGGCGAACTCGTCGAAAGCTTTGGTACGCCAGCTTGCCCGATCCAGATCGCTGACCGCGCGGCCTTTCGCCATGCGAGCGCGGAAGGCCGCACCGTCATGGAATTCGAGCCCAACGGTAAGGCGGCGGATGACATTCGACATATCTACAAGTGGACATGTCTACAACTGGGCGTGCCAATCAAGTCGTCAAAGAAGCCTTCTATCAAACCTCTCAAAGATAACGGAAAAGCTGTAGCATGAGCCGGAAGCCGTCCTTCGCAAACCTGCGTGATCGCACCTTGCCGGAACCCGTCGTCGCGCTACCATCGACATCACAGCCCATTGGACAGACGCCAAACCAGGTCGGCGGGCAGGGGGCTACATCGGGCCCCGCCAGCCGGCAGGGTCGCAAGCAGATCGCAGGGTTCTTCACACCCGAGATGTCGTTCGCCATGCACACGCTAGCGCGTCGTCAGGGCAGGAGCCTCCAGGCGCTGATGGCCGAGGCATTCAACGACGTGCTGCGCAAGCACGGCGAGAGCCCGATCGGGGACTGATCGCGACACCACGTTCCGATTGGCCCTGCCAGGCCAGCCGGCGCGTCGTGAGGGCAGGTCACAGCAGAGCCGCTAGAAGCTATCAGCACCTCGGCGGTAACCGCCAATTCTGCCTCGCACTGCGATACTCGCAGGCGTGCGCCTCGGCCCCACGCTGACTCCCCCTCCCGGGGTGCGTTCTATGTATCGGCAACTCATTGTCGTTCTCGAAAAGTGCGGTGAGGACGGAGATCTCCTTCGATTACGACGCGATCACCGGCTTCGGGGTCGCTTCTCCCGGATTTGAAAAGAACAGGTTCCATTACCAGGCACCAAATTGGCAAATACCGATGATCGGTCGCTTTTACTGATTCATGGT
Organism: Sphingomonas faeni; assembly: GCF_030817315.1. Taxonomy (NCBI): domain Bacteria; kingdom Pseudomonadati; phylum Pseudomonadota; class Alphaproteobacteria; order Sphingomonadales; family Sphingomonadaceae; genus Sphingomonas; species Sphingomonas faeni. The sequence continues at coordinate 51,620 of NZ_JAUSZF010000003.1, read as the reverse complement.
TTTGAGACGTTCTCCGCGTAATATTGCACCGCAATGATGCCCGTAAGAGCGACGAGGTGAACTGTTCAAGCATGGCTTCAGGCGTAAGCGACCCAGTAATTGACCGCAGGGGGCTACCATCGCTGATAACTCTCCCCGAATGTCGGCGCGGAATAGCGGTCGATGCGGCTATCCAAGAACCGCACAAGGTTCGCGACGATCGTCAACCATAACCCCTGTGTGCTGGCTTCAGCCGTTAGCCCGCTTCGGCGACCTGGATATGCACAGCTAGGCCAGAGGCCGTGGCGAGGTTCACCAATGCATCGAGCGAGAATTTGGCCATCTTTCCCTGCAATAGGTCATTGTGAAGGGGGGGGTGATACCGAGACGGTTACCGCAACCTCCTGCGGTATATGCCAAGAACTTACCCGCACCTTGAGAGCCGACAGCTCGGAGCGTGCCTTGAGGTTCGCGGCCTCGGCCGGAGTGTCGGCCAGTGCGTGGAACACGTTGTCGAACGTTTAAATTTCCATCACTTTTCCTCCATGTGCGTAAGCGGCTGGCCGCTAGATCGATATCCCGTTGTGGTGTCGCCTGCGTCTTTTTCTGAAAGGCGTGCAGGATAGCGCCGCGTCAAGGAGCGTCGCCAGGTAGATGATCCGGAACGCCCTGGAATCTTCCCCGATCCTGATTTCACGATCCCTCGGACCTACCGTTTTTATCGGCTTCCAGTCGTCGGGATCGGTGCCAATCTGGATCTCGTTAAGCAGGTGACCCGCTTCCGATTAGGCATTGTCCGGAAAGTCGCGGAGCCGATCGAGGCTCTCACCTAGGAAAGAGATTAGCTTCACACTCAGCCTGAATCAGGATCGATACATAGCTGCAAGGAAATATGCTTTCTCGACGAGTGGGCATCGATGCACCGGGGAAGGCGACCATGCGGTAATATAACCGGTATTCGCGCAGGCCCGTGGTAAAACGGTTCAGCATCATCGCTATAGTGAGCCTGACAGTCTGTCGAAGACGGTCATTCAGTTGCGTACGCCGCGTTAGCCGGTAAACGGTTGAAGTATGACGAAATACTTCATGCTTATGCTGGCTGGCCTTTCAACCACCGCTACCGCGCAGGTGGTGCAGCCAGGGGATTGGGACGTGACGTCGAAGGTCGTCGACCTGACCGTGCCGGGCGTTCCAGGATTCCTTCTTCGAATGATGAAGGGCAAATCAAAGGCTGAGCGTAAGCATGTATCGAGCGGGCAGGGGATCGAGACCCTCCTGACGCCCGACCCGAAAGCACGATGCCGGATCGACAGCCAGCGCGTCGCAGACGGCCGCTATACACAAACCCTGAGCTGCCCGCAGAAGAAGGGCGACTGGATGCACATCAGTCGCACGGGCGTGTACGATACGGCGGGCTTTACTGGTCGCGCGACCGTGACCGGTACGACGCCCAAGGGGGCTCTCAATATCGTTCTGGATCAGCGCGCAACGCTTGTCGGAGGCCGAAGCCGGTAGGGTCTTGGTATGCGAACCGCCAAGGGGAGGGCGACGATGCTGCATCTTATGCCCAGCTGCTCGTCGGAGCATAGCTGGTACAGGGATACTCAAACCCATTGAATTCGTCCGCTTGCCACAAGACTATTACGAGAGGCGGACAAATCCGTTGTCGAGATTGGCTATCGCCGTCAGCCAGGAATACCCCAGTTGGCTTCCTCGTTGGCTGCTTTCGCCGTCCGGACAAGGTGCTCGACATAATTCTGGAAGATGGGAACCGTAAAGGTGACCAATGTGGGCTCGCCTCCCGGTTCCTTGAATGTCAGCACGACGAAGCGCTGTCCCTCGTCGTCGAGCACAAGGCCAGCTTCCATCGCGCCTGGGCCGCTTGGAGTGATGACAGTCGGTGTCACGCAATACCCTCGATGATTTGGCCGGCGCCGCGGTATTGCAGCATGCCGGTTCCGCCACAGCCTTTGCGGATTTAGGCAGCTCTCGCAATGCTTGCCGAGCTGACGTCGTTTGCGGGGCGGCTAAGTTCGACCGATTCACTCGTTGCCGCCATGTGAGCGGCCTGAGCCTTACGGTATTCGAAGTAGAGGGCGAACAGGGAAAACATAGAAACCTCATGCACGTCATTGCTGCGCCGCAGCATCACCGTGCCATGTGGCTGTTAAGATACGTACGGGCAAATGCGTTCACCCCAACCGCGATTGTGCAAAACGAAACCGTCAAAAGCGGTATTCAGGCCGCTTGTGGGATACGGTCGATCAGCGCCGTCAGGGCATCACCCTGGAAGGTATGGGGACGAACCTGCCGGTCCGGTATCGATAACCGTAGGCGCTTGCGCTGAGCGGGCTTCATGTCCCGCACACGGGTTGCCATCGCCAGCAAGGATCCTTCAAACAAGATCTCACAGGACTGGTCGTCTACCTGTTCCACGCCTGCCATCCGGACCAGGGTTGCCTGCTCTTTCCACGGAAAGTCCATCGGTTTCATTCCCCCTAAGTACCCTCTTGTTAGCACTGGAAAATGGGAATGGAACTGATGTGCCGCAGTATCCATCCGATTTGACTATTTCGTTAAGTGTCACTGGCGCTGCACAGAAGGGCAGTGCGCGACATGTCGTCGTGCGATCTGTACCCGTAAATCCAAACAGGCTGCGGCGGGCAATGACCTTGGGGCAGAGCGCCATGGCTCTACGTTCTCTCGCTGCCTTGAGGCCGCTTAGAATGACGAGTAGCATCTGCCCCACTCGGATCGAGGGCGAAGATAAGACCTTCCGGTCTATGGTCGGGGAGACAGGATTCGAACCTGCGACCCCCTGGTCCCAAACCAGTGGCGCTACCAGCCTGCGCCACTCCCCGACGGCGCTGCGGTTAGGCATACTAGCCCCAATACGTAAGCGTCATGATGCGACGATGTCAAAGGCCCGAGTTGATGGTCTCGCATGATCGGAACGTTGTTTCCTATTTTCTTTCGGAAACACGGACTTAGGCCTTAGGCCAACATTCTGAGAAATGGGCATTATTGGCCATCACGTATGTCACCACGGTCCCGCTACGGATGGGGCTCGATGATGGGCGCTCCAGAAACCGCATGATCCCATTAGGGAGCATTCGCAGCGACATCGTCGCTGCGTCCAGGGTTCTCCGCGTGTTATCCGCTTTTTTGGGTTTAGCGCTTTCCGTTTTCGCGTCGTCGGGCATCGCGTTGGCCGGCTAGGCCAACACTGCAATTCTTATATTCATAGAATCTTTTAGCGGTTGTGGACCGGTTTGAGCTTCGCGCTCTGTGCGATCGATCGTCTCGCCCAGCTTAGCAAGAATTTTACCTAGCGGGCCGCTGACGGTAATCTGCGCAAGTTCCCGGCAGGACAGCGTCTTCAGCATTGCATTGGTTTCGAGAGCCTGGTCAGCGTGATGCTGGACAGCGTCGTCGGGCGCGGGCGAGGGACGCATCCAGCGCGGAAGATAGGGTCGCACGCTGCCAGGCAGCAGGGGTCGGTAGGCGTTGGAGGTCTGCACGTACCGAGGCCCAGGGCCATCATTCTTGACACGGTTGAAGCGCCGCTGGCGCACGAGAAACCCGATCGCCTCGAGAATACGAAGCGCACGACCGACCGTCGCGCGGCCGAGCCCGGTCGCCTCTGCAAGATAGTCGTAGGAGGGGTAAACACGGCCACGGTTTAACCGCGCAAGCGTGAGGATCTCTTCAAAGACCCGGACGGCACTGCCGGTAAGCTGGGCGATACCGCGCTCGACGACCGTCAGCGTCCGTTCTCCCGAGCGCGCATCGCGTCGCAACCGCCGGGCGGCATCGAGGGTTTTGCGCGCAACGTGCAGCAAACGGTCGGTCTCACCTCTGGCGGGCGCCGTCCAGAACACCTCCTCGAAGGTGCCGGCCTCCAGGCTGTCGCGTAGCACAGGTGCGCCTGTCCGGTGCGGCGCACCTGATCGCGCCGGCGAACGCTCGCGCGTTAGCAGGCCGAACGCCTTCAGCGCGGCGTCGCCTATCGTAATGGTCCCCATTGTCCGTTCCCTTTTGAGGGTGGCGGAAACAGGCAAAAGTCAGCCGTGGCACGAAACGCGCATCCTTGAATTCAATCTGAAAAGCGCATATTTAGGGATCGTTGTGGAAACGATCGTTTGTGCTTGCCGGCACGAACCTAGTATGTGCTTTTGGGATGCCCGGCCTTTGTGCCGGGTTTCCTTTTATCCGCTCACAGCCATTCCTTCGTTATCGATGCCATGGGCAAGATAGGGCAGGGTGCCGACCTGAGCGGCGTATGCATTCTGCGCTGCGTAAACGCTGCGCATGATGCGGCTCAGAAACGCCGACACATGTCCTCCCTTGCCGATGATCGTTACGACCACGTCCTCGCTCGTTGGATCCGCGAGAAACCGGATTCGACGAACGACGACCGCCGTTCAGTCATCCTTGCGGTTTATGGGGGCAGGGCAAAGCGCCAAGGTTCGTGCTTTCGCACGGAAAACTCGGGAAATGTTCGTGCTATCACACGGAAAACCCCTCGTCGGGGTCCGGTAGCTTCGCCGGGTAGTCGGAAAGTTCCGAATTTGCGTTCGTGCTATTACACGGAAAACCCCGTGCGAGCCTGCAAACAGATTACGCGTCGGTGCCGTCTTCAAGGATTTCGAGATCTCTTTTAGGTCGAAAGCCGATGGTCGTGTGCAACCGCGGCCGGCCACCGCGTCCCGATGAAATTTTCGTTTCGACGACGTCGAGAGTATATTCGGGCAGACTATCTTGTTCGGACACGTCGCGAAGCTGTTTCTTGAAATATTCGAGGCCACGTCGGTCCGACGCGCAGCCTACGCGCGCCGCCAACTCGCCAATATCAAGTGTGAAACCGTCATCCTTGCAGTTGAACTTGGCGAGCTCGTACAAACGCCGTTCGATTGGACCGAGCTTGAAGAAGTCATGATGGTATGCAGCGATCCGCTGATCCGTCAGGATGGCACGATACAGCCAGTCGCACACCATGACCTCGACCCATTTTACACGGCGCTCACCCGTCGACGTCTTGATGTACTTGATGTCGGCCTTGAGCAGCCAGGAAAACGAGCTATCCGATCCTTCACCACCGGTCTCGATGTTGGTAACGATCTGCGTACCCTGCAGCCTGTTCAACGAAGCCTTAAGCGACGTATAGGACCGTGCCGACGAATTCGTACCGGTAACGCGGAAGAGATCATTGGCGGTAAACGTCATGATCCGGTCGGCTTTTTCGCCTTTTTCGGCCCGCTCCGCCATCAGACTGGCGATATAGAGCAGGATTTCCTTGTCGTAGATCGTCGCGACACCGGTCTTGCTCGGATTGATCTCGATCCGGGCCTCGCCCGATTCAAAAACCATCGGAGTCATATGGGCCTTTTTCGACAGTGCGAAAAAGGGAAACTCAGCCACGGTCCGCTCGCCCTGCACATCGCCGTACAGCGGGCTGTGCACCGAAAACAGGTCACCCTGAAAAACCGAAACGTCGCCCATGATCCCAAACTCGCCTTTATCAGCGATCAACCTGTGTCGATGCCTTATACTTGTCCAACGGAAAGAGGGTTTTCCGTGTGATAGCACGAACATTAGCTGGGCTAGTTCGAGGCCTGCCGCGTTCGCAGGGCTGATCCTCGAAAAACCACCGTGATTCCTGCAATACCTTCGAAATCCATGTGGCTCATCGTGCTTTGACGAGGAAAACGCCGGGCTGCGGCATGAGCCGGACGACCGACACAGGAGACTTCGTGCTATTACACGGAAAACCCCGTCGGCCTCCAAGCCGCCAGCCGTTTGTGATCGCGCGAGCCGCCAATGTCGGCTCTACCGGTTTCCGCCAAATGGACGATATTGCGGTCCACGGCGGACGCTTTGGGCGACGGACGGCATCAAGCGAACCTTGTCGACGTGTCGACGTGTCGAGCATCGCTCGTTTTAATGCGGTACGGCCTCATTAGATTGCTCGAACACAGCCCTGATACCGTCGGACACCCAACCGCTACTGGCATGAAGACTGCCGGCGAGCCGCATATTATGGCGATCAGCCTTTTATCACAGTCGGTAAGCGGTGAGCGCGCGAGGATCGCCGTAGTTCGGCACTTGGCCGGTCATGATCAGCGTGCCGTCGGACGTCAGCGCCATGTCGCCCCCTGCGGCTGCGCTCCAACTGGGGTGAGGGTACCGCCCTGATAGGATCGCGTAGATAGCCTTGTTGGTACTAACGAACCCCAGAGTATCGGCCAGGATCATGTTGCCAATCTTCTACTCTCTCGAGGGAAGTGCCCAGCCCCCCAAGACGCGGCCTATCGCTTCATCAAGCGCGTTGAATTCGCCGCAATTGGCACTCGACAGGTAAATGCGCCCGCCACCAACAGCGGAGGTAGTGAAATAGGTGGTAGCACTGCGCGAGACGAAGGCCCTGATTCCAGTTGACCAGTTGACCAGGATCGATGGCGTCGAAGCGCGACGCCGGCGCGAATAAGCGATGACGTTACCTATCGTGCCAAGGATGGGCGCGCCGTAATAGCTGTAGACGCTGTTTTGGACGAAGGAATCGGCAAGGCTTGCTTTTGGCTCGCCGATACGCCGAACAATCATCGCGAGCATGTTGTCTGAATGGGCCGGTTCTGGACGACGGCGTGGACGTGCTCAACGTTCCACCTAATCCGACCACAGTCCAGCAGAGCGCCGAAGAATTCATCTTTAAATATCCATATGACCCTCACCCGCTTGCGAGATGCCCACGCCTATTTGGTCAAAATAATTGAGGAGACGCAGGCGGCCGGTAACGCCTCGTTCACTTATCCAGCGGAAGGCATCAAGGCGGCTCATTAGGGTATTCCGGTTATTATGGCATCGCCGACGGATAAGCCGAACACAGGGGAGCAGCCAAGACAATGAAAATACTATGTTTATTGATTGGCCACCGCCAGCGGAAGGCCAAGATCTGGCACGATACGGCGGATTGGAGATCCGAATGCTCTAGATGCCGGGTTTCCATGATACGAGATCACCGCACTAGCAAATGGCGCTCGTTTCGAAAAAGTGATGCTTCGCCCAAACGCCAAGTCGCGCCACTGTCGGGCAAAGGGCGCACGGGGCATCGCCCAAGTCTTCAAGCGCCGCTAAAGACGAATAAAGCGCTACCTTAGATCGGCTTCTTGGCGGCAACGATAAGTTGGGAGACACCGACACGGTTCAGAACATGAATGCGCTCGACCACGTTTGCGATGGCCCTCGCGAGCAAAACGATGCGATGAATCGCGCGTTTGCCTTCGCTGATGTTCTCGAACGTCTGCCATACAAAGCTGTGACTGTGGGATTGTAGAGTTGAGGCGAGGCACTAACGGGTGCTTCGCCTTTGTTGTATTTGTAGGTGATCTGCGAGCCATTTCGCCACTACCCATGGTAGTATGTAGCGGAGACACGATATATCGCGAGTCGGCCTTTAGCGGCCGCCTCGATGCTCGAAAGGTGCTGGAATTGGTTACTCCCTCCGGTAAGTGCCGAAGAAGCCGCGTATGACCGTCTGGGGTCCGACAACGGTTAGGAACGGCGCACGAGCATCAGGCGTGCGTCGTTCCGGTCCCTTACGCAGATACGATCGCACAAATCGGTCGACAGCGCACAGGCTGAAGACATGAACGATAGTAACCTAAACCGCCTACGCAGCCTGCTGAACACCGCCGGCCGCATCGCTCGCGGCGAGATACGCACGCAAGATGGCTCCGGCTTGGACACGACCGATCAGAACCTGAAGCAATACCGCCAGACTTCGGATCAGATTATCCTGGCGTTGTCAGATCAACAGCTCGTCGAAAGCTACCAGCAGACCGCGGGAGAGCCCGGCGAGATTTATAAAGAAGCCCTGCTTGCCGAGATCGAACGCCGGAACCTCGACATCTGATGGCTCGGTCGGGGCCGATAGAAGAGCGCAAGGTCCGAACCCGCTGACCTCTCCATTCCGGCCATTCAGCTTGCCCAAGAAGGCGACATTCAGGACTAGCCCTCTCCCGAAACCTGCCGCTTGTTCATCTTCTGATTTTGGCGCGGATTGTGTTGGGAGGCGATCGACAGCTTTCAAATTCGAGGGGTGCCCAACGCTACCTGTCGCTTCTCCTGAACTGATCGAACAACGTCGTCTGGGGCCACCAGGACGATGGAGACGCAATGGTATCGCATCGCGCCTGCGGTGCCGGTTGTGGCGGTCCCGGTCGACCACCAGTCGTGCGAGGTCGATGATCGCGACGGCCATCAGCGCGCGGGGCTGTTCATGATCGGGCCGCGCAGACGATCGTGATCGGGTGCATTGTTCTGTACGGGCTCGCCGCGTTCAATACGGCGCGGCGCGTGAAGAAGATATCGCATCCACACGGCGTTGGGCGCCTCAACGGTAAGGAGCTAAAGTTGCTGATCGGGTAGTTGCTAAGGCCCGTGCTGGTCGACAGTGTTATTGCGTTGCCCGTCGCCTTTGTCGCGATGCCGCAGTAGCTGGCGGAATGCGGCGATCGCGTCGCGCTGTCGCTATCGCTGTTCGCCAGCGGCGTGGTGCTGACCGCGGGGATCGCGGTTGCCACGATCCCCTGACAAAGCTGACGCGTTGCGCGCAGTGCACCCTGGCAGACACATCACCACGATTAGAGTCCGTCGCGCTGTGCGCGGCCTATTCACGCGCCACTGGACAACATCGTCGAAAGTCGCGCACAGCAACGAAATACGGCAGCGAAGATGCCGATTAGGGGGAATGCAATCGTGATACGTTCTGCTCCGGCCGTGCGCTGCCGTCGTTTGTCGTTTGTGCTCGGGACGAGCGCGCTGGCATGGGGCTTGGCTCTGCCGGCGGTCGCTCAGGCGCAATGCGCGCCCGATCCGACCACGGCGAACGGCACGACGACCTGCGCCGGGACCGACACCGATGGCGTCCGCGTGACGACCCGCGATACGACACTGGTCGTCGCGAGCGGCGCCACCGTATCGAACATGGGCGCGCCGACGATCGCAGTGGATGTGCCACGGACTAGCTCGGCTCCCTATTCGACGAACACGCTCACGGTGCTGGGCACCGTCTCCGCGCCGGGGCAGACCGCGATCACGGTGAATTCGGGCGCGCTGAACCCGAGCTCCTATTACAGCACGCAACAGACGGCGCTGACCGTCGGCGCGGGCGGAAGCGTGACGGGCCTGACGGCGCTGGCGCTGCTCCAGTCGCCAGGCAACGAGAACGGGACCGTCTCCGTCAGCCTCGACAATGCGGGCACGGTAACCGGCACCGGCGGGATCGCGCTGCTCGCCAACACGGTATCGACCGCGCAGGGCTATCCGAACCTGCTCACCAGCTTCTCGACGATCACCAACCGCGCCGGCGCGAGCATCGTCGGGGGAATCGTCGGACAGGTGTCCACGCTCGCCAATGCGGGCAGCATCGACGGCGGCGCTGGCAGCGCGCTCGATACCACGATCGGTTACGGCCCCACCGTCACCAATGCGGCGGGAGGCGTGATCCGATCGACATCTGCCGCGGCGACGATCCTGGCCGGGCCGAACTATTATTTGACCGTCACCAACGTGGGAACGATCGCCAATGCCGGCAGTGGCGCGGCGGTGTCGGGTGGTCTGCTGGCCGTCACCAACGAGGCGGGCGGGCAGATCGGCAGCGCAGGCGCGATCGCGGCGTCGACGTCGCTCAGGCTCACCAACCGCGGCACGGTGACGGGCAACGTCACCGCGGGCAATGGCGGCAGCACGATCGATTCGACCGGCGGCACGATCAACGGATCGGTGACGCTGGGCAACGGCAACGACACGCTGATCGCGCGGTACGTGGGGACACGCGCGCTGGCGACGGGGATCACCGGCGCGATCAACGCGGGCGGCGGCATCAATACCGAGCGGGTGGTGTTCGCCACCGACACCCTCGTGACGACGCCGATCGACCTGAACGCAGGCTTCGGACAACTCCTGCTGGCGCCGGATGCCAAGGTCACGGCGACGCTGACGGCCGGCTTCTCGACCGCGACCCCGCTGGTCGTCACAGGGCAGGGCACGGTGGTCAACCAGGCGACGATCGCGCTGTCCACGCGTGTGGTCAGCGACCTGGACTATGCGTTCGACTCCAGCGCGCAGTTCCGTAACGAGGGGTCGATCACTGCGCTTCTTTCGGGCAACACCGGATCGGCCGGGATCGTGTTGAGCAGCCACAGTTTCGCCAACAGCGGTAGCGTGACCGTGACCGGCGGCACCGGCGTATCGGTCTCCTACAACCCGGTCATCAACAGCGGGGTCATCACCGCCACCGGCACGGGCGTGTCGCTGTTCGACGGCGTGCTGACCAACAGCGGGACGATCATTTCCACCGGCGGTGTCGGCGTCGATCTGTACGGCAACGTCGGCTATACCGGATCGAACAGCGGCACGATCCGCGGCGCCACGACCGGCGTGAGCACCAGCATCTATCTGACCAACACCGGCACGATCAGTTCGGCCGGTACCGGGGTCAACGTCCAGGCCTATGGCTATCTGATCAACGCGGCGGGCGGCGTGGTCAATGGCGGTAGCGGTGGTGCCATCTCGGTCGGTCCGTTCAATGCGGGCGTCGCCAACGCTGGCACGATCAACGGCAATGTAAGCTTCGGCAGCGCGTTCAGCGGTGACAACAGCCTGTCCTATATCGCGCAGACCGGCGGCGTGCTGAACGGCAATCTGTCGCTCGGCAACGGCGCGACGCTGGTAACCGATCTGGTCAACACGGGACCGGGGCAGTTTGCGGGGATCACCGGCACGGTCACCGCCGGTAGCAGCTCTGCACTGCGATACGCAGTCAATGCGGACGCAACCGCCACGCTTCCGACCGGCAATGTGGGGCCATTTGCGAGTGTCGGCTATCAGCTCGCAAACGGCGCGGCGCTGACGCTGTCCGCGCCCGCTGGACAGGCCCGCGCGCAGACCCTGCAGCTTGCCGGCAACGGCAGCGTCGACCTTGACGTCGCCATCGCAACGACGAATGCGCCTGTGATCCAGTCGACCTATTCGATCACCTATCCCGGCGCGACGACGCCGGCCACTGGCGGACTGTCGATCACCAGCCGCGGGGCGCTCGGCTTCACGCGGACCACCACAAACGGCAATTATTACGCCGGCGCCATCGTCCTGAATTTGGCCGACAGCTTCACCAATGCAGGCAGCATCGCCGTCACCGACCGGACGGGTTCCGCAATCGCCGCGATCTATGGCGGGGCGAGCGTGACCAACGCCGGCACCATCACCCTGAACGGTGCCGTCGGCATTTCGGGCTCCGGTACGATCACCAACACCGGAACCATAAGCCAGGCCGCGGGCGGCGCGGCGGCGCGCGGGGTGGCGAACTTCGGCACGCTGATCAACAGCGGGATGATCAGCGTGGGCGGCAGTGCGGTGCTGCTGGGCAATTCCTATTATACGGGATCGACGTACGTCCTGCCGACGATCACCAACACCGGCACGCTCGCCTCCACCCTCGGGGCGGCGATCACGACCGATGCCTATAGCTACAATACGGGGCAGATCATCAACGCGGCCGGCGGCACCATCGCGGGTATCGGCCAGGCGGTCCAGGTCCGGTCCGCGACGCTCAGCAACGCGGGCACGATCACCGGGACGGTCGACCTAGGCTATGCCGACGCCAACACGCGTAGCTACAATTCCTCCAGCTACATCGCGGCCGGCGGCACGATCGCCGGCGACCTGCTGTTCGGTACGGGCGACGACTTGTTGCTGCAGACCGGCGAGTCGCTTGGCGTGTCGGGTATCGTCGATGGCGGCGCGGGCACCGACATCTATGGTCGCGTATTCGCCAGCAGCGGCACGGTAGACATCGCCCCGACCGGCGTCCGTAATTTCGAGGACTCGCTAGTCCAGGCGGCTGGTGTCGATACAGTCGTGACCACGACCGCGAGCGGTACGTTCAGCGGCAATCTCTACGTCGCCGGCACCGGCAGCATCGTCAACCAGGCGAATATCGCCGGCATGCTGACGACGTCGCTGCCCTATTCCCTGTCTTCTCCCTATCTGGCCGATCCGATATTCCCTGCGGATCAGGTCCTCGCCTCGCTGACCAACGCCGGCGCGGTGGCGGGCGGCGTGTATGCAACCGTGCCGTCGTTCACGAATAGCGGGACCGTCACGACGTCCAGCTTCTACGGCCCCGCAGTCAGCCTGAGCGGCGCGCCGACGCTAGCCTTTGCCAATAGCGGCACGATCGGCGTTCCAAGCACGGCGACATATTATACGCAGGCGGCCAACCTGTACGCGACGCAGGGCATGACGATCGACAATAGCGGCTGGATCGACGGCGGCCTGTTCACCGTGCTGCGGTCCGACGATTCCGCAGCGCCTGTGTCGTTCGGCGTCGCCAACAGCGGCACGATCGCCAGCAGCAACGGCGCCATCGCCGCCTCTTTTGCCATCGACGCGCGCGAGAATGGCGGCACGGCGAGCATCACCAATAGCGGTACGATTGCCGCCCAAAGCCCGGGATCCGCGTATGCGCTCGACCTCGACGTCCGCTCGTCGTCGCAGCCCTTCGCCTATGCGCTGACCAATACCGGCACCATTTCGGCGACGGCCACGCCGATGACGGGCGGAAACTACCCGTCCTACGCCTACGGACTGATCGTGCAGGGCGGCAATTTGTCGGGGACGATCACCAACGCGGCCGGCGGCACGATCAGCGCGACCGGCGACCGCGCCTATGCCATCCTCGCCGGGGACAGCGCGTTAAACCTGATCAACGCGGGCACGATCAGCGCGTTCGGCACGACGGGAAGCGCCGCCGTCTTCACGTACGGCACCTTCGACAACATGATCCGCAACACCGGCACGATCACCGGCGACGTTCTGCTCGATGCCGGTTCGGACACGGTCGACAACGCCGGTACGATCAACGGCTTCGTCGATCTCTACGCAGGCGACGATCGCTTCGTCCAGCGGGTTGGAGGGACCTCCAACGGACTCGTCGATGGCGGCGACGGGACGGACAGCTATGAGCTGGCCACGACCGGCGGCACGGTATCCCTCGCCGCATCGCAGATGGCCAATTTCGAACGCGTGACGCAGACCGGCACCGGAACCGGTGTTTTCTCTGGCGGCTTCGGCGTCGACACGATCGGCCTCTCCGGCGGGACGCTTGCAGTCGCGGCGGGGCAGACGCTGGCGACCCGGGGTGCGACCACCGTCACCGGATCGGCTGGCAGCGGAGCCCTGACCCTCGTCAATGCCGGCACGATAGTGGGCGGGATCACGCTGGCGGACGGCAATGATATCGTCGTCAACACCGGTGCGATCGGCGGCGCGGTGCTGCTCGGCGCGGGCGACGACACCTATGTCGAAGGGCTCGGCAGCAGCGCCAATGGCAGCGTCGACGGAGGTGCAGGCGCCAATCTCTACCGCGTGGTGCTCGGCGGCGACCGCGCCGGCATCGGCGCGCGCGCCAATTTTCAGACGCTGGCGGTGGACGGTAGCGGCACGCTGGCGCTGACGCTCGACCAGAACTTCCAGTCGATCGCGCTTACCGGTACCAGCCTGTCACTGGGATTGGGCGGCTACGCGGTAGGCCAGATCACCGCGACCGGTCCGGCGACGCAAGTGACGCTCGACGGCGATGTCGGTGCGGTCCTGCTTGGTTCAAGCAACGACACGCTCGCGATCGGCGCGGCAACGCTGGCCGGCCGCTATGACGGGGGCCTCGGCACCGACACGCTGTGGCTGACCAATATGAGTGCGGTGACGCTGACGGGTACTGCCACCGGTTTCGAGACGCTGGCGCTTACGGGTAACGCGCTGACTCTCGCCGGCACGCTTGGCAGCGCCGGGCAGTCGATCGCGATCACCGGTGGCGACAAGACGGTGACGGTGGCGCGTGGCGGCGTGCTCGCAGGGACGATCGATCTCGGCGCGGGCAATGACGGCTTCCGGCTGGCAGCGGGCGGCACGCTCGCCGGCATCGTGTCCGGGGGCGCAGGCAGCAACGCGGCGACGCTCGACCTGTCGGCTAGCGATCTAGGCCTGCGCGTGGGCACGCTCACCAACTTCGCACGGTTGACGACCGAAGGCTCGGGTACGCTAACGTTCGGCGGTGGCGGCTTCGCCTATGACACGCTGGCCGCGGCGGGCAACCTGACGATCGCCGCCGACGCGGGCCTTGCGGCACGCGTAACGTTCGGATCGGCCGACAACCGCTTCACCATCGCCGGCGGCTTTGTGGGCGCAGTGGACGGCGGCGCGGGCAGCGACAGCATCGACGTGTCGGGCGGCAGCGCCACGGCGCCGGTCGCGTTCTCGAGCATCGCCAATATCGAGGCGTATCGGATGAGCGGCGGGTTCGCGACCATCGCTGGCGCCGCATCGCTGGGCAATCTCACGCTGACCGGCGGGCGGCTGGTCGGACTGGCGGGCTCGAGCATGACCGCCGCGACGTTCACCGTGCAACAGGGCGCCACCTTCGGCTCGGCAGGCACGGTCACCGGCAACATCGCGGTTGCGGGAACGCTCAGCCCCGGCGCCTCGCCGGGAACGATGACGGTCAACGGCAATGTCGCGCTGGCCTCGACCTCGACATCGCTGTTCGAGATCACGCCGACGATATCCGACAAGCTGGTGGTCAACGGTGCGCTGACGATCGCCGGCGGGGCGACGCTGCAACTGGTCTCGACCGGCACGCTGACGCCGGGGCAAAGCCTGGATCTCATCACGACCAGCGGCGGCATCACCGGCAGCTTCACCACCGTCGTCAAGCCCGCCTCGCTGTTCGGCTTCGTCGTGCAGGATGCCAACACCATCCGGCTGCTCGGCCAGTTCCGGAACGACGCGAGCTATGCCGGCCAGGTGCGCGACAGCATCGACTACGTCAACGGCGTCCTGACCAGCGGGCAGGCAAGCGCCGCGCTGATCGCCGCCGCGCCGTCGCTGGTCAGCGCATCCGGGGCCACCAATGCCGCGGCGTTCGCGCGATTCAGCCCCGAAGCCTATGCCGCCGCACGCCAGATCGGCGTGGAGAACGGGCTGACGCTAGCCGACGCGGCGCGTGGCAGCGCCTTCGCGCCGACCCGCGACACGCCGGGGATGTACACCTTCGCCTCGGCGCTCACCGGCACGCGCACGCTCGACGCGGACGTCACGCGCGGCACCGCGCGGACGACCGTCAACGGCTATGGCTTCCTCGCCGGCATCGGCGTCGCAGGCGACAGCTGGTCGCTGGGGGCGTTCGGCGGGTGGCTAAACGGCCACCAGACGCTGTCCGGCCTTGGCGCGCGGACGCAGGCCGATGGCGGCGTCGCGGGCGTGCACGGTCGCGTGCAGCGTGGCGCGGTCGGTATCAAGGCAATGGTCGCCTATGACGGCGCGCAGGCGGACACGCGTCGCGCGCTGCCGGGTGGGACGGCGTTTGGACGCTACGACCTGCACAGCTGGACTGCGGACGCGAACATCGATGCAGCGGTACCGCTGTCGGACGCCTGGACGGTGCGGCCGAGCATCGGTGGCACCGCGATCCGCACCACGCGGGGCAGCGTGGCGGAAACGGGGGGCAGCGCCTTCGCGCTCACGGTCGCTAAGCAGCGCAGCACCGCGGCGTTCGTCGACGGAAGCCTGACCTTTGCAAGCGCCGTTTCGCCGGACGGAATAATGGTTGCCCGTCCGTATTTGACGATCGGCGCGCGCTATCAGGTGAAGGGGCGCACCCCCTATGCTCTGGCCGCGCTGGGCGGCGGCGACCTGGAGCTGCTGGCGGCAGGTGCGGCCCGCGCACCCCTGCTCGCAACTGCGACGCTTGGTGCCGACATCGCCGTGTCGCAGCGTCTGGCGGTGTTCGGCGCGCTTTCCGGCGAAAGCGGCGACGCGGACCATCGCGCCTCGGCCCGCGCGGGAGTTCGGCTGGCGTTCTGACGCGGCGCCTCCGGAAGTGGGCAAGCCCGCTTCCGGAGGCTGCAACGCCTGAGTGGACTAGCCGATCAAACCGGCATGCAGGGCAGAATGGGGGGAAGCCCCCTAACCAGTTTGCACGTGAGCGCTTCGTCGCTGTCAAGCATCGCAGCTACGCCAAGCGCCGGTATTGTCGTTGCCCTTGGCGCCGGCGAACATATCCGCAGCAATTTCAGCTGTATCTAGGCGCGCCGAGTCATCTGATAAGGACAGGTAGTCGGTATCCCGCTGACGATAACTCTATTATGGCAGACGCGCTCCCGGAATTCACACGTCTTTTACCTTCCTTATCCGGATCAACTGACTTGGCTGATGCTACCGCTTCACCCGATGAACGAAGGCCCGCCCAGCCGTTCCGCTACCTCAAATCAGCCAGATCCCTGTTTCACGAATGCGGGCAAGTGGGATTGTCGCCGGTCGCACCTGCCCGCAATGAGAGAACAGGGGCCTGATAGGTGGTCCAGTCGCCGATCTACAGCGTCACATTACCGAACGTCTGCAACAATTCGGATAGAGTTGCGGCGCAAGGGAAGGGCGATGACATTGACTATTGTTGGCCGCACGATGTTTGGCATCTTCCTTGACGTGACGGGCAGTAAACAGGCCGGGGAGAGCAACGAACTGCTCGCTGGGGAAACGGGCCACCGCGTCAAGAATTTGCCGGCTATAGCTTCGGGTCTCACTGCCATCACGTCGTGATCGGCAGCCAGCATCGTAGAAATAGCGCATGATCTGACCGAACGCCTGACCGCGCTGGATCGTGCGCACGATCTGGTTCGCCCCTTATCCGCAGGACAGGGCGCGGCGGCGTTGCTGGGCGATCTACTGTCGATTGTACTGGCCCCGTACGACGACCTCGGCGCTTCAAGGGGCGCATACGGGTCGCGGTCGAACGCATGGGCGTCGGCGAGGCATCGGCAACTAGGATCGCGCACATTATCATGAACTTGCAACCAACTCAGTTAAATATGGCGCGCTATCTGCGCCTACTGGCACGCTTGATATCTCCAGCGTCACGGACGGCGAGCACATTGTGCTGACATGGTTGGAACGAGGCGGTCCGGCTGTCGCAGCGCCCGATGGACTTTCCGGATTTGGCAGCCAACTGGTGAAGCGGAGTGTCACCGGGCAACTAGGCGGTTCGATCGATTACGATTGGTCGGAAGGGGGTCTGATCATCACGCTACGTATCAAGCGAGGCCACCTGACTTTGTAGACCAATAAGCTACACTTCTTGGGTCAAGGCACCAAGCGAGTGCTTGAGAACAGCACTACTCCGCAGATAGGTGCGTCAACGTGGTCTGATATTGTCAGCGAGCAATTAAGTACCTAGATGCGCCTCCAGAAATGGAGTTTTCTATGTCCGACACTACCCTCGACCTAAACCCTGTTGAACTTGCCACGGAATTGACAATCGCTTGGTTAGCCAACCCCAACACGCGTACCAATGCCGACGACGTTCCAGCTTTTCTCAATAAAATGTACGAAACTGTTTCGGTGCTGGTTGGCGGTAACGCGACAGCTGCTGAGCCAGAGGCGCCTGCTCAAGAATACACTCCTGCAGTGACGGTTCGTAAGTCGCTTGCCAGTCCTGATCACATCATCAGCATGATCGACGGTAAGCCGTACAAGACGCTCCGTCGTCATCTGGCCACTAACGGCATGACGCCAGCGGAGTATCGCGAGCGGTATGGCCTAAAGGCTGATTATCCCATAGTTGCTCCTACCTATTCAGAAGCACGTCGCACGATGGCCAAGAGTATTGGCCTGGGTCGTAAGCCTGGTCAGACGAATGCAGCTAGGGGGGACGCCAAGCCCACTCCGGCTCCGCGTAAGCGCAAGGCCGAAGAAGCAGCGACGGAATAATTTCGGGGCTTGGCTCCCTGGGAAACCGGGAGCCAGGTCCGACGAATAGCGTGGCGTAATCTCACTGGAGCGGTGCAATCAACGGCCCCGCCCTTTAGTCTCTTTTTTCCATCCTGCGGGAATACCATCCCTTTCGCGATCACCCTTTGTCGCCGACCGGACGACGTCCACCGGGCATACGCCTGTCAGCGCCCCATGGAATTGGTCAGCGAGTTTGCGCACAGTCTAGATCCACAATCGTGAAGGCTGCATCAGCAGCCTTTTCACTAAGTCAGGCGTCTCTCATGCCATGGGAATGGCATTATACCTTTCCGCCTATTTACATCTAGTCGAGAACGGCACTTCTCTAAGTGAAAGGAGAATTACTAAACACAGTATAATATTTTATTCACTTCCGGACCTATCTTTTATTAAACGATACCCTACTCCATGAACAGTTTCTATAATATTTTGACTACTATACCTTGCCATTTTTTTACGAATTCGGCTTATAGAAACGTCAATTGAACGAAGGTCAGGTTCTCCAGAACCAGCGTTGCTATCCCTTAGACTTGACCTATCTCTGATTGATCCGGGATTGGCGAATAGACTTACCAATACGCAATATTCAACATTCGATACTGGAATAACATTACCGCTCGGAGAGTATAGCTGCCTTCTATCCCTATTTACAACCCAGCCGCGATGGGACAATTCCGAACCTACCATATTGGCGCCTTTCGACGGTGTTTTGATGAAACTCGTGAAATTCTTTGATCGACGCCGAAGTAAAGCGTGAACTCTCGCCTTTAGCTCACGAGACCCGCATGACATCGGTACGCAATCGTCGGCGCCCAGTTCCAGCGCTAGTACCCTGTCTATTTCATCATCAGTGTCAGACTGGGCCAAAACGGCAAATGATTTGCCAACCTTGAAGATGGATTGCATTAGTTCAACGCTATTGTGGCCTGGCAGGTCGGTGCTCGTAATAACAAGGTCATATTCATGTTCGCTTAGCATAGCGAGCAAATCCACCGCAGCATCAGCTTCGATGATTTCGTACGAGTTTTTCGCTATTGCTTTAATGATAGCGAACCTCTGACAAACCGATCCGGCCACAACTATTCGTTGCTTTTCATGGCTAAGCTCATCTTTTATCAGATTGTTATTGGCAGTCGCTGTGTGCTCATTATCAGCCATATGAGAGTACTCGGGTTAACCGATAAGCAGCTTTAACCGTGACATCCGATAAGGAAAGCCTGCGTACCATTTTTTCGGTTTCATTCAGCGTCACAGCGGTATCAAGGCTGCCGAGCGCATGAGATTCGCTATTCTCCAGATCGACGACACCAAAGGCCAGCTCGAACAGGTAGCTGATGAACATGCCCGTGGAAAAGATTACCCACTCGGTCGTGTCCTGTGAGCGTAGCGGCTCACGCACGTCTAACTGCGCATTGAGAATGTCTTGCGGCCCGCCGCGGTCGATCGCTCGAAGTTGACGCCAAACTGACACGGTAAATAGCGCAGAATATCGGATTGCAGCGCCACCTTAGCGAGCTTTATCGGGGTGTTGATCCCCGCTGCATAGCCTGCGCAGCCGATCACCGTATCGTAGCCCAAGAGCGATGCCAGCTCATCGATGGTGTCGCTCACTAGGCCACGTGAACAAAGGCCGACGTGCATCTGATTGGTTGATCCATAGCTGTTTTCTGGAAGCGTTGTTGGCGAACGGATTGGGTTTCGACTGTGTCACAACGCGTTATGAAAGATCCCAGAGTTTTCTCGGCGTCGTGGCGCTCGCTTCAGTTACGCTTTGGCGGCCTCTGTCCACGTGGCCTAGTCGGTCTACATCAATTTTGTGTCGAAAGCGGAGCCGGTTTTGGCTTCGCTTCGACGGCAGGTTTTTGGACCCGGACGTAGAACAGAACGAGTAGGATCGCCATCAGGAGAATGCCAATCCCCAGCCCGATTAACATCCCGCGCTGTGGCCGGCTGTCGTTTCCGTTTGCCATTTTGCTTACCCCATATACGCACGCAGCGCCTCACGGCGGATTATTGTCTGCGCAGGAAACGAATAGCGTCGATGCTAGCTCGACGAGCCTTTTTCAGCTGCGGCGAGGGGTCTGTCGACTCCAAGATCCTGGGATCGCTGGCGTTCTCTGGTTCGGTGCTTGGCCTAGCTATACTTGACGATAGCGAGTTCTCGTTAGAAGCTAGAAGTGTCGGAAACCGTACCGGCTCGATCACAGGATCACTAGTGTATGCCGGCCTTCTTGCCGCGTTGGACGCCAGCGATTTCGCGGAAGTCGCGTTATGGCGCGGACGCCGGGACGTATAATCAGCGTTGAGCATAGACGTCCGTTGCATCCTGTCGCCTAACCCGTGTGTTACCACCACGGTTGGTTCCTCATCGATGGGCTTCGTGACGTTCGGCTCCTTCGCGTCCGCGATTCCGGCAGTCTCTGCTACCCGTCGAAACGCCAGCCGGTTTGGTATCCGGGTAATTTCGGCGCCCGGTGGCTTGCCTGGTATGCGGTCTAGCAACAGCATTACCGACGGGGCGAGTAGCGCGAACCCCAGTGAGACGGCGATAGTCACGGAAGCCCGCCGCGATAATCGCAAGCTTTTGGAGCCTAGCGGCATTCGTGCGGGAGTGACCAATTCCTTTCGGCCGTGCTCATCCCCAAGGTTTAAGATTGACGCTAAATCAGCATCCAAACGTTCGTCACCGAACAGCAATGGAAGTGCCGTCATGCCCTAGCCTCCACAGGGGGCATGCTTATAGAAGTCACATGTGCTACCCGAGACTCTAGTAAAGCTTGCCCGTCAGTGGGCTGGAGTACGTCCGGCGTATTGAGGTACCAGCTATCCTCTCCTTCAATGGCCAATGCTGTCAGGCGACCAGACCGATAAGCACCGGTGTCGATGCCGATGCGGTTCGAGCGAACTACGGGTCCTCCCTCGACGATCGTATGGCCGTGCACGATTATGGGTCCGTGCGAGGCACTGGATTCGAGAAACTCATCCTTTATCCACAATAAATCGTTCGGATGTTGCTTGCGGAGGGAAATGCCCGGGCGGATGCCCGCATGGACAAAGAAATGATTGCCATGCTGGTAATGCAGCGGCAACTGCTCCATCCAGCTGATAACTTCGTGCCCGACGGTATCTGCGGCGATTGCTAGATTGTCCATGGTCGCAGGTCCTTCAGCTACCTGTCGGTCTACGCCCCAGCTTAGCAAAGTTTCCCTGCCGCCGAAGGTAAGCCAGTGACCGTAGACGTAGAGGTCTCCCTTTAAAGCCTCTGACATCATTTCTTCGTGGTTGCCCTTAAGCACCAAGAACCGGTCCGTCGACGCAGTCAGGTTTATGCAGCCTCGCACCATTCGGGCGGCGTCCGGTCCGCGGTCGACGATGTCACCGAGCAGAACGATTTGTGTGGCCACCTGAGGTCGCGACGCACGATCTTGCTGAATAATGTTCATAAGTTGTCGGAACAGGTCGTACCGGCCATGAATGTCCCCAACCGCATAGACACGCTGGATCGGGTCTGTTGCCTTTTGACTGCGGCTGCGAGCTAGCGCCGCAGAGTTCCAAATTGGCCTCATGCTTCTATCGTCCGTTATGGCCGCCTAAACCCGCCGAGATGGATAGCCCCCCGGAGGCTGCCGCAGCTCCTCGAGATAGACCTGCGGTAGCAAAGCCGGTGACACGAAGCGGCGATTGGGGGATGCGCGTCGAGATGCCAGCAAATAACTCGTGCGCATCGCCAACCAACCTCGTTGCTGCGCGAGAGTAATGATAGGAAGCGAGCAAAAAACTGTTGCCATTTAATGCGTACGACGCGCCTGCCGAAGCCGCTGGGCCATCTCGCAAATCATAGACTGCCGTATCACCGAGGAAACGATAACTAAACGAAACGAAAGGTGTAACCTTGCCCAACGATGCCGACACGTCGGTGCCAAAAGCATAATCATTTTCACCGCTGGACAGGCCGCTGCGCTTCGTTGCCGTGTTGATCTTTGCGCGACCGGACAACTGTACTTCGATCGGCGAGGCTTCAGAAGCAATTGTGTAAGAGGCGCCGAGGGTTAGATCCCCGAAACCGTCGGCAGTGCGCCTGACGGGTGACGTATTTGGTGCAACCAATACCGGGGTTGCGTCGATCCCGGTGAAGATGGTCGATCGGCTGCGTATCCGCATCCAGGGAAGGGATGCGGTTAAGGTTGTGTTGTTAAGATGCAGCTGAGCACCGAGTGCTGAACTCCAGATCGACGTCTCGGAGCCGGTCCCAAACTCCCCTTCGGCGTAAATCGTGCCGAGGGAAAAGTCGGCGATTGAATCGCTTTGGCTCCTGCGCTCCATCGCTTGAGGAACGCTGGTTGGCGACACGGTTGAAGTGGCGCTCGATGGCGAGACAGGAGCGTCAAACTCAAACCCGATATTCTGCTGAGGAAGTCCGCCATCCTGAGCCTGTGCGGCGACAGGCAGCCAAATCGCCGTGATGGCCGCTCCTAAAATTTTCCCCGATCTGATTATCATTGGTCTCTCCATATTAAAGAGACGTTTACCATGTTTCACCAGATGCGTTAATATTTACATCAGCCAGCCCTCCGAAATGCACCTTGGGACCCACGACGTCTGACAGCACGATGAGGCAACCTTCATGGTCTACCGCGATGAGAACCGTGACCGGCAGGAACGTTGAACCGGTTAGGCGCAATCGTCGAGAATCTCACTTGTCTGCAATTAGAAAACAGGAGCCAAGCTGGCGGTGACCGCTCTGGCGGTCGAGGAGCTGGACGCTGCAACGCTCAAGGCCTTGGCGCGTAACGGATGGATGCTCGCCATGATCGACTCAATGCGCAGATGAATGCCGACCGCTGAACGTAGCCTACAGGTGACGAGCAGCATCCCTGCGTCGATGCAGGATACGGATGACGGCGATCCCGTAATCGGTCGGTCGAAAATAAATGACGTGCTGCTCGGCACTGCGCCGTCGATAGCCTGGTCGAATGTTGGCACAGCCCTGCGCCTGCTGCGGGGCTTCTGCCAGATCAGCGCAAGCGGCTTCGATAAGGTCGGTGTAGCGCATCGCTTGGGGCAGGCCCCGATGCGCCACGGTATAGTCAAAAACCCCATCAAGGTCACGTTGCGCTCTCGGGCTAAGCCGGTATTCAGCCATGCTGCGCGGCTTTGCGCCGCTTAAACGCAGCAAAGTCGAACGGCTCCGGCTCCCCGCTCTGTTCGCCTTCGATCAGTGCCTGACGGATGCTATCGATCTCAAGGCTGCGTTCCTGCTCGCGCCGGATGAGGTCGCGGATTGCCTCGCTGTCATTAGTGTACCTGCCAGCATCGATCTGGGCGGCGATCCAAGCATTCTGCTGTTCGGTCAGGGTAATGGTTTTACGCACGGTTACCATATCGGCCTCCACGTCATACTATTGGTGCTATTTAGTCCATTACATAGCTGTTGTCATCGTCCGAAGCCGATATCCGGATCTACGAGTGGGATCGGCGTGGAAAGGACCCTGACTAAATTTTGATGCAGTTACGAGGTCTGATGCGTTGGCTGCAGATGGGATCATCGTCATGCACAAGGCGCTTCACCCCTCGTCGTTCATCCCTGCTGGCTTTGCGATGGTCTCGGCGTCCAGCGATGGCGACCGAATGACATTTGCGTTCGCAGCATTGCAAGATCGAGCTGTTGTCCCACGTGCGGAACTGACAGTCACCGGGTCCATAGCCGCTATCAGCGTCGTATCGCCGATCTGCCGCTTGCTGGGAGATCGGTGTGCCTGAGCGCCGAAGTTTGCCGTTTCCGATGTGCTGCGACGCAGTGTGGGCAGCAGATCTTTACTGATCAGGTCGCCACTGGGATATTGGCGCCTTGGGCGCGGTGTACGTGGGGTCTCGATGTCCTCGTACATCATCTCGGGCTCGCGCCTGGCGGCCGGCCTGCCGCGAGCCTGGCCAAGCGACTGATGCTGCCGATCAGCAACGACACTTTGCTAAGGGTGGCACGTCGGCGCGGATGCCCTGTGAGGCCAGCACCGACCGTCATAGGTATTGATGACTGGGGGTGGCGGCGGATTTATAGATACGGCACGATCATCTGCGATCTGGAGCGGCGAAAGCCGATCAGCCTGCTCCCGGACTGTGAACCGGCGACGGCTCAGGCATGGCTTACCACCCAACCGCAGGTCACAGTCGTCGTCCGCGGTCGCCCTGCATGGCGGCCGACGGACTAAGCGTGGCCCAGCGCCGCACATGCGCGACCGCACTGTTAGCTCGTCAGATGGAACCGGCCCGGTGACCGAGACGCTTTTGCCTACAGACGGGACGCTAGGTTCCCGCATCAAGGAGTTTCCCATGTCGACACCGGAAGACCTGAAGGATGTATATACCGACGAGTTGAAGGATCTGTGGTCGGCAAACGACCAGATGCTGAAGGTAGTGAAGAAACTCACGACCAAGGCAAGCGACGCTCCGTTGAAGGATATGCTGAAATCGTCGCAGGAGGGGATCACCAAGCACACCGACGTGCTGAAGGAACTGATCGCCGGCCAGGACGAGAAGGTGTCCAAGGAGCATTGCAAGGGCATGGAAGGGCTGGTTGCCGAGGCGACCAAGCATGTTCTCGAAGAAGGACCTGAGAAGGGCCCCATACTCGATACGATCATCATCGCCCAATACCAGCGCATGACGCATTACGGGATTGCAGGTTTCGGCACTGCTGCTGCCTACGCAAAGGCGCTCGGGCTGAAGGACGACAACAAAAAGCTGCGTGAGGCGACCAAAGAGATTTACGGCGGCGACGAGTTCATGACCAAGCTTGCCGAGACGGCAGTGAACATCGACGCCAAAGACGAAGGCTAAAGGAAATTAGGGCCTGCCTTCGGGTGGGCCCACGATCTCTTTCTGGTTTTGCATAGGCGGTCAGAAGGTCGATTTCGTCTCTGGACCACGTGTCTGGCACTGATATCAATCAGCGTATATGTCGTTACCCTATGTATTTATGGGCAGAAATCTGTATGAGGGGCAATCTCGCTGCCTTCGGATAGATAAATATCGTGATGCGTTACTTTTTTAATCTACACGAATGCGGCCAGATTACTTTTGACGAGGACGGCGTGGATCACACCGATATTGGGTCGGTTCGCCGTTCGGCTATTCGGGCGGCAAGGGACATCATGGCGGCCGAAGTTAGGGCTGGCCAGCTGTGTCTGAGCTGCCACATCGAGGTCTTTGACGCTGCCGGGCATCAAGTGCTTAAGCTTCCTTTCAAGGATGCGATCGGCGTGACCGGGCTGTGAGTATATCCTAATAATTTAGCTCATGTTACGGCACCGTTATGGATGCCATTATCGACAAGCTACAAACCTTGGGGGAGTTGCCTGCTGCCGACAAATTACTCCTGAAAACCGTGTTGAGCGATGTTCGCTCGGTCGCTGCGCGCAAGGATATCTTACGGGAAGGCGATAGGCCTACCAACGTCCATCTGGTGGTTTCTGGATGGTGCTGCCGATACAATATCGTGGCCGAGGGCGCGCGGCAGATTACCGCTTTCCTGCTGCCAGGCGATGTTTGCAATACCCGCATCACGCTACTGCGGCAAATGGATCATGGCGTCGGTACACTGACACGGCTAAAATCGCCTATATTGCGCCTTCGGAAATGGACGAGCTTCTCGCGCGGCCACTAATTGCACGCGCCTTGTGGATGGCGGGGCTGGTGGACGAAAGTGCGTTGCGGGCTTGGACGGTCAGCCTGGGAAAACGTGATGCGTCCGAGCGCGTCGCACACCTAATATGCGAGCTTTTCGTACGGCTCGGCACCATCGGAAGCGCTCGCGCCAATGGCTTCGATCTTCCGCTCACTCAAGAGCAGATGGGCGACGCGCTTGGCCTTACCCCTGTTCACGTAAACCGTGTTGTACGCCATTTGCGAGAGGCGGGGCTGATGTCCATTAGAAACCGCACGGTTGAAATCGCGGACTTTCCCAAGCTTCAAAAAATGGCCAGCTTCGATCCGGGGTACCTTCAAACCATCGGGTAAGGACGACGCACCCTTTGCAGTCCAGAATAACCCGCTTTATCAGAGCGGCTAAGGTCTCAGATCAATGACGTCACCAAAACGGACTGTGTGCAGGAGATTACCGCTCTGATCAGTGATTTGAATCCGGTGGGTGCGGTGGACAGATTTTCCATAACGGATAAGGCTCGCGATCATCTCGCGCGCACCCACGATCGCCTCCGATTCCGCAGCCTCAAGGTTCGCGCATCGACCAGCGGCAGAGGTGTGACTGCTCTCCAGATGGTTGGGGTATTGGCGCGAACTACTGGATACGCGAGGCTAAGTTGTATGCCGGGATCGACGAATGGTCAGCTTGACCATACGCGGCTTGCAGCTTTCTAGCCTTTGTCCGACGGTGTTTGGGATACCTGACTATCGTGCGACGACGGATAGTCAGCCCTTCGGCGAACCAACCGTGAGCAGATCAAGGACCTGCGCCAGCAAGGCGGCGCTAGCGTATCCTCTTGCTCGTCGGCCAGATACAAAGCTCACGCGACGGCACTTCGCAATATCTCGGCGCTCTAATCGACCATGTGCATCGCCCGGATAGCAGGGTCTTACCTATATGGCGTGTAACCTAAGTGAGTCTATAGTCTTATTCCGAGGTGCGTGAGTAACTGGCCTCACCATGTAAAATATGCGCTCGATCAATGATCTGCTCCATCCGCTGCAACGCCTGGGCGGACAGGGTCAGCATATCATCTAAATCGCCCGTACCGTCACCGATGACATACCCAATTTTACTGAGGTGCTGCAGCCAGCGCGACATGACACCAGGAGATATGCTGGACTTCTCTGCGACCTCTCGGGCGGTGATACGCCGCCCTTCAGCGTCTGCGAGAAACAGCTCAAGCAACAGATCCCATGCCGGTTCGGAGAATAATTCCGCTGGTAGGATATTGGTTCGATACTGCCGAAACTTAATAATAGACGCCGTTAAACCGGCGGATGGATCGTTCCCAGGCACCGTAATATCTCCTGAATTTCGTCACTCGACCTTGTCCAAATCGAGACTCGGCGGTTTATTTGGTAGCAACGTCATGTCGTTGAACGGCCAGGTCGCGAGCATCATCCAGCTTCGCTGCCAAGACAAAGTCCTCGTTTTCGTCAGCGAATTTGATCATCGCAGATAGCGCCTCCGATATCTCGGAATACCGAGTATGGCTTTTCGGGAATTCCATTTTATTATCCGATCAATGCTAAACCAATGTGGCAAGGTATTTGAGAAAACCTCATTCGAACAATTTGTAAGCAAATAATATCTACAAGTGCGGCATGCTACGTCGTGAGATTGAAATATGCTATCGCAGGCGAGCGAATTAATCTAAGCTAATGATATATGTATATGTATATGTATATGTTGTGCAATTTATCAATAAGCGCTTTTCGGCAAACTACAAAAGTTACAAGTATGCGGGTTGTTTATAAGTAGATTAGTTACAAACACTACGATTAAGTCGCCGATGCTAACATGCCGTCTTTTATTGGTAATTCAACGAATGTGCCGCCAAAAACGGGTGCAAAGCCATTTGGATTGTCTGGGTGTAGGTAGGACGCCCTAAAATCGCCTGCTGCCGAAAGTGCGTTCCAGTCCCTGATCTCGATTGCACGCTTGTCGCGCGTTATGAGTCCCTCTTTATGGAGAGCCTGAAACGTACGGTTGACGTGCACTGTAGTCAGTCCGGTTGCGTCACCAATCTGCTCCTGCGTCATTGGCAGTTCGTAGCGGTTTCCGGTCATCAGTCCCGCCGATTGCAGGCGGACGGCAATCTCGCACAGGAGGTGAGCGACACGCGTTCTTGCGTCACGGCGCCCGATATTTGCGATCCACTCGCGAAAGATCGAGCCTTCGATCAGTGTCTCGAGCCACATGGCGCGGCCGATCGCAGGATACGCAAAGGCTAGATCCTGGACGGCCTTTGCTGGAACGTACGCTACGTCCCCGGCAGTCAGCATCTGGATGCTGTGGTCCGCCACACCTAGGAAAGCGTGCTGGAGATCAAGCATATCTCCAGGTACATGCACCGATAGGATCTGGCGTCCGCCATCCCCAACGACTTTGCTTCGAAAGGCCAAACCGGAAAGTAGGATGCAGCAGCTTTTCGTTATGTCCAGCTCGCGCAAGATGTAGGAATTCTGGATCAAGGACTTAATAAAAAACGGCATCTCGTGAAATGCGTCGCGG
This sequence comes from Sphingomonas faeni, assembly GCF_030817315.1. Lineage (NCBI taxonomy): Bacteria > Pseudomonadati > Pseudomonadota > Alphaproteobacteria > Sphingomonadales > Sphingomonadaceae > Sphingomonas > Sphingomonas faeni. Next base: position 23,578 of record NZ_JAUSZF010000003.1, on the reverse strand, counting down.
TCCTCCTGGGATAGTACCGCTCTTTGCTCAAGTTTACGTAATGCGGGCGCCAGATGTAGCTTGGATGACGAGGGCATAAAGTTTCACCGTTGCGGTGACGCGCAACCCATGCAGTTCAATGTCTGGCTGCGATTTGGATCATAAATTACGTTAATCGTAAAGTCTCTGCGCTACATCACTAAATTCAGGTTATATTTTTGACGGGTTGCGATCGAACCGCCATACCGAGCGGGCGACTATTTTGACCGTCAATACGTTCTACCTGCGCGGCATGTGCCGCGTTGAGATTACCACGGGCAGTAAGCCCTGAACGGTCTGAGGGCGTGATGAATAATCCCTGGGTAATGAAAATGGAACAATTTACGGCCTTCACTAAAGAAGAGCGCACCCGTCTCGACGCCATCATCACGTCCAAACAGCGTGAATTTCAGGCGCAGGAAGACGTGATCGCTGACGGGGCGCATTCAGATTACTGCCATGTCCTGCTGACGGGCCTTGCATGCCGTTACAAAATTTTACCGGACGGCGAACGCCAGATTATGGCTTTCCTGGTACCCGGAGACCTTTGCGATGCCGAGATCTTTATTCTGAAAAGAATGGATCATGCCGTTGGCACACTGACCCCAAGCACGACGGCAATGATCCATTCCAGCGAGATGAAGACGCTACTGCGTGAAGCCTCACCGATATCTGAAGCGCTATGGTGGGGGACAATGACCGATCTGGGCGTCCTTCGAGAACGCATTCTCGATCTGGGTAGGCGAGACTCTAGCGAGCGCCTTGCTCACTTGCTGTACGAAATGTTGGTTCGTTACCGGGTAAGCGGGGCGACGAAGACCAACTCGATCGACTTCCCCGTTACCCAGACCGATCTTGCCGATGCCACCGGCATGACGCCTTCACACGTCAACCGCGTATTGCAGCGCTTTCGCGAGGACGAGATGATCGAGCTCCGCAGCAAAACGTTGACCGTAACCGATCCGGCACGCCTTAAATCGCTTGGGCAGTTTAACCCTGCCTACCTGCATCTGGACAGGACCGAGGCGAATGATCTGGCCGTTTCGAGCCGCGTCGGTGACCTGATTGGGTAAAGAACCGCTTCAACCATGAACCGCAAGCGATCAGCGTCGCGAACATGTAAGGACAGCGGAAAGTCCGTCAGATTACAGTGCGATACCATTGAGGAAGACGTTAGCATGGCCTAGCCAATAGACAGGCGTGCTGAGCGGCGTGCCGAACCAACCGGCCGAACATAATAACATCGGATAAGCAGATGCTCAGTTTCCTCGTCGACGGTGGCCAGATGGGGGCTGCTATTCGCGCCCGCGATTGGACCGAGACTGTACTGGGAGCGCCCGCGGAATGGCCGACCCCATTGAAGACGTTGGTCAGCGTCGTTCTGGGTTCCAACCAGCCCATGTTTGTCGCTTGGGGTGTGGAGCAGACGCTGTTCTACAACGACGCATATGCGACCATCCTGGCCGACAAGCATCCTGAGGCGCTCGGCCAGCCGTTCATGGAGGTTTGGGCGGAAATCGAGGCCGACCTGACCCCGATTGTTGAGCAGGCCTATGCCGGTTTGCCTGTCCACATGGACGACATCACCTTGATGATGCAGCGGCGCGGCTACGTTGAGGAAACGCACTTCGCTTTCTCCTATACCCCGGTTCGGGGGGAAGCCGGAGCCGTGGAGGGGCTGTTCTGTGCCTGCACCGAGATTACCGATCAGGTCCTGGCGGAGCGCCGTCGTGCTGCTGATACCCAGCGGCAGCGGCGCCTGTTCGAACAGGCGCCGGGGTTCATCACCATCCTTCACGGGCCTGAACACGTGTTCGAGTTCACAAACGCGAGCTATCGCCGTCTCTTCGGAAATCGGGACTCTATCGGCAAGACAGTACGCAAGGCTTTCCCCGAGCTGGCAGACCAGGGGTTCTACGAGCTATTGGACTCCGTCTATCACACGGGCGAGCGGTTCGTTGCCGATCATATCCCCCTCGTGCTGGATGTAGAGGGCGGCGACCAGGTCGAGCGCATTCTCGACTTCATCTACGAACCGATCATCGATGATGCTGGCAACGTGACCGGCATTTTTGTCGAAGGCTATGACGCTACTGACGCACACCGTGCGCAGGCTGAGTTGCGAGAAAGTGAGGAGCGTAATCGCCGTATCGTGGAAGGGGTGAAGGATCATTCCATCTTCACCGTGGACACCGAAAATCGGGTTATGGATTGGACGCCTGGTGCCGAAACGGTCTTTGGCTGGTGTGCCGACGAGATAAGCGGTCACTCCGTTGATATTCTATACACACCCGAAGACCGCGCCGCTGGCGTTCCGACACAGGAACTGGCGGCGGCACGTGAGAAGGGCTGTGCCAATGACGAACGCTGGCATGTTCGACGTGACGGCAGCCGGTTCTTTGCCAACGGCTCGGTTCGTCCGCTGCACGACGCGCAGGGTACGATCACCGGCTTTATCAAGATTGCTCGCGACGAGACCGACCGGCGCGCGGCCGAGGCTACCCTGCGTGAGACCGAACAGCGCTACCGCCTTGCCGCAAAGGCAACAAACGATGCGATCTGGGACTGGGATCTGGCCTCGAACTCCGTGGAGTGGAACGAGGCGGTCCGTGTTCTCTTTGGCTATGAGGAAAACGAAATCAAGCCGACCGGCGATTGGTGGATCGGTAACATCCATCCCGACGATCGGGAGCGGGTCGACAAGGATATTCACGCTATCATCGATGGGGCAGGCGACCATTGGGCGTCCGAGTACCGCTTCCGACGGGGCGACGGCAGTTTTGCCGATGTTTTCGACCGGGGGCACGTCTTCCGCGGTGAGGACGGAAGCGCCGTCCGCATGATCGGCGCGATGCTGGACCTCACTGAGCGCAAGCGTGCTGAGAAAGCGCTGCGGGAGCTCAATGAGACGCTTGAAGCCCGCGTTTTAGAGCGAACGGCCGACCTCATGACGGCGCAGGATGCGCTGCGGCAGGCGCAGAAGATGGAAGCGGTTGGCCAGCTTACCGGCGGCCTCGCGCATGACTTCAACAACCTGCTGACCGGTATCTCCGGTAGCCTAGAGATGATGCAAATCCGCATCGCGCAGGGCAGGACAGCCGATGTCGAACGCTATGTCGGCGCAGCGCAGGGGGCCGCCAAACGCGCCGCATCTCTTACCCACCGGCTACTCGCCTTCTCACGCCGGCAGACGCTTGCTCCCAAGCCCACCAACGTCAACCATCTGGTCAGCGGAATGGAGGATCTAATCCGCCGTACGGTTGGGCCCGTGATCGAAGTGGAGACGGTCAATGCTGCCGGGCTATGGCCCAGCCTGATCGATCCCAGCCAGCTCGAAAACGCCATCCTAAACCTGTGCATCAACGCACGGGACGCGATGCCGCATGGTGGCACGATCACGATCGAAACCTGCAATCGTTGGATGGACCAGCGGACAGCCAAGGAACGCGGTCTGGATCCGGGGCAGTACATCTCCCTATGCGTGTCCGATAAGGGCACCGGCATGCCGCCGGAGGTAATAGCTCGCGCCTTTGACCCGTTCTTTACCACCAAGCCGATCGGCGAAGGCACCGGGCTTGGTCTGTCGATGATCTACGGCTTCGCCAAGCAGTCCGGAGGCTCGGTGGCGATCTACTCGGAGGTCGATCAGGGCACGATGGTGTGCGTCTACCTCCCCCGCCATCAGGGCGAGGCCGAATTGGACGACGTGGAGGCGGACATCGAGGCCGCACCGCGGGCCGAGGCTGGGGAGACGGTGCTGGTAGTGGATGACGAGCCAACCGTGCGCATGCTTGTCGCCGAAGTTCTGACCGATCTGGGCTATACCGCGATTGAGGCCGCAGACGGCACGGCTGGGTTGAAGGTCATCAATTCAGACCTGCGTATCGATCTGCTCATCACGGACGTGGGGCTGCCAGGCGGGCTGAACGGCCGGCAGGTGGCAGACGCTGCACGCGTCGCACGGCCCGGTCTGAAGGTTCTGTTCATCACCGGATATGCGGAGAACGCCGTGTTGAGCCACGGCCATCTCGACGCTGGGATGCACGTCCTTACCAAGCCATTCCCGATGGACGTTCTGGCAACACGTATTCGAACTCTGATCGAGGGATAGTTCCCGCAAATGATCCCCTCGCGAGTTAGCGTCAGAAGTCTTGATCGCCGTTTGCAAGCGGACGGATAAGTATTGTGCGTCCGTCGCACCGATCGTGGTTTATGTCTCAACGATCGTGCCTGCCGCCTCGATCCGTCTCACGCAATGTGAGCCACAAACCGCCCTTTTTTGCAGTTCAGAGCGGTCATTATTACGAGATGGGGTGGTTGCCGCCCTCCCAGACGGCATCGCGGTGGGCCAGAAAAGTGGAGTTTGAGGCCCTGAGCAAAAAGGACGGCAACCGTGACGAACGCTCTTCGGCAGGTGGGGCAGCGAGCTGCCGAACTGCGGACACGGCACACGACGGTAACCCGATCAACGCAGGTCGTTACCTGCTCCACCACAAACTGATGCGGCACGAACGGCAGAAGGCGCTCGGGCATGGCTCCACGAGGCTCCCAACAATGGAGCATCTTTGAAGCAACCGGATTCACGCTTTGTCTCCATTGCCTGCACCGAAAGTGCGGGAGAGCCCACTTCCGGGAATATTCCACCAACGTTGACACCGAGAGGGTCGATCATTGCAGCTATGCGCGTCAGGGCATCGAGATGGAGCCGGCCGTGAAGGTGGGCCACGCCTCGGCCGCGATCGAGTGGCGTGCCGAGCACGAGTAGATCGCAGCCGGTGAGGAGCCGCACGCCGTCACGCCGCGCGAGAAGATGAACGAGGCAATCCAAGAAGCGCGAGGGCTGGGGTACTACATCCAGCGCGGTCGGGAGCGGATCCACGAATGGAGCCACCAGCTACGCGAACGAGCCGAGCTGGCAGCGCAAAGCATGTCGAGCTTCGCCAGGGTACGGCGCGCGCGATGCGGTCGGGGCTGCACGTCAGTAGCGGTGACGGGTTGGACGCACTGCCGGCGCTCGATCAGTCACCCCGTCGCGAACAGACGCCGGCGATCAAGCTGGACTAGGCGAGGCAGGGTGGGCGCGATCGGTAGCAGGAGCGGGAACGACAGCGCGGGCACGAGCCGGATATCGACTTCGGGCGGTAGCGTCAGGCCCGCGCTTCGCTCTCGGCAACGTAGCGGCGCAGCACGCGGTTGATTTCGGTCTGGTAGCCGCGATCGTGGGCGTGTTCCTTGAACCAGCTTACGATATCGGCATCGAGCCGGAGCGTGACGGGTTTCTTGATAGGCCGATACAGACCTGGCCGGCGGGCATGCTGCCACGCCTCGGCCGATGCTTCGGGGATATCCGTGGTGTTGATCTGATCGTCCGGCAGAGCTGCGAGCCGATCGAGCTGATCCTGGAACTCGGGGTTAAGCGCTTTCCTGCTCATAGCGTTTCCTTTCGTGTGCCGTTGCCTTTCGAGCGCTGATGATCCGGACCCGGTCTTCGTCGTCCGGTCGGGGATGACTGTGAACGACCACCAGGACGACGACGGCACCGATCATGTCAATGGCATGCCAGCGCTGCTCTCCACCTTCCACGCGACCGGGGAGGACTAGGTAAAGCGGATCGCTCCAAACCTGGCGCGCCAGCTCGAAAGAGACCCTGTGCTTGGCGTGATTCGATGCAGCTTCCCCATCGTCCCACTTGAAAATCACCGCCGCTCTACATTTACAGAAATGTATGTACGCTATGACGCGGTTTACGGCAAGTAGTGTGCCGAAAGGCTTTCCTGTTTTCTCATCAGACTGTGCGGAAACTCGCCGTTGGCTGATGCCGCGCCAGGAATGCGCTGGATGAGGGCCAGGATATTGGCTGAGGATTATAGGCGACACAGGGCTACCGATAGAGCGCCACAGCCGCGAAGGCCGGCCGGGGGGCGTTTTGGCGCTAGATCAGGCCTGCACGGCCCGGATCAGTCCGTGTACGCCGACCATGTTTATCGCCCGCCTGAGGTTATAAGCGAGCGCTGTCAGACCGAACTCGCCCCCCCCCTTGTCGAGCTCGCGCATCAGGAAGGCGCCCTGGTTCTTCCATTGCTTGATCGAAGCGAAAACGCCAAGGCCACGGACGCTGACCGCGAGACCCCAGGGCGTCCCGAAGCACCAGCTTCCCGGGACAGCGGGACACGCAGTCCGTCAGAGGTATACTCGAAAAGAACTGTGCTACGCAGCCGGACATTTCATACTGGCTAGCATCACAAGCAGGGGTACGTGCGTGCAATATCTCGGCAAGGTTCGTGCTATCGATGACGCCATCTTCGCGGCGTCGACCGTCGTGACGGCGTTGGCCGAAATGGTCATGCTGTCCGAGGCATATCGGTAATCGAAGCCGCAACCGCCGAGGCGCTTTGCATGTCCGGTGCCTGCGTCGCTGCTGCGATCAGGTCAACGTCCGTCAAATCGCGATGATCGATCCACCATTTGGCGTCAGTCACCCGAAGGCACGCGTCACAATCGGCGTCGTTGTAGAGGTCGGTTAGCCCTGCGAGCCGCTTGGTCCTGATCGTCGCTCCCCAGTTGATCTGCCGATCGCTGCCGGTCAGGAGTGGAAGATCGAGGTGGGAGATAGCAGCGCTGCTTAACGCTGCCGCAGCGGCTTCCTCAGCCCGCTTTTCCGCAACGAAGCAGTCTCGGCAGGTCGTCGTCTTCAGCCACTTGGCTTTGCGTTCCTGCTGGCTGTCAAAGCCGGTGAGATGATGAGCCTGCTCATGACCGCAAGCATGAATGATCCGCTGTTCCATAGGCAGGATGATGCCTGTTCGTGATTTGTACGCAACGCCAATGAGTCGGGTTGAATCAGAATTGCGCCCAGCGGAAAACGACTAAACCAGAGGAGTGGTCAGTCTGCTAAGCTGGGGCAACGCCGTCAGCGTTTACCAGATCTGGGCCAACCAATGTGCCAATGAGCCGGACGCGTTTTTCAACCAGGTCGACGGGGGTACGGTGCAGCTCCAGCTCGTAGCGCCCACCGACATCGCGGCGAAGATAGAAGGCCCCGCCATCGCGGATCAGGGTGCCTATCTCGTTGACTCGGGTGCCAGTCGCTACCATCGCTGCATCATCTCTTTATCATTATGTGTCGCTGCGGCAGGTCACTGCCGGTAACCGAGTCGCTCGGCGTGGTCACGTGATTTTGCCAACGCGTGACGGTACGACCTTCAGAGACTGATGTTACGCCTTGCCATTTCAACGAACGCCATATTCCCGATCGGAGTGTGAGGGTCGGCTTTGAAGATGTCGGCCAGATCGAGCAGATCATCGTCAGCAAGGCCTGTGATGGACGTTTCGATCTCGGCAAGGCGTCCGACCGCGCGACCACTGCGATCAGTGAGCCGCTTCATTCTTGTCTTGAGCATGTGCGCTCCTATCATGAACGACCGCGGGCGGGCAGGGGCATTTGCTGCCCAGTTTCAACTTCCAGCTCCGCCCGACGGCAACGCAGGTTAATCTTAAACCTGAGAAAGCTGTTGGGGTGCAGATGAGTAGCTATTTCAACGAATGCTTCATGTACCGTAACAAAATGTTAAAATACAGCCTGTTCTGGTCTTCTTCAAGGAGCTCTCAACCGTGTAAACTGCAGCGGTCCGAGCAGCGGTGTTCGGCTGCGCTATCCTCTCGAACTGTGCAGCCGAACATTAGTAACGAGAAGTAACAAACACATTCAGGTCAATAGAGCAGCGTTTTGTTGTCATTAGAGTATACTATTTAAAAATGAAATCTGATTCATTACAGGCAGCACCGCTCTACTGATAACCGCCGTTCTCCTCGCGTTCTTTGGCAGCGTCCTCCTGCACTTCTTCCATTTCCTTGGCCTGCTCAGTGGCATCCTTGTCTTCGGGCTTTGGGTCGTCGATCATATGTCACCTCCGAGTTTAATAACGGAGAACCAACGTGGTTGGATCCGCGGCGCCACAGCAATCAAGCTGGTTTGCAACCGGTTCTGAACGATGACACCGCATGATCTCGACGGTGTGGGGTTTTAGATCCTGGGTTGTCGGTTAAAGGTTTGCCGCATGAACAACTCTCAAATCGAGTCATACCGGAACGCTGCTGCCCACGAACGATCGGAAGCGGGGCGGTCCACGCTACCGCTCGTTCGAGAGCGTCATCTTCGATCGGCGGAGGCTTGGGATGCGATTGCCAGTCAGGGTGAAATGACCGAGCGCCTGGCGCAGGCGAACGCCGAGAACCGGGTGAAACAACCATATCAGCGACGGCCGTCAGCCGACAATATGTAGGATGGGCGCTGTCGTAAGCGGCGGTGCGGCAGGCACCGATACGCAGGTATAGCGGCGCGGCTGCCCACAGCAGCCTACGTCTGGCGTTTCATGCCCATTGGCCGCGCTGGGGGACCGTGCGCGACCCTGTCGGCTGATCGGATCGGCCATTGTCGCTCATCCCGCGACGCCAGCGGGTAAGGCCGTCCCACGGTCCACGGGAGCGCTACTGCTTCGTTTCGTCGGACGCGACCGCGCCCATCGTCATCGCCAATAGGGATGCGCCACGCTGTTCGTTATCGAGCTTCAACAGCCGGACCCAGTGCGCGATGTGTTTGCCCGCTGCGTCGACGCCTTTGCGCTGCAACTGCGGGGTCGTCAGGTTAGTATCGTTCTGGATTACCGACGCGATCGAGAGCGCGAAAAAGTCTATGATGTCGTCGGCGATCAACGCTTCATCGGCTGAGTTTGCCGCAAGATACTGCATGACGATCGGCATAATCTCTGGAACAGGTCGATCTTGGTTTGGTCGTCTACCTTCATGATGTCCGCGGGCATGCTGGCGTCCTCCGTTCCCAGCATGTATTGCTCGAGGCCGGGAAGTGAAAGGCAGGTCTGCCAGTCTCGCCAGTATCGAAAGCCTTCATGAATCATCCGCGGGAATGGTTTCAGCCAAAAGTCGTAGGTATTGGCTGGTCCCCTCGAACATGGGAGGGCTGGGCGATCATCGTCTCCGTGATCGCGATCGGTGCAGTTGTCGGGCGCGTGAACCTGTAAGTCAGCGAAGCTTAGTAACGCCATATTGCATGCGCTGAGGAACCCGGCCTAGGCTCGGCAATGGAAAATCTCGCATCACAGTTCGACCTTCTTGGTCAGCTTCACTCCTTGATCGCGCAACGCAACGAGGCAGCCGAGGCGTTCGATGTATTTAAGCAGGACGCCGTGCTGGCGCCGGCCGCTGATTTGGCAAACGGCGAGGTCTCCTCCGACGACGCTGCGGACGTCGCTGCAGAGGAAGTCGACACGTTCAGGGCTCAGACCGAAGGCCTGCTGGCCAGCGCAACCGACGATGAGCTTCTAGCAGCGTATCAACAGACCGAGGGTGAAGTAGGCGATCTCGCTGCCGAAGCGCTACGTGATGAGATGCGACGTCGGAACCTCGACGAGTGAACCGATCCAGCGCCAATCCGGAATCATCCCATGTGTAACCGAGCAAGGTTCAGCGGCGAACCCGAGACCATATTCGAGCGCTTCGGGACCGAATGGTTGACCGAGAAGCCAATGGACAACCGGTTCGATCCGAAAGAGCTGCGTCCGTTCGGCCGGGCGTATGTCGTGCGGAATGACGGTGATCGCCGCGGTCTCGACGTAATGGAATGGGATGTTCTGGCTGGGCAGGCGAAACAGGCTGGCCGCAAGGTCGCACAAACGAACGTGCGCACCCTCCATCTCCCCCAATGGCGCTCGCTCGTCAGCGCCCCCCCCAACCGGTGCCTGATCCCGCTGACGGAGTTCTGCGAATGGGCGCGCGAGCCTACGGACCTGGGCGACGGCAAGAAGCCGATCAAAGGGGAGATGTGGTTCGCCGTTACCGATCAGCCCGTGTTCGCCATCGCCGGCTTCTGGCGACAGGTCGGTGACCAACGCTACTTCGCAATGGTCACGTGCGATGCGAACGAACTGGTGGCGCCGATCCACCCCAAGGCGATGATTACAATCCTGAGGCCGGATGATTACGGGCGTTGGCTCACAGGAAGCTATGACGACGTGCTGGCGCTGCAGCGGCCATATCCGGCCGCTCAAATGACTGTTCGTGGACCGGTGTTTCCGACACGTGGAAACACTCCCAATGCCTGAGCTGCCGGCTATGTCCGATCGGGAAATCTGGGAAAAGGCGTCGACTATCGCGGCAGCATTTGGCGACGATGAGCCTGAGCATTTCACGGACAGGCTTTTCGACATTCTTCGTGACACCACCAATCCACAAGACTGGCGTCGGGTTGCGGCCGCGCTTGATGCGATTGCTGGGGCGTCCAAACAATAGCGTCAGTTCAGCGTTGATCGTTGGCCTTCGTGACGTCGTCTAGACGGTTGAACATGAAAGTCGCCCTCTATCTCCATAGCGTACCCAGCGTAGCATCAGACGTCTTGATCGTCATTTGCGAGCGAACGGATCAGTATTGTGCATCCGCCGCACCGATCGTGGTTTGTGTCTCAACGATCGTGCGCCTGCCGCCTCGATTTGTCTCACGCAATGTGAGCGGCAAACCTCCCTTTATTGCAGTTCCGAGCGATCATAATTGCGAGCCGCTACCTGCAGGTAACGAGCAGCATCCATGCGTTGATGCAGGATACGGATGACGGCGATGCCGTAACCGGTCAGCCGAAAATAAATGACGTGCTGCTCGACACTGCGCCGTCGATAGCCTGGTCGGATGTTGGCACAGTCCTGCGCCTGCTGCGGGGCTTCAGCCAGATCAGCGCAAGCGGCTTCGATAAGGTCGGTGTAGCGCATCGCTTGGGGCAGGCCCCGATGCGCCACGGTATGGTCGAACACCCCATCAAGGTCACGTTGCGCCCTCGGGCTAAGCCGGTATTCAGCCATGCTGCGCGGCTTTGCGCCGCTTAAACGCAGCAAAGTCGAACGGCTCCGGCTCCCCGCTCTGTTCGCCTTCGATCAGTGCCTGACGGATGCTCTTGATCTTAAGGCTGTGTTCCTGCTCGCGCCGGATGAGGTCGCGGATTGCATCGCTGTCATTGGTGTAGCTGCCGGCGTCGACTTAGGCGGCGATCCCAGCATTCTAATGTTCGGTCAGGGTTATGGTTTTACGCACGATCGTCATATCGGCCTCCACGTCATACAATTGGTGCTATATAGCGCATTAGATGGCTGCTATTATCGCGGGAAGCCGATAACTACTCCACTGACTGAACTGCGAGGACGGTTTGCCAGCCATCGCAATTACGCTGGACCAGAGCGACATTTTAGCCGGACCTACCGGGGATGCGGGTGTCATCACGACGTTACACAGCCGGGGGTATTCGTCGTGAAGACGCGAAAGAGGACAATTATGATCGACCTGTCATATCGCCCCCGTTTGATTGACCTTCAGCCGCTGACGCGTTCGAACTTTGGTTTGCAGCTGTTCGAACCCGAGGGGGTCAGGACGTCCGAGGCAGGTACGTTTCGCGGGCGGGAAGGCTACAACGAAGACTTTCTTCCCGGCTTTGCCGTGCCGCTCCCCGACGCCCGTGCGATTGCCGGGGATGTACTGCCGGTGACGGGCAGCGAGAGTGACCGCCTCGACTACGAGCATTTCTCAATTCTTATGTCGAAAAGCCGGCGTCTTGCCTCTTCACCGCCGTCAATATAGATGGGAGAGCCAGCGTCTCGGTACCGCGCGGCGGGGATTCTTGGGCGTTCGACGGCCGCATTCCCAAAGAGGCTCAGGCGGGGGACGAGCTTTATGCCGATAACGACTTTGATCGCGGCCATCTCGTACGGCGTGAGGATCCCAACTGGGGTCCCACCGCCAGCGAGGCCAACCGCGATACCTTCCATTTTACCAACTGCGCGCCGCAGCTCTCCGTTTTTAATCAACGCTCATGGCTAAACCTCGAGGACTACATCCTCAGCACCACACGTCGGGTTGGCGAACGTGCGACCGTCTTTACAGGGCCTGTTTTCAGGCCCGATGATCCGGTTTATCGCGGCGTCGCAATCCCGCTGGCCTATTGGAAGGTCGTGGCCTTCATCCATGACGATGGTCGTCCATCGGCCTCCGCGTATCTGATCGATCACGATGTCGACCTGGACGCGCAGTCGCTCCTGTTCGGCGCGTTCAAGACCTATCAGCGATCAGTCCTTTCGATTGAAGGCCTGACGAACCTCGACTTTGGTTTGCTGCGGCAATTTGATGGGTTCTCGAACGAGGAGACGGCAACCGGCGACATGGTCCGTGCTTTGATCACCAAGGCCAAAGATATTCGGCTGTAGCGGCCGCAAATAGCGCTGTCCTACAAAGAACATATATGGAACATCGGTAGTCGGATCAACAAGGAGAGTCGGACAATGACCGACATGATCGACGGCCCCATGCTCGTAGGTATCGCAGCGCTCATCACCAGCGTCGTCAACATCATCACCGCTGTCCGCGCGCGTGATCGGCCAGCGGACCGTTCGCGTGTGCGGACGATCCCGCGGCGTAGAAAGAGAACAGAGAATCGCAGTTTAGGCGCATGATGCCCGAAAGCCCGAAGGAGACCGTTATGCGCTGCCGCGTCATTTCCCTTCTACCTGTATTGATAGGCCTGCCTCTGCTGGCGGGATGCGCGACAAACGCGATTCAGCTCGAAAACGCAGGCACTGTTCAGGCCCGAGGCCGAGAGGCAGTCCTAGCCACGACGGCCTATTTCGACGCAATAGAACTGCGCCGTCGTGAGGCTGCTGCAGCGTTGGTTGCGAGCGATCCAAGCTGCTTGCCGGCGACCCCGCTCCGTATCCAGGTGCCTACGGCACCGAACGCCCCGCCCGCACCACTATGCCTTGCGAGCGAGCCACCGGCCCTTGGCTATACGGTGTTCGAAATCGACATTGGAAGTAGTCCACGAGCGGTACTAGAGCCACGTGTTGCCCTGATCGTCGCAATTGGTGGATACGCTGATGCGTTAGCAGCCATTCTCGACGCCCCCAAGACCGACGTATCGGCCGAGATCACTGCGTTTGCCGATCAAGCCGACCGGCTTGCCCGGTTCACGAACTTTGTCGCAGGCACCGACCTGCCAAACGTCAACGCGGCTGTCGCCAGCGAACAAGGGCAGAGCGTCGTTGCGCTGATCGCGTTTGCCAACGACCTCGCGCGGGAAGCGCGGCAAACCCGCAATGTACGTGCGTTAGTTGTTGAACGCGGCGCGGTCGTCGATCGCACACTGGCATCGCTGTTCGTACAGGTCACGACCTGGGGCAGGGGGGCCGTGCGCAACGCCGACGATCTCTACGGCAACGCGCTGTTCCGAACCTACCTTCGCAATCGCACCAGTCTGTCGGCCGACCAGCGCGAGCAGCTTGCCACCCGTGTTTTTGCCGCCCGCGAGGCCGCAAAGCAGGGACCCGTACGGGCAGCTGAAGTCGCAGACGCCATTGATCTCACCGCAAAAGCCCAGGCCGGGCTGCGGGATGCCTTAGCAGGTCGCTTATCGCCGCAGCAGCGCCGCGCCGCGGCTCGACTGAACATCGATCGTATCACGCGCGCGCTCGGACTCATCGCGTCGATCGCCAACCCTGCCTGAGGATGATCCAATGACCACCTTTACCCAGGCTGTGGAGGCTGCAGACGCGCTCATCGATCAGCTTCAGGCATTGACCGAGAACCCCCGCTATCTCCCGCGCTTCTTCGATACGATATTCGGTCTACGCACGGCGCTCGGTAACGAACGCGATCGGTTCGCTTCATCCCACAGTGTCGAAGCCGTGGACCGATCGGCATTCGCGACGATCCTGGATCGCTGCGAACAAGCGACGATGATCGGCGCCGCGCTTGCCCCCAGCGATGCGGAGGTGTCGCGGTACGCGGCAGCCGTACAGCGCGCGATTGCGGCATTTGCCAATGATGGGGTGGCGTCCGCTAGGCCAGCCCTGCGCGGCGCGCTGCGGCTTCGACGATCATCAACGCCGTTGGTAAGACCCGGGCGCCGGCCCGATCCAACGCCCGAGCCATATTATACCAGTCTTGTGAAGCTCTTCCCGGTCGAGGCCGTGACCCTTTACCCCCTCGCCATTGGCATCGCTGGCACCGACATCGTCATCCGCTTGATCCTCATCGTCATCATCACGCTGTTCGTCATCGCGCTGCGTTGGTTCGGAACGCAGGAGGAGAGTGGGGGAGATACAGATGTGCTGGCAATCGGCGTGTCGGTCATTTCGTTCGAGCTCTACGCCGCCTCGCTAGGCGGGTTTGGCTACCTCCCGGGTGGCCCGGCGCAGACCAGCCAGTTTCTCGCTTTCATCACCATCATGTGGGTCGCGCTCGTACCCTTCGCGCTTCGCCACTCCCGCCGCTAATCGATAAGGAGACACGATCATGTGCATGTCCACGCATCGGCATTCGCTTCACTGCATCCTGCCACCCTACATCCTTTCCAAGATCGCCGAGAACGGCTCACCTGCGTTGCGCGCCATGGCGATGCACAGCCTGATGATCGACCCAACCATTCGGATCGTCCGAGCCAGTACGGCGGGGCCCGTCACCGGAGATCTCGCCCGACGGCGGTCGGCTGCGGGCAACATCCTTGTGCCCAGTCCACTTCGAACGATCCGAGACGCTGGGGGCGAACCCGAAGCGCCTGGTTCTGTGGTCGTGCGGCGTGAAGGGGAGGGACCGACCGGCGATATCGCGGTCGACGAGGCGTATGAGGGCTTGGGTGCAACGTTCGCGCTGTTCTGGGAAGCCTATCAGCGCAACTCGATCGACGACGCGGGCCTGCCGCTTGATGCCACAGTCCATTACGATCAGGACTATGACAACGCCTTCTGGGACGGCACCCAGATGGTGTTCGGCGATGGTGACGGCGAGCTGTTCAACCGTTTTACGATCGCGCTTGATGTCATTGGTCACGAGCTCACGCACGGGGTTACCGAGAAGGAGGCAGGGCTCGCCTACTTCAACCAGTCCGGTGCGCTTAACGAGAGCATCTCCGACGTGTTCGGCAGCTTGGTGAAGCAGAAGCTGCTGGGCCAGACGGCCGATCAAGCGGACTGGCTTATTGGTGCCGGACTGCTGACTTCTGCGGTCAAAGGCGTCGCGCTGCGGTCGATGAAGGGGCCCGGAACGGCTTATGACGATCCTGTTCTCGGCAAGGATCCGCAGCCTGGCCACATGGACGATTTTGTCCACACCAATCAGGACAATGGCGGGGTTCACATCAACTCCGGTATCCCCAACCGGGCCTTCTACCTGGCCGCGACGACGATCGGTGGAAACGCTTGGGACCAAGCCGGTCGGATATGGTACAGTGCGCTGCTGGACCCCAATACGCGGGCCAACACGGACTTCGCCGGCTTTGCCCGCGTCACCATCGACGTCGCGGGGCGTTTGCACGGTACGGACAGTGCCGAGACGACAGCCGTCGCCGAAGCATGGACAGCGGTTGGAGTGATCTGATGCAGATGGACAAGGCTTGCGACGAGACCGTGACGGGCGAAGCCCGGGTACGGATCGAGGGAGGTCTTGCCCATTTTCCGGGGCTTGCGAAGGAACAGACCATTTCGTTCGGCGACCTTGCAACGCCCGAGCGTCAGGAACTTACCAGCCTTGCCGATCAGGCTGACTTCTTCGGTTGCGAGCCATCGAACGATATCACGAGGCCGGATGCGCGCACGTATACGGTTGGCCTGACGATCGACGGACGAAGCCGGGAGATGCGGCTCGCCGAGCCGATCCGTGACCCCGCAATGGCGAAGCTCGTCTCCGTCGTCCGTCGCCTGAGCAAACAGCACGCACCAACACGGCGCGAATAGGCGGCTGCGTACGGGACGGTCTTAGGTCGGGATTGCACCGCGTGAATGGCAGTAAGTCACACGCTTAAAAGTGGCGTTGGATTGGTATGTTACCTAAGGCCGTGATAACATGATCGGGGCGGCTGCACGATGACTGTAGATAAACAGGGCGAACTCCAAGAACTGCTATTGGAGGCGTTACAGGTAGCCGAAGAGCTAGGCCGCGATATCGTGACGTTGTACATCATGCACGCTATCGACACGTTATCCCCCCGACTGAGGCGCTAGGTCGCAGCCCTCGGTCACTCTCCGTTGTAAACCTGCCGAGTTTACGAACCGCCCCCGCCAAGGACATATGGACACCGAAGCTAAGTTATCAGCGGCCTGAAAAGAGGGAGCACGTCAGCGACCAACACGTCACTACGTTCGTTGCAGCCGTTCGGGCAAACTTCATGGCCCTACATTGATGGAGTAAAACGATGTCAGACCTCAGCCTGCACGACCTGTCAAAGAAGATGGCAAAGTTGGACTTCACAATGATGGCGACCCGCTCCGCCAACGGCACCCTGACAGCCCGCCCGATGAGCAACAACGGCGATGTCGAATATCAAGGTGATAGCTACTTCTTCGCCTACCAAAACTCACGAAAAATTACCGACCTGCGCGCCGATCCGCATGTCACGCTTAGCTATACCGGTGCAGTCGGTATGCTCGGCGGTCCCCCGCTGTTTGTAACTGTCGAAGGCGCCGCTGCGCTGATCGAGGACAAAGCCGCGTTCGCCGATCACTGGACCAAGGATCTCGATCGGTACTTTCCCGAGGGCATCGACACACCCGGGGTCGTAATGATCCACGTCGATGCAAAGGTGGTCCGCTACTGGGATGGTAGCGACGAGGGCGAAATCGTCATCTGAGTTAGGCACCTAAGGCCCGTACCACACAGGACTTCCGCAGCGTTGTCGCGGAAGTCCTGAGTTTCGGACGTCTCGTATGTCCCTAATTTTGCGACAGTAACTGACCGAAGCGGACGTTGCAAAGAGGTCCCTTTCGTATCATCATCGACGCAGGTCACCAAAGGCGTCCTGGCCATCCCGACACGCCGATCAATGCATCGAACGCGATATCGGTAGAAACCAGCCGCAAGCCTCTTGAGATCGCCGTCCCCGCTATCAGCCGGTCAAACGGATCGCGGTGATCCCATATCAATGTAGCAGCCAGTAAACTGGCCTCGGGTGACACCTCTATCAGTCGCCCGCCTTGCTCGTTCGCTAGGTCGATCAAACGATCAAGGAAAGGGACCATCTCAGGCCATTTGCCTAATCGGACCTTCTGGCCAATCTCGAACAAACTAATCGCGCTGATGGAAACCGTTTCAGCCTGTTCCATTGCCGCAATAGCAGCCGCAGACAAACGGACATCCGCGGTCATCGACCAAGCCCAGGCGTGAGTGTCGAGCAGGACATGGCTCACGTGCCATTCCCCTCCCAGAGGGCCAGTTCATCCGCATCCATGGGTTCAAGGAAATCCGGACCAGGGCCAGCGATTTTCCCTTTCAGCACGCCAATTGTGAACCGGTTCTGAGGAAGCGGAACGATCTTGACCACGGGATGCTTGCCCCTGGCGATTACCACCTCTTCGCCAGCTAAAACCGCTTCAATCAGCTTGGAAAGGTGGGTTTTGGCAGCATGAACTGTGACTTGCATAACCGTTCCTTAGCTAACCTAGCTAAGATAGCATACATAGTGCATCTCTTCCAGACATCCTTTGGTAATGAGCGTCGAGCGTCCGGGATTGTGATCAGAAGACGTTCCTCTGCGTAATTTGCGATCGTGACCAACTATCACGATGCCATCGGCGTCACGAAAGGGTCAGAGTGGGCGACCCAGACGTCGCCCTACTTGCCGCCGCTCCCATTCGCCATTGAGGATCGGAATGCGATCGAAGGTCTTCAAACCGTGAACCACTAGGCCGACCACCCAAAGGTCGAAAAGCCATAGGGACCGTAAGTAGCTTGGCGTGAAATAGATTTCACGCGAATATCGCGCCCATGATCAACGTGAATTCGCTCAAATGAAGGTAGACGCCTTTCACGCGGCGTACGTAGCCAGATCGGATCGCGTGTGGGCAGGAAATTTACTTATATAGGTTAATGTCATGCCACGTTTATCGACCAACGGCGTTGGGCTATCAACGAATACAGTATCGATATTTACCTAGTACGGACGCAGTGGAACATATTTTGTGTCTGTTATTTAGTACATTAGCAGCTTCATGCTACCAAAGCCCTTCCCCATTCCGGCGTCAGGGTATGCCGAACCCAGCCAGGAGTGACCAGTGGACGACGATTTTGGGATCGGCCCAGTGCACGTCGATGTTGCAGGCCCGCAGGGGCTGACTGCGGCACATCACAGGACCCTACGGCAGATTGCAGACGATGCCATGCATGCGACAGGGGCGTCTGGCGCGTTTGTTTGTGAGATCAGCAGTAATACTCTGTCGGTCGTTGCCACCAGTTCCAGCCTGTCGCCGGGTCTTATTACGCCAGCGCTCGTTCCGTTCGGGACGGACGACATGCGCAACTGCACCGTTCAAAAGATCGGGTTACCTCCAACCACAGCGATAGGGTTTTCCGGATCGGAGGGGGGCGCCGTTCGCTTCGTTGCGATCGTATCGTTAGTCCGGAACGTCCCAAGCTATCTACTTCTTATTGATAAAAGGCAGCGCCGGAACCTCAGCCTTGCCCAGGTCTATACCGTGCGGGCTCACGCTGCGCATCTATCAACCGTTCTCGATCTCCAGTTCCTGCGTAGGGATGCTGCGGCGGAGGCCGTGAGCGGGCAGGACTTCGATATTGAGCGGCTTCGATTGCTCGAGTCCGTCGCCATACACGCGCGGGATTCGATCATCATAACCGAAGCCGAACCTGTCAGCTTGCCCGGTCCGCGGATTTTATATTGTAACTCGGCATTCACACTCGCGACCGGATATCTGCCAGAGGAGGTCCTCGGCCAGACCCCGCGCATCCTTCAAGGGCCTGACACAAGTCCCGCCACGCGCGCCGAACTGCGGTACGCTTTGGAGAGCTGGCAGCCGATCGAGGTCGAACTCGTCAACTATCGAAAGGATGGCAGCACGTTCTGGGTCGAGCTCAGCATCGTCCCCGTCGCCAATGAGAAGGGCCGCTACACCCACTGGGTATCCGTTCAGCGCGACATATCTGAGCGTAAGAGCGCGGAGGACCTCGCGATCCGGGTCCGCGTCGCTGAAGGGCAGAATGCTGCCCTCGCAAGTGAGATCGTTGAACGGAAGCGTGTAGAAGCTGAGTTGCTCTATACCGCGTTCCATGATGGACTGACGCGGTTGAGGAACCGTGCGTACTTCATGAACCAGCTTCAGGCAGCCCTCGACCGCGAGGCATCGCAAAGCGATCAGGCCTGCGCGATCCTTTTTCTAGACCTGGACCGCTTCAAGATCGTGAATGACAGCCTTGGTCATGTTCACGGCGATGCGTTGTTGCGCGATGTTGCCCTACGCCTGAAGCGCAGCGTCAGGCCGCAAGATACCCTTGCCCGGATCGGCGGTGACGAATTCGCCGTCCTGATCCAGGATTCGGCTGGATTGACTACAGCCGTGGAAGTCGCCGAACGCATTCTTGAGGCAATGCGGACGCCGCTTCAACTCTCTCACCAAAGTGTCTTTCCATCAGTCAGTATCGGGATTTCACAGGCACTGGGCCGGGATACCTCGCCGGACGATCTGCTCCGCGATGCCGATATCGCAATGTACGAGGCAAAACGTGCCGGTCACGGCGATTACGCGATCTTTGATCCCTCTATGCACGACGTCGCAGTTGCACGCCTTGCCCTGCAAACCGACCTTCGGCTTGCCGTACAGCAAGAGGCTTTTCATCTTGCGTATCAACCAATCGTTGACCCTACGACAGGTGAAATTTTAAGCTTCGAAGCACTGCTCCGTTGGGAGCATCCCATACTCGGCAAAATCACCCCAGCGGATTTCATTCCCGTTGCCGAAGAGATCGGCGTCATCCGTGAGATCGATCGCTGGGTCATGATTGAAGCGTGTACGCAACTGAAGAAATGGCACATCCTTCAAGGTCGCTCGACACTCCGCATGAGCGTGAACACATCTGCAGCGGAGTTCGTCGACCCCGCGTTCCTGGATAATCTGGAAGCGGTCCTGGCATCGTGTAATTTGCCACCGCAATGTCTCGAGCTAGAAATCACAGAAGGTATTTTCCTACACCCTTCTCCACAGATTGCCGGCATTATTGCGTCGATCCGGCAGTCTGGTGTTCGCATTGCACTTGACGACTTCGGAACCGGGTTCTCTTCACTCAGCTACATAAGCCGGTATCCCATAGACACCATCAAGGTTGATAAGTCGTTTATCGACGAGATCTGTTCTCTTGAAAGTACCTATGCCATCGTCAATCTAATTATGGGCTTGGGGAAGGCGCTGGGCCTCAAGATTATTGCTGAAGGCGTTGAGACCCAGGATCAAGTGATCAAGCTCGTTGATATTGGCTGCACGGCTATACAGGGATACCATTATTCCAAACCGATGTCGGCGGAAGAAGCTGACGAGGTAATACAGCAACGGGTCCTCCCGATATAATGTAAGCCATTTTGCCGTCGCTCTCTGCAGATACTGCGGCTACGACCAGTGTCGGAACATTAGAGCAGCAGAGCATTATACCCTTTGGATGTGGTTAGCGTCCTTGGCGGCGTAACGTGTCGTCGATATCGGCGAAGAGCGGCCTGCAGTTAAAGGGGCTCATACAAGGGTTGCCCAATTTACAAGGCCAAATTGGAGATCAGGGCAGCTCCCGTGGGCATGCTACGGTTATTAACTTTTGACGGTTAAGTGGTTTGGATAGCTTTTATTTTCGCAAAATCGGCGCGCGAGGCATCCCGCTCAGTCGTTGAAACGTTGGGTGCATATATGAATTTCCCGGGCAGCATTCATGAAATCCAGTCGATACTGGATGCAATCCCGTATCCTGTTGTAGTGAGAGGTCGCGACCACCGAGTAAAAGTCGCAAATAAGGCTACATGCGATTTTCTACAGCGCTCCCGGAACGCCCTGGTTACTCTATCGGACTATGAGATCTTCCCAGCTGAGCAAATCAACGCGGTTCATGAATCGGATGATCTCGTTTTCTCGAGTGGCAAAGGTGATGAACGCGAGGTTGAGGTAATCGACGGTCGCGGGTCTGTCCGCCACGTAATCATACGAAAACAGCTCGCCACTTTAGAAGGCCTTCAATATATAGTCGCGGCCGTATCGGATGTAACGGCTCATCGAGAAGCTGAGGCGCAAAATCGCAATCTTATTTTGTACGATACGCTTACCGGACTGCCGAACAGTGTTTTATCTAACCAGCATTTTGAGCAAATGCACGCAAGTAAGCCTGGGGAGTGCGCCTTACTCCTAACCGATCTCGATCAATTTGGCTTGGTTAATGATACACATGGCTTTCCCGCTGGTGATGACCTTCTCATACAGTTCGGTCAGCGACTGTTAAGTGTGGTTAGGGCTGGGGATACGGTTTCACGATTGGGCGGAGATTGCTTTTCGGTTCTGCTCATGAATATGAATACAGATACAAGCATCGAAGATGTTTGCGAACGAATTCTGAGAGCGGCCGCTCAACCATTTGAAGTCCCTGGCGGACGTGTCCAAATCAGCGCCTCAATTGGCCTCGCAATACCGCAAGACGAACTGGTCCCACCCATCGAGACCAAGCGCCGCGCTGGCGTCGCGCTTAATCAAGCCAAAGCAGACGGCCGTGATCGCTGGTGTGCCTATTCCGAGGAGTTCGATCGAACATTCCGACATCGTCAGTCAACAGAGGCTGACTTACGCGAAGCGCTGCTGACGGAAACGGGGATTGAGGTTTATTACCAACCTATCGCAACGGTCTCGTCAGGAGAGGTGATAGGTTTTGAGGCTCTTGCCAGATGGCGTCACCCGACGCGTGGCATGGTGATGCCAGATGACTTCATACAGGTCGCCGAAGCCAGCGGGCTAATCGTCCTACTCGGGGAACGCATTCTCAGACAAGCATGTCAGGATGCCGCGAGCTGGAGTCCGCCGCTTCGACTGTCAGTCAATGTCTCACCCTTGCAGTTCGTTCAAGGCGATCTAGTCAACATGATTGCTGGGGCTTTGGCGGACAGCGGGCTTGATCCGCAGCTCCTCGAGTTAGAAATGACCGAAGGGGTGCTGATCGATGACGCTAGTGGTACTCTGCTTCTGCTAAATCGCATTCGCGCACTCGGCGTAAGCATCGTTCTCGATGACTTTGGGACCGGGTTCTCCAGCCTTAGCTATCTACAGCACTTTCCCTTTAGTAAGGTTAAGTTAGACAAGTCTTTCATTACGGATATGCTAGAAAACTGCGATGTTACTTCCATTGTTAAAGCTGTTTTAGCGCTGAGTAAGAGTCTAAATATAGCAGTTGTTGCGGAGGGAGTGGAGACATCAGCTCAGCTAGAGCTGCTTCGTGAGCTGGGATGTGATCAGGCACAAGGCTATTTGATCAGTAGGCCATTACCCATTAACGGATTGAGCGAAATTCTCGGAGGAATTGGCTAGAAAATTCTCGAGATCGTACGCAAGATACCCTGAATAACCCAATTAATATCCAATTTCGGTTTACATGGCGTGTTTCGATGCAGCTAACGGCATAGTTTTATCCGTCTTTTGCTTCGGGCGCAGCAATCCGAACACCGGGAGCAAGCCGAACCGTTGCAGCACGAGATAGGCGATCAGCGGCCCGCCGACGCCGGCCGTAGTGCAAACGATGAACATTGCTGCGGGTGGCAACGGGGCATGCGCCTTGAGCAGAAAAATTCGAGTGCCTGCAGTTGCCAGGATATGCATGACGAAGATCGTCATCGATGCCTGCCCGACAAGGACGAGCGCGGCAGCCATCCGACCTCTGGGCAACTGCGCCAGTGCCAGTGTCAGCGCGATGCCAGCAAGTGCGGCAGGCACCGCAGTTGGAGTCAGATACGGCGCCTTGCCGTAAACCGGAAGAAACTGGACGAAGACGACCCAGAGAATCGCAAACACGATAACCAGAAACCACGGCAGCCGCAGCGTCTTGATCGTGTCTGCGCCGAGCACCCCGATCAGGAAGAAGCTGAACTGATACAGGATCTGATGAACCAGCGTATCATCCGAGACGAAGGCGCTCGCGATCAACCCGGTGAGGGCCAGTGCAATAAGCACGATTGAGTTTCGCACGAACGCGACCAGCATCATGAAAACGAACAGCGCGTAGAGGAACCAGAACGGCGATACAGGCTGCCACCCTATCTTCGCAAGGCTTGCCCAATCGGTCTGGCCATTAGTCATCCCCGAAAGTACGACCATGACGCTACCCTGGATCAGCGACCACAAAACATACGGATAGGCCACCGTCCACAACTTGGTGCGGACGAACGGATCGATACCCTTACGCAGCGACCCCAGTATATTCAGGCCAGCCAGCAGCATGAACAGCGGCATATGGAACGTATAGAGCCACAGATCGGCCGTTCGCCAAACCGGCGCACTCGATACCCCCGCCGCTATCAACCCGCGGTTCGCGTGCCCCGCCACGACCAGAATGATCCCGATCCCGCGTGCCGTATCAATCCACTCAATTCGCTTTGTCATTACGGACGCATGCCAGCAAAGATCGCCGGCAACGAGTTAATTTGCCGAGATCAAGATCCCGTCATAATTACGTACCGTGATACCGTTGCGTTGAGTCGCACGAATTCGGGTACACCGA
>NZ_JAUSZF010000002.1 GCF_030817315.1 Sphingomonas faeni | reverse complement strand
GATGTAAGGGGCCGCGTCGTGGTGGGCACCGCGAAGCGGGCACGGCCCCTTACATACGGTGAAGCCGCCGGTGGCGCTCCCGCCGTCGTACTCATGAAGCCAGGTCGAGCATCAGGACGTCGTGGCGGATCCAGTCGATGACCTTGTCGAGGCCCTCGTCCGTTTTCAGGTTGGTGAAACAGAACGGCTTGTTGCCCCTGAACTCCTTGGAATCCCGCTCCATGACTGACAAATCTGCGCCGACGTGGGGTGCGAGGTCGGTTTTGTTGATGATGAAGAGGTCGGACTTGATCATGCCCTGGCCTGCTTTGCGGGGGATTTTTTCGCCCTGGGCCACGTCGATGATGTAGATGGAGAAGTCCACGAGTTCGGGGCTGAAGGTGGCGGAGAGGTTGTCGCCGCCGGATTCGACGAAGATCACCTGCAGGTCGGGGTGGCGGGTTTTGAGTTCCTCGATGGCGGCGGTGTTCATGGAGGTGTCTTCGCGGATGGCGGTGTGCGGGCAGCCGCCGGTTTCGACGCCGATGATCCGGTCCACGGGGAGGATGCCGTTGGCGGCTAGGATCTTGGCGTCCTCGATGGTGTAGATGTCGTTGGTGATGGCGGCCATGGAGATCTCGGCACTCATGTGCCGTGTGAGTCGCTCCACGAGCTGGGTTTTGCCGGCTCCCACGGGTCCGCCGATGCCGATTTTGATGGGTTCGCTCATTTTTCCTCCTGAATCGAAAGCACAGCTAGCTCATGAACATCCGGGCACGCTGGCGTTCGTGCCGCATTTGTGAAATTTCCAGCCCGGGGCTGACGGCGCCGAAGTCGTCCGGCGTGAGGTGCGCGATGGTGTCGATGGCGGCAGCGACGTCGTCGTGCGCTTTCCGCAGCACCCGCTGCCCGGCGTTCTGGCCCAGCGGAATGGCCCGCACGGCGTTCTGTGTCAGGGAGGTGACGGTGGCGAAGAGGTAGGCGGCGAGCGCCTCCTGGGGCGGAACGCCCAGTGAGCGGGCGACGACGGCGAACGCGAGCGGCTGGTGCCCGGCGGCCCGGCCCGTGGTCACCAGGTCCCGATACAGTGCGAGCTCGGCCGACGGAAACACCTCAGCGCCGATTTCCAGCAACCGAAGCCCCATCTTGCAGCTCGCCTCACGAACCTGCCGCGGCAAAAGAGAAGCAGAAAGAAGACCATCCAGCTCACCAACATCAGCCCCCTCATAAAGGAACCGAATGGCAAGCCCATCGGAATAAGTCAGCGACTGCGAGATGAACGCGGACAACCAAGCCCCAAAACCAGCCTCATCA
Source organism: Sphingomonas faeni (assembly GCF_030817315.1). Classification (NCBI taxonomy): domain Bacteria; kingdom Pseudomonadati; phylum Pseudomonadota; class Alphaproteobacteria; order Sphingomonadales; family Sphingomonadaceae; genus Sphingomonas; species Sphingomonas faeni. Next base: position 6,406 of record NZ_JAUSZF010000002.1, on the reverse strand, counting down.
GCGACAACACCGGCGTCGACATAGGTCTCAAACCCAAGCGAGTGCGCGAAGGCCCCAGTAGGAAGCGCAGAATCAGTGAGCTGCTGAAGAGCAAGCTGATAACTCATAACCGCGACCCCAAGGCGACGTACGCGCCCAACTGGGCGGAGGCGGGTGATAGGGGCCGCGGCGTGGTGGGCACCGCGAAGCGGGCACGGCCCCTATCACCCGCCGAAGCCCCCGCGCCGGCACCCACCGAAGGAGCCGAAGGCGCGGAGTCAGTGCGAGTGTTCAGCATGGCGGAAAGGCACAGGGAGCACGCGTTCCTGGCGGGTGTAGGGCACGGAGTTGTGGCGGAGGTAGTCCTCGACGGTGTGGTCGTAGGCGCACACCATGACCTCGGCCCCGTATTCGGAGGACGCGTCGAAGAACTGTGCCTGGAGGTGCCGGTTGCCCAGGGAGTGTGCGGTGACGCCCATTTCGGAGATGGTGCGGGGTGCGATGACCAGGACGTCGGTGGGCAGGACTGACACCACGATCATGTTGGATTCCTCCACGTGGAGGATGTCGCCGTCGCGGAGGTCACCGGAGCCGGAGGGGAGGCGGATGCCGATTTCCTTGCCGTGGTCGGTGGTGGCGCGCTGGATGCGTTTGACCAGCTGGGCGCTGGGCAGGACCACTTTTTCCTGGTGCAGGCCGGCGTACGCTTCGGGGTCCGGCAGCTCGTGCAGGTTGCCGAGGACTTTGTCGATGATCACGTGGTTTCTCCGGTGCTCTAGAACAGGAAGTAGCGCTGCGCCATGGGCAGGACGTCGGACGGCTCGCAGGTGACGTCCTCGCCGTCGACCGTCACTTGGTAGGTTTCCGGGTCCACCTGGATGTCCGGGGTTGCGTCATTGTATTTGAGGTCGGCTTTGGTGAGGGTGCGGATGCCGGAGACGGGCCGGATGACCTTCTCCAGCCCCAGTTCTTCGGGCACGCCGGCGTCGATGGCGGCCTGGGACAGGAAGGTGATGGAGGACTGCTGCATTGCCTTGCCGAACGTGGCGAACATGGGCCGCATGGTGCGCGGCTGCGGCGTGGGAATGGACCCGTTGGAGTCCCCCATCAATGCGTAGGCGATCTGCCCGCCCTTAAGCACCAGTTCCGGTTTGACGCCAAAGAAGGCCGGGTCCCAGAGGACCAGGTCGGCGAACTTGCCCACCTCCACGGAGCCCACCGAGTCCGCGATGCCCTGCGCGATGGCCGGGTTGATCGTGTACTTGGCCACGTACCGCTTCAGCCGGAAGTTGTCGCTGCCTGGCGAGCCGTGGGCGCCCGGGCCGGTTCCGCCGTCGGCCTCTTCCAGGACGCCGCGCTGCTTCTTCATCTTGTCCGCCACCTGCCACGTGCGGGTGATCACCTCGCCCACCCGGCCCATGGCCTGGGAGTCGGAGGAGGTGATGGAGAAGATGCCCAGGTCCTGCAGGACGTCCTCGGCGGCGATGGTCTCGGCGCGGATGCGGGAATCGGCGAAGGCCACGTCCTCGGGGATGTCCGGGTTGAGGTGGTGGCAGACCATCAGCATGTCCAGGTGCTCTTCGATGGTGTTGCGGGTGTAGGGCAGCGTGGGGTTGGTGGAGGCGGGCAGGACGTTGGGCATGCCCGCGATCTTGATGATGTCCGGTGCGTGTCCGCCGCCGGCGCCTTCGGTGTGGAAGGTGTGGATCACCCGGCCGTTGATGGCGCGGATGGTGTCCTCCACGAAGCCGCACTCGTTCAGGGTGTCGGTGTGGATGGCCACCTGGACGTCGTATTCGTCAGCGACGGTGAGGGAGGTATCGATCGAGGAAGTGGTGGAACCCCAGTCCTCGTGAACCTTCAGGCCGATGGCGCCGGCACGGATCTGCTCGGCGAGGGGTTCGACGGCGGACGCGTGGCCTTTGCCGAAGAGGCCGATGTTCACGGGCAGTCCTTCAGCTGCCTGCAGCATCCGCTGGATGTGCCATTTTCCGGGGGTCACCGTGGTGGCTTTGGTGCCTTCGGCCGGGCCGGTGCCGCCGCCGATCATGGTGGTCACTCCGCTGGCCAGGGCGGTGGGCACCTGGTCCGGGGAGATGAAGTGGATGTGGGTGTCGATGCCGCCGGCGGTGAGGATCTTTCGCTCGCCGGCGATGATCTCGGTGCTGGCGCCGATCACGATGTCCACGCCGTCCGTGATCTGCGGGTTGCCGGCCTTGCCGATGCGGAAGATGTGGCCGTCCTTGAGCGCGATGTCGGCCTTGTAGATGCCGGTGTAGTCAAGGATGACGGCGTTGGTGATGACGGTGTCAGGGATGTCCTGGTCGCGGGTGGCCTGGCCGTTTTGGCCCATGCCGTCGCGGATCACCTTGCCGCCACCGAACACCACCTCCTCGCCGTAGGCCGTGAAGTCTTTTTCGATCTCGAGAAACAGGTCGGTGTCGGCCAGGCGGATTTTGTCCCCGGCGGTGGGGCCGTACAGGTCCGCGTATTGCCGGCGTGGAATCTCGAAGCTCACTTGGCACCGTCCTCTGGCTTGCCCTGGCCGGCGAGCCTGCCGTTGACCGCGTTGCTGAGCCCGTACACCTCGCGCGAGCCGGCCAGTTCGATCAGCCGCACGCTGCGGGAGTCGCCGGGCTCAAACCGGGCGGCCGTTCCTGCCGGAATGTCCAGGCGCCGGCCGTAGGCCGCCTCCCGGTCAAAGGACAATGCCGCGTTGGCCTCGGCGAAGTGGAAGTGGGAGCCCACCTGGACGGGCCGGTCGCCGGTGTTGGTCACCGCCACCTCGATGGCCGCCCTGCCGGGGTTCGCCGTCACGGGTTCGGGCCGGAGGATGTACTCGCCTGGGATCATTGCGGCGCTCCTTAGCGGATCGGGTTGTGGACGGTGACCAGCTTGGTGCCGTCAGGGAAGGTGGCCTCGATCTGCACGTCATGGATCATCTCCGGCACGCCTTCCATGACGTCGTCACGGCCCAGCAGCGTGGTGCCGTAGCTCATGAGGTCGGCGACGGTCCTGCCGTCCCGGGCACCCTCGATAAGTTCGTAGCTGATGATGGCGACGGCTTCGGGGTAGTTCAGCTTTAGTCCCCGCTCCTGGCGGCGGCGGGCGAGGTCGGCGGCCACCACGATCAGGAGCTTTTCCTGCTCACGCGGCATCAGATGCATGGGGTTCCCTTCGACGGCCTGGGGTGTGCTGCCAGCCTAAGCCGGTCACGTTTCCGCCACGTTTCAGGTCCATCATCCGGACCGAACCTAGGGCGCGGACTCCCGGATCTTCAGCTCGAACCCCGATTCCACGTGCACGCCCTGCCCGGATGTTTCGCGGCCGCCGATCCGGTCCAGCAGCAGGCTGATCGAACGCTCCGCGATCTCGTCCATGCCCGGGGAGATAGTGGTCAGGGACGGGGACGCGAATCGTGCCTCGTCAATGTCGTCAAAGCCTGCCACCGCCACGTCCCCCGGCACGTTGACTCCCCGGATCAACAGTTCATGCATCGCGCCGAGTGCCAGGACGTCGTTCAGGCCGAAGACGGCGTCGAATTGGACGCCCGATGCCATCAGGCCTGCAACGGCGGCGGCACCCGTATCGCGGCGCCATTGAGCAGGGGCCACCAGTCCGGCGTCGAACGGGACGCCCGCCTGTTCCAGCGCCTTCCGGTACCCGTTCATCCGCAGGCCCGCGGTCCCGGTGGACTCCCCGGCGTTGGCGCCAATGACGGCAATACGACGGCGGCCGGCCTGCAGCAGGTGCGTGGTCAGCGCAGCCGCGGCTTCCTCGTTCTTCATGGTGACCAGGTCGAAGCGGGGATCAATGATGTGCTCGCCGAGCATCACCAGGGGTTTCGTGCCGGCGCGGGCGGCGATGGCGTCCGCGTCCACCACCAGCGGCGTAAAGAGCAGCCCGTCGGTGAGCTGCCGGAACGTCCCGTGCAGGGCGCTGAGTTCAACGGAAGCGTCAGCGCCGGACTGTTCCACCAGCACCCGGTAGCCGTGTCGTGATGCGGCCTTCATCAGCCGTGACGCCAGTTCAGCGTAATAGGGTGCCGAGAGGTCGGAGAAGACCAGGCCCAGCATGGACGTCTTGCCTGAGCGCAGGCTGCGGGCGGTGAGGTTGGCCTCATAGCCCAGCTCGGCAATGGCGTCCTGCACGCGCTGCTTGGTGGCCGGGCGGATGAACTCGTAGTCGTTCAGGACATTCGAGACCGTTTTGAGCGAAACGCCGGCCGCGCGGGCGACGTCGTTCATGGTGACTGCCATTAACGTTCTTTTCCTGCCTTCGCCGCCGCCTTGGCCGCCTGCTTGCTGGCCCGCACCTTGGCCAGGGATTCCGGGTCCACGATGTCCGCCACGGACAGGTAGGAGCCTTCTTCCCCGTAATTCCCGGCCGCTTCCCGCCACCCGGGCGCTTCAAGGCCACGCTGCTTGCCCAGCAGGGCCAGGAAGATCTTTGCCTTCTGCTCCCCAAAGCCGGGCAGCGCCGTGAGCCGTTTCAGCACCTCTGCGCCGTCGGGTGAGCCTTCGGTCCAGATGGCTGCGGCGTCGCCGTCCCATTCGTTCCGGACAGCCTCGGCGAGCGCCTGCACCCTGGCAGCCATGGAACCGGGGAAGCGGTGGACGGCGGGGCGCTCCTTGAACATCTCCACAAAGGCGGCGGGATCGTGCGCGGCAATGGCCTCGGGCTTCATGGATCCGATCCGGCTCCGGATCTTTTCGGGCCCGGCGAAGGCCGATTCCATCGTCACCTGCTGGTCCAGCAGCATGCCGGTCAGGAGGGCGAAGGCGTCCTCACTCAACAACTTGTCCGCGGCGGGATCCCCCGTGATGTGCAGTTCCATGCCGTCCATCCTCCCACCTGCGGGCCGTCGTCGTCATAAGGGCGCCTCCGCCCTGGTGCGGGGCCCGGTCAGGCCTCCACGGCGAGCCGGATCATGGACCAGGACACGGCCGGAAGCTCGGCGGTGAGCCGGCCGCCGTCGGTCTTGGCCGTGACGTTCTCCGCCGGCAGGACGGAGCTGGAATCGTCGGCCGTGGCCTGCCAGTAGGGGTCCTTGTTGGAGTACGTCAGCGCCTCGATCACCCTGACATTGCCCAGGCCGCCGACGGCGGCATCCAGGGTGAGTGCTCCGGTGGCGGAGCGGTTGACGGCGAACACCACCGCCTCGCCCTTCGCCGCGTCATAGGTGGCGACGGCGGACAGCGCGGCGAAGCCGGCGGTCGTGCCGCCGCTGACCAGGGGGGATTCGACGGCGAGCTGCAGGACGGTGCCGGACGCATGCCGGGAGGTCAGGGCGAACGGGTGGAAGGTGGTCTGCTTCCAGGACCGGCCGCCGGGTTCGGTCATGATGGGGGCGATGACGTTCACCAGTTGCGCCAGGCTCGCGGAATGGACCCGGTCGGTGTTGCGGAGCAGCGTGACCAGGAGGTCCCCCACCACCACGGCGTCCGCCACCGTGTAGGTGTCTTCCAGCAGGACCGGGGCCACCGGCCAGTCGTTGCCGCTGGGCACCTTGGATTCGCCACGGCTCATGTGCCAGACGTTCCACTCGTCGAAGGAGATGTTCACCTGCTTGGAGGACTTCCTGACGGACTTCACATGGTCGATGTGGCTGACTATGTCGCGGATGAATGCTTCCATCTTGTGCCCGGCGGCGAGGTGTTCCTGGAGGTCGCCGGAGTCTTCGAAGTACTGGTGCGCGGAGACCAGGTCCACCACGTCGTAGGTTTCGGTGAGGACCACCCGCTCCCACTCGCCGAAGGTGGGCATGGTGGGTCCTGAGCTGCCGCAGGCCACGAGCTCCAGGCCGGGGTCGATCATGCGCATTCCGCGGGCGGTGTCCGCGGCCAGCCTGCCGTACTCCTGGGCGTTCTTGTGCCCGATCTGCCAGGGTCCGTCCATTTCGTTGCCCAGGCACCACATCCTGATGCCGTAGCCGTTGGCGGCACCGTTGGCCCGGCGCTGCTCGGAGAGTGCGGTGCCGCCGTCGATGTTGCAGTACTCCAGCAGGTCAACGGCTTCCTGGACGCCGCGGGTGCCCAGGTTCACGGCCATCATGGGTTCCACGCCGGCCTTGGCGGACCATTTGGCGAACTCGTCCACGCCCACGGAGTTGGGGTCGGTGGAGTGCCAGGCCAGGTCCAGCCGGACGGGCCGCTGGTCCACCGGCCCTATTCCGTCCTCCCAGCGGTATCCGGAGACGAAGTTGCCGCCGGGATACCGCACCGTGGAGACCCCCAGTTCACGGGTCAGCTCAAGCACGTCCTTGCGGAAGCCGTCCTCGTCGGCGTCGGGGTGTTCCGGCTCAAAGATCCCGGTGTACACGCAACGCCCGAGGTGTTCCACGAAGGCGCCGAAGGTGCGCCGCCGGACGGGGCCCACTATGAAGGCGGGATCGATGGTGATCGTCGCCGGGGTGGATTCTGCTGGG